>NZ_JBSFJL010000019.1:0-157117 GCF_053598035.1 Streptomyces sp. NPDC001204 | reverse complement strand
TCAGCCACGTGATCATTCTGACGGTCCGGTACCGCCCAGCGCAGCAATACAGTGACGCCTCATCACAGGGCGAACGTTGCCTGATGCGGCACTAGAAGAGGTCGGCCGAGGTGCCCTGCGTGAGGTTCTCGAGGATTGTGCGCAGCCACGGGCTGCGCACGGCTGGTAGCCGGACCAAGGTGTGCTGGAACGTTCCCCGGTCGGCCCGGAACAGGTAGTTGGGGCGCGGCGGGAGCGGGTCGTCGCGGAGTACGTCTTGGGGTATGCGGCCTGACGCGGGAACCGGCAAGTACGGCTGGGGAGAGACCAGCCACAGCCACACCCTCAGCGGCAGGGGCACCAGGTATGCCGACGCAGTCGGGCTGGCGGGGGTCCAGGTTTGACCTGTCTGGGGATGGACCGGTACGAGAAGGATGTCGACGCCCGCGTCCGGGGAGGGCTGTCCCGGTCCAGCCAGGACGGCGCGCCGCTTCGGGGGGCCTGCTGGCAGCAGGGCGTCGAGCGCGCGTTGGAAAACGTCCGCCGTCAGACCGCCCGGGACCTTCACCGGCTGCCCTTGGGAGGCAACCAGCAGGTGGGCGAGCGCCTGGCCGGCTGCCGCCTCCCACTGCGGGCTCCACGACCAGTAGTGGTTCGACCCCAACCGTCCTCCCCACGTGGCAATCGGCTCGAACGGGGGCGTTTTCTCCCCCTTCTCTGCCAGCTCCGCCCAGGAGAGGGGCGCAGCGTGGATACCGTCAACGGGGACGCGGCGCACGGCGTCCGAGCTGAGCCGCACCGCCTGCCAGAGCGAGCAGTCGTCGACCCTGGTCGCCACGGGGAGGTCGCACGCCTTACAGGCCATGTTGGGCCCGTCGGCTCCGTCGAGGCCGCAGCAGGCACCGCCGCGCTTCTCAGGAATCAGCCGGGTTCCACGGATATCACCGGGCGCGATGACACTCGCCCCGGGCGTGCTGTCGGACAGGGCGTAGACCGGCGCGTAGATGCCGCGTGCCTCCGCCTCGCCCGGATCGATCTCGTCCCACATCCGCCACGGCCCTCCCCAGGGGTCCGGGTCCACGGCAAACGTCCCGGACTCCATGAGCACCGGAAGCTGGGCCCCATTCCCGTACTTCTGACGGGCGTGGACTGGCAGTGAGACCTGGGACAGCGAGGTGGTCAACTCGGCGCCGCATCCCGCACACACGAAAACGAACAAATGTCCTCCGCCTGAGAAACAGACGCATCGTCGCAGCTCGCCAGCAGCCAGCCAACATGTTTTCTCATCCGCTGCGGGAACGGCGCCTGCCACCGTCGTGGAGTAAGCGCCCGCCCCATCAAGCTGAAGGACTGCCCCTCGCGCCAGCGTCTCCAGATCTCATCCTGCTGAGACGGCGAGAACCCGTAGTCACGCACCTGTGCCTCCACGACCACATGATCACCCGTGGGTGGTGCGTTGAGAGCACTGGACGCTGTGCGCGCCCCGGTCCGCGACAATGCTGGACCGGCCGGTGGGGCAGTGGCTGTACAATCTTCGGGGGCTCGGTGCGCTGGAGGGTCACCCCGAGTGGGAGACGGTCCCGGCCGCCGCGACCTCTGCGACGGACACCGCGTCGAAGCCCCGCTCCAGGAACAGCCGTACGGCGATGTCGGACACGTCCTGTTGGCGTTGTCACGTTGGCTGGCTGGGGATGATCTTCGGGTTGATCATGCCGGAGGGGGACTCATCCGTGGAGAGCGCGTCGCCGTCGTACAGGGGTCACCGGTATCCGGTTGAGGTCATCTCCCACTGCGTGTGGCTGTACTTCCGATTCCCGCTCAGCTTCCGCGAGGTGGAGGAGCTGATGCTCCAGCGCAGTGTGATCGTCTCGCATGAGACGGTCCGCCGATGGTGTCTGAAGTTCGGGCAGGCCTACGCCCACGCGCTGCGCCGCCGACAGGCCCGGCCCGGCGACAAGTGGCATCTGGACGAGGTCTTCATCAAGATCAACGGTGAGCAAAAGTACCTGTGGCGGGCAGTCGACCAGGACGGCAACGTCCTCGACATCCTCGTCCAGAACCGCCGGGACAAGGCCGCGGCCAGGCGATTCCTCCGCAAACTCCTGAAGAAGACCGGCACAGTGCCGAGGGTGCTCGTCACCGACAAGCTCCGCTCCTACGGCGCGGCCCACCGCGAGGTCATGCCCTCCGTCGAGCACCGCTCCCACAAGGGCCTGAACAACCGGGCCGAGAACAGCCACCAGCCCACGCGGCAACGCGAACGCGCCATGAAAGGCTTCCGCTCCGCCGGCGGGGCCCAGCGGTTCCTGTCCGCGTTCAGCGGCATCTCACCCCACTTCCGACCCCGACGCCACCTGCTCACCGCCACCGACTACAGAGCCGAGATGACCGTCCGCTTCACGATCTGGGAGCAGATCACCGGAGTCGCCAGCCTGCCCACCATGGCCTGAACACAGGCCCGCACCGCGAGCCCACCACGCCCCGACGCGCCGTCAGGCACCCACGCACCCAACAACGTGACAACGCCTATCGGAGCTCTCACGCCAGAAGCAGACGGTCGCTCGGGGCAGTCCGTTGTGGTCAGCGAAGGCGGGCTCATCAACATAGGGACGAAAGACATCAGGAACCGAGTCGAAGAGCCCCGGCCAGAGCTCTGGGGGCGAAAGGCGATGCGCCGACATCGGCGACTCGTGGTCGCACGCCTGGGCATACACCCCAGCAGCTGAGAGCACGATGGCGTAGTCGTTGCCGGCGCCGTCCCTCATCGAGGCCATCTCCTCGCCCGGCGACCAGCCGGAATCGAAGGAGTAGTACCTCCACTCCCACTCAGGGCTCAGAACGGCATCCAACATCGCCAGAGTCCTGGACCGATCGCGGACCGTCGCGATGGCGGGCAGCTGCTTGATCACTTCATGCACCGACACGGAGCCATCCAAGCGAAGCCCACTGACACCCGCCGCACCGGCCCCACAGTCGCCGCACCCTCACGACACGCCGAAGGATGATCAACTTGAACTGTCCACATAAAGAGCTTCCCGGTGTTCGCGCTGGCCCACCTGCTGGGCTTCGACCTGATGCCCCGCATCCGTAACTGGAAGGACTCGACGTTCTACCGGCCCAGCAAGCAGAGCGAGTACGTGCACATCGACGCCCTGTTCGGAGAGCCGGGCAGGAACGTGATCGACTGGGACCTGATCGAATCGCAGTTCCGGCACCTGATGCGGGTGGCCGTCTCGGTGCGCGAGGGGGCGATCTCCTCCTCCACGCTGCTGAAGCGGCTGCGGTCGGGCTCCAAGAAGAACGCCACGTACGCCGCGTTCCGCGAGGTCGGCCGCGTGATCCGCACCGTGCAACTGCTGCGCTACCTCTCCGACGCGCCGCTGCGCAGGCGGGTTACCGCGGCGACGAACAAAGTCGAGTCGTTCAACCGGTTCTCCCAGTGGGTCGGCTTCGGCAACCGCGGCGTCATCGCCGACAACGACCCGGTCTAGCAGGAGAAGGCAATGAAATTCAACGCTCTGCTCACGAACGCGGTCATTTTTCACAATGCCCTGGACATCGCCGAGATCGTCCGCCAGCTGCTGGAGGAGCGCTGGACGATCGACCCGGAGGACCTGGCGCACATCTCGCCGTACCTGACCGAGCACATCAACCGGTTCGGCGAGTACAGCACGCACGAGCTCGGCATCCAGCCCGAGGCGTACGACCCGAAGCTGGACGTGGACTTCGCCCCGCTGCGCGGGGCGGACCCGGCCGCGGCCGGCTTCGGTCAGGCCGCCTGAAAGGCCGCGGCCGGTGACGGCAGCATCGTCCGCTGGCCGGTGTTGCCCCCAGGATCGGCGTACTGATTCAGGCTGAGTACTTCGACTACGACTCGCGGCCTTGGGTGCGCAGGTGCTCGTTGATGCGCCGGGCTTCTTCGAGCTGGTCTTCGAGGATGACGATGCGGCAGGCGGCTTCGATGGGGGTGCCCTGGTCGACGAGTTCGCGGGCGCGGGCGGCGATGCGCAGCTGGTAGCGGGAGTAGCGGCGGTGGCCACCTTCGGAGCGCAGCGGGGTGATCAGGAGGTGTTCGCCGAGGGCGCGGAGGAAGGCGGGGGTGGTGCCGAGCATCTCGGCGGCCCGGCCCATGGTGTAGGCGGGGTAGTCGTCATCGTCGAGATTGTCGACGGGACGGGAACTGGCAGGGGGCATAGACCTCTTCTTTCAGGGGACACGTCGGGGGGCCCGGGTGCCGTACGGCACCCGGGCCCCGAGCTTTCAACACCATCTACCGGCGAACTGCGCCGGCCTTCTTTGTCCGCAGGTTCCGCCTGGGAGGGCGAGGCTGCGGGGATCGCGGTTGCGTGACCGGGGACCACCTTCCAATCCGAGGCCTGCGGTACCCGGGCGGACTTCTTCCTCGCCCGGGCGATCCTGATGGCGTCTGCTCCTTTACCTTCGGCTACACGGTCGTACTGCTGGATAACGCAGGTACTGCTCGCAGCCCCGTGGGGCGTCCTGCTTGACCTGCATGCGCGGCAGTTCATCTCTGCCGTGCCCTTCTCGACTTCCTGGGTACACGGAAAAAAATAACCCTGCGACGAGCCAATGTCTACTGTGACCGCGACAGATTTTCTTCAGGTTCGATGCGTGTAGTTCTGCCGCAAACACATCTGCATGAGTGGTGCCCCGGCGCGAACCCACGAGGCGCGGACGAGGAAGCTGGCCATCCTCTACTGGCTGTGTGTGCTGGTCAGCTGGCGGGATGCGCTGCGTCGGCGGGAGATCTGGGGGCCGGGGGCGAACCGGGGGCGGAGGCCGGAGGACGATCTGCCGCCGGACTTCGAGGGCAATCGGGGGTTGACCCGGGGGCGGAGGCTGACTGGGCTGTTGCGGGGCACCGGGCGGGGTCAGGGGGGAGTGAGGGTGTCGAGCCGGGCGGCGAGGTCGGGGTGGGCGGCGGCCAGGTGGGGGCGGGCGGCGGCCAGGGGGGCAATGAGGTCGGCGGGGTCGTTGTGGGCAAGGGCCGCGTGCAGCTCATTGAGCGGGCGGCGGGCGGCGGGGGGAAGGTCGGTGAGGGCGGTGATCTGGCCGGCGAGGCGGCGCAGGTCGGCCGCATTGCGGCGGGCCCAGGTGGCGGTGTTGCGGTCGGCGGCCCGGGCCTGGCGGGTGGCCGTCACGCGCTCTTCGCCGGTGGTCCCGGCCGGGCCGGGGCGGCCGCGCAGGTAGCGGCGCTCGGCGGCCTGGCGGCTGGCGACACCCAGGGGAGAGGCGAGGTCGGCCCAGCTGGCGCCCGCGTTCCGGGCCGTTTCGATCAGGCCGGTCTCCCATCCGGCGAGCCGCTCACGTACCTGCCGCAGCAGCATCAGCGAGGCGAGGGCCTGCTCCGGGGCCGGCCCGGTGCCGAGGGTGTCGGGGGTCTCGTGCTGGGCGTCGCGCAGGGCGTCGTCTATGGCTTTCAGGGCCGCCGCGGCGGCGAGGAACGACGCCGGGCTGTGGGCGTCGGTGTCGGTGGAGACCGGCTGGTCGGGTGCGGTCACGGGCACCTCCCTCGGGTTGTCATCATGTAGATGACATCGTGTTTGTCATCCATTGGATGACATGTTACAACGGTGTCAGTGAGGCGCATTGGCAGTTACTGCCTGAACCTGCTGGAGGTGTTTTCACGATGTTGATGCGCACTGACCCCTTCCGTGAGCTGGACCGGCTGGCGCAGCAGCTGATGGGCCCGGGTACCTGGTCGAGGCCGTCGGCGATGCCGATGGACGCCTACCGCGAGGGCGACGAGTACGTGGTGGCCTTCGACCTTCCCGGCGTCAGCGCGGACGCGATCGACATCGACGTCGAGCGGAACATGCTGACCGTCAAGGCCGAGCGCCGGCCCGTGGCGAAGGGCGACGACGTGCAGATGGAGCTGTCCGAGCGGCCGCTGGGCGTCTTCTCCCGCCAGATCGTGCTCGCCGACACCCTGGACACCGAGCACATCAAGGCCGACTACGACGCGGGCGTGCTGACCCTGCGCATCCCGATCGCCGAGCGTGCCAAGCCCCGCAAGATCTCCATCGGCGTCGGGACCGGCCACAAGGAGATCTCCGGCTGACACCGGCCGGACAGGTACGGAGGACGGGCATCTGATCTCCCCCTCACCCCGTCCTCCGCACCCCGTGGGCAGGCCGAAGAACAAGAAGGGGCGGCGGCGAGATGACTCTGCGACGCGAAGCGTTCCTCGACCACGTGAAGGAGCGCGGCGAGTACGGCACTGTGGAGGAAGCCGAGCGCGCGGCCCGTGTGGTGCTCGCCCTGCTCGGCGCGCATCTGGTCGGCGAGGTTCGCGCCCAGCTCGCGGCACGTCTCCCGGAGGAATTCGCCCTGATCCTGCTCAACCCGCTGCAGAGCGCCGAACCGCTGCCTCCGGAGCGGTTCGTGCGGGCGACCGCAGCCTGGATCGAGGGCGCCACCGAGCAGACCGCGACCTGGGACGTCAGCGCCGTGCTGTCCACGGTCGCCGACACGGCCGGCGAGGACCTGCTGGGGCAGACCCTGCTCCAGCTCCCCGCCGACTACGACCTCCTCTTCGGCCGCCCCCAGCCCACCTGACCCCTACCTCGGTGCCACACACCCGCACCGCTCCACGAAAGGCATGCACCGCAGTGATCACCGACGTGCGCGTACCGGCTGAGTACCAGCAGCCGTACTCGACGGCGTATGAGCAGATGCTGGAGAAGGTCCGCTACGAAGGCGCCTACCCCACCCGCGAGAGAGCCGAGGAAGCCGTCCGCCTGGTCCTCGCGGGGCTGGGACGCCAGCTGACCGGCGACGAACGCGTCGACCTGGCCGCCTGCCTGCCCCTGGAAGCCGCACGTGTCCTGACCGCACAGGTCCCTGACACCCAGCCGCTGACCGGATGGGCCTTCGTCAAGGATCTCGCCGCCCGCTCCGGCGCCTCCCTGGCCACCACCCGCTGGGACACCGGCTCCGTCTTCGCGGCCGTCGCCGCCCACGCCGGCCCCGACCTCATCACCCGCATCCTCCACCAGCTCCCCACCGGCCACGCGCTGTTGTTCGGCCGCGCCGAACTCACCTCCGCCGCGTAAACGGCGCCGGCACCCCGGGGCCGCAACAGGATCTCTCCGGCGGCCCTTGGCGAAGTCCCCGATCCGCGCGATCGGGGACTTCCGCCTTCGCTGTGCATGATGACCGTCTCGGGCGGTGTTTCTCATAAACGGTCCTTTGCGCGAGCAAGATCAATCACGGGTAGCAGACCCCCCGCTGGGCCCGGATTCGTTCGCAGAACCCAGTACGAACGCTGGCACCTGCGCGACTGCGCCCGCTGCGGCCAGCGGGCAGCGAAGTCCGCCAACTGGTCGGACGGACCGATCTGCCGCACCTGCCTGGAGCGGGCCATGCGCGTCCGGGGCCGTTGCCCCGGGTGCTCCGCCGACCGGCTCCTGCCCGGCCGCAATGATCAGGGCCAGCCGCTCTGTCGGGACTGCGCTGGCATCACCCGCGACTTCTTCTGCAGCCGCTGCGGCTTCGAGGGCCTCCTCCTGGGCGGCCGGCTCTACTCGGCGAGGATCCTCGTCTTGCACTCCGCGGTATACCGGCGCGGACCGGTCGAGCGGGCTTCCACCTGCGGATCAGGGCCACCCGGGCACTACTCCTTCTCCGCCCTCGACGCAATGAATCATCCAGTATGTCTGACTCAACCTATTTTGACAGGGAGGGCGAAGACCATCTCGCGCGCGGACTCGGCCCAGGTCGGTGACGTCATCTTCTTCAAGTGGAAGCAGGAGAGCCGCTACAACCACGCTGCGGTGGTACGGGCCAACTCATGCGGTGAGCTTCACCTCGTCCAGCACGGGATCAAGACTCTGACTACGCTCAGCGACGTGATCGCCCGCTACAAGAACAAGAAGAACTCGATCGAGAAGATCCTGATCGTCCGAGTCAAGGACAGGTGAGGCGATGAGATACCGCAGGGCCGTATACGGCACCGTGGCAACCCTGCTGCTGAGCCTGTCGGCATGCTCGCCGATCGACTCCTCCGACACTCGGTACGAAACGGATTACGCCAACCACGAACCGCTGCACGTGTTCGGCTATCCGTCCACCGGTTCCCTGCAAGTGGTCCAGGAAATCGTGTGGCGCATCGCCGACGGTAAAGCCGGGGATCTGGAGAAGCTGGCGACCAGCGACAGCACAGACAGCGAGACCCGGAACACGTCCGCGAACTGGATCAAGAGCTTCCGGAAAGGAGCCCAGGGGAAGGTCGCGGCCGACTTCTACGACGATGCATCCGAACGCCAAGTCGTGGTGCTGTACTTCCAGGACACCCGGCAGGTCAAGGAGGTCACCGTGCGGCTGGACGGCAACGCCGGCGAGGACGGTTGGCGAGTCCTGATGAAGGAAGCCAGCCTGAAGGAAGCCACCAGCCCGCCTGCCTGGGCTCCGAAGGAGCCCGGCGGGAACGGATCGGTATCCGACAGCTGAGTCCGGATCCGGGCACAAGCAGCCAGGGGGCCGGGCAGCGCCGGGCCCCTTCGCCATGGTGCGCCCAGCTGATTCGCTCCGGCAGGAGGCCAAGTGGACCGACCGTGTACGGGTCGGTCCAGCTCAGAGCGGTAGTAGGAGCGTTGATGTGGCCGTGCGCCAGCGACGCCGGTCGGCACGTACCGGGCTCTCCTCACCCCGGCCAACCACTGACCACTTCAACAACCAAGATCGGGCGTTAAGGTGACACACCCCGCTGCCGGCCGTGTAGGTGAAGGACGCCTTTGCGTGGCGGGGTAAGTCGAGCGGGCTTCCGGTGGCGGCCGCCGCGGCGGCCAGGCCCATGCCGGAGCTGGCACCGGTGACGAAGGCGACCTTCCCGCTGATCGGCCGCTGCTCCAGGTAGTCCAACAGCATCCCGGCGAAGGGGGCTAGGACGGGCGACGGCGGGTCGCCGAGCTGGACGAGGACCTCGCCGTCCTCGTGCTGGACGTCGTCGGTTCCGAGCCGGAGAGTGGGGTTGGCTGGGCATCACCGTGGGCGCGGCCGCGGTGCTGGGGCTGCTGGCGATACCCAACGGCGGTAGGGGCAACGCGTACGGCGACGCCATATGCGCGTCGGTGATCGGGGGTCCGGACGGTGATCAGCCCATCGCCACGCTCATGGGCGGGGTCGACGAGGCGGACACCAAGGAGGCCGTCCGCACCGCCCTGCTGAATTGCGAACGCCGACGCAGCAGCCGCCTCGGCTGGACCCTGGCGGTGGCCACCCCCCACGGCCATACTTCTCGGCGGCCTCCTGGCCACCCTCCCGCCCCGGGGCCGCCGGGCGACGGAGCCGGGCTACCGCTGATCCACGGCTTCCGTTTCCGTACGCTACGCGCGGAGGGCGGAGCGGTACCGGCCCGGGAGTCGGTTACCTCACGGGCAGGCAACGCAGCCTTCCGCCAGCCAGCCCGGATGTTCACTGCCTCGCACGCGCGCGACCCGCGCGCGCCTTGGGACGGCCCGCAGCGCCAGGGCGGGGCGGTGAAGAAGAAGTTCCTGCCGCGCCGCGAGAATCGGGCGATGACCGACCGCCGCCCGCCGGGCACCGGACCCGACCGCGCCAACGTCTCCCGCACGCAAGACACCGAGCTCCCGCCCGTGCCACGCGCCCAGCTCGCCGCCGAACGCCTCCCCGCCACCCCGGCCGCCGAGCCGAAATCGCGCCCACCGGCCGGGCGCCGCGTGCTCGGTGTCGGCCCCGCCGCGCCGGGACAGGTGACCGACACGGTGACACCGGGTGGCTTTGTACGTGAGAACGAACGGGAGTCGTTTGTCGCAGACTTCGGAGTGTGACTCGGAGCGGCGACCGGTCTTCGTCCCACGGATGATGTTGCCTTCGTGGTTCTTTGTGGCCGAGCTCCACCAGCCGGTGTACCGTCGTGATCAGCAGTCGTGGTTCCGAAGTCCCGTTCGCCCGTGATCGCAATCGCGGGCGTTTTTGCTGTTCAACGCCTCTCCGGACCAGGGCGATCACCTCCGGGTCCCGCACGGTGCGGGACCCGATACGAGTCCCCTCAAAGGAGACAGGCATGGCCAAGGGCACTGTGAAGTGGTTCAACGCGGAAAAGGGCTTCGGCTTCATCGAACAGGACGGCGGCGGCCCGGACGTCTTCGCCCACTACTCGAACATCGCCGCCCAGGGCTTCCGCGAGCTCCAGGAGGGCCAGAAGGTCGAGTTCGACGTTACGCAGGGCCAGAAGGGCCCGCAGGCGGAGAACATCCGCGCCCTGTAACACCGGACACACAAAAGGCCCCAGCCGGGATGCAAGCTCCCCCACCGGCTGGGGCCTCTTCGGCCCTACCCGCCCCCGATGGTGGGAGATTTCAGCCGCTGTTGAGGGAGCCTCAGGAAGAACGGCGGGATGGCGCGCCCTCGTCGGCACGGCCGCCGACTCCGAGGGTCCGCCGCGGGGCCGGACACACCACCGGGTGATTGCCGAGAACACCCCGGGCCCTCAATTCGTCAAGGTCGGACAGACGGACTGAGGGAAGAGAGGCGAGCAAGTCGGCCTGCGGGGCGCGGATGCCGTGCGCGGCCTCCGGGCCTGCGCCAAGGGTGCGGCGAGCGGTCACACCGGTCATCGTACGGGCACGAGGTTCTCCCCCTCGCCCCGGCCGGCGTCCACAGACCGCCCCGAATCAGCGGTTCACCGCCTCGTTGCTGCGCCAGAAAACACTCAGAGAGTGGTCGCAAGGGCGCGGACTCAGGCCGCAAAAGCCGATGTTGGTGACGCAGAACCTCTGCGGGTGTCCGCGCGTAGTACCAGGCATGAGGCAGATCAAGGACGCGCATGTGGCTGTGCCGGACCTGGCCGTGGTGGAGGTCGCGGCCGCGGATGACGAGACCGCCTTCACGGTCCAGGAGCTGGGCGTGGCCACGCAACCTAAGCAGGGGCACGAGCCGTCCCACGCCCCGAACGCACCCCCCAAGCCGTCCGCGTCGCCCTGGTCCGCCTCGCTCCGCACCGGCTGGGCAAGATGGAACAGCACAAGGAACAGGCGCTGGCCACGGCCATCCAGGACGGGAGGTGCTGCTGAGGAACCACGGAAGTTCGGGGTCGTCTGCATCCGGGAATTGTCACCACGTCGATTCCATGGCCAAGAGGAATGGCCACAGGATGAGGTGGAGTGCCCTGTGATGGAAACAGTCCTCCGCACCGAGGAGTTGTCGGTCGCGGAACGGTTCGAGTCGTGGTGCGACCTGACCTCGCGCGCACTGGTTCCCACGGTGTTGACACCCGTCGACACCGGCGACTTCCGGGCCGAGGCAAGACTGCTGGAGCTGGGGGCCGTGCGGATATCGGTCATGTCCTACCCGACACTGCGGTCGCGCCGCACACCGGCGCTGGTGCGACGTTCCGATCCGGAGCTGTACCAGGTCGCGCTGACCCGGCGGGGCAAGCAGCAGTTGTCCCAGTGCAGACGGGACGCGCTGGTCGGGCCGGGCGACCTGCTGCTGTACGACACCTCTCATCCGTTCGACGCCCGAGCGGCCCTGGACGGGAAAGAGGTGGAGGTGATCGTCGTACACGTGCCGCGCGCGGCGCTTCCCCTCCCGGCTGCGAAGATCGACCGCACTCTCGCGGTCCCCACGCCGGGGCACACCGGTGTCGGAGCGCTCCTCTCCCAGTTCCTGGTTCCGCTGGTCACGCAGTCCGCCTGCTACCGCCCGCAGGACGCCGTGCGCCTGGGCGCGGTGACCATGGATCTGGTGACCACGTTTCTGGCGCACCGTCTCGACCTGGAGGGCGCTGTCCCTCCCGAGAGCCGTCAGCAGACACTGATGGTCAGCGTTCATGCCTTCATCGAGCGCAACCTGGGTGATCCGCAGCTGTCACCCGAGGTAGTCGCCACGGCCCACCACATCTCCGTGCGCTATCTGCACCGGCTGTTCCAGCGGCAGGGCGCCTCGGTGGGGGGGTGGATCCGGCAACGGCGCCTCGAACGCTGCCGGCGCGACTTGTCCGACCCCCAACTCGCCGACAAATCCATCGGTTTCGTCCGCATGCGCTGGGGTTTCGTCCATGCCTCCGACTTCGCCCGGGCCTTCCGCACCGCGTTCGGGGTTCCGCCCAGTACCTACCGGCACACCATGCTCCATGAAGGACTGGACGCTGCCCGTCAACTGCGGTGCACCCAGAGCCAACACCGGAGCCGTCAGCGCGACAAGACTTGACGGCACGGCAGGCACCCGGCCCGAGAGGGTGGGCAGATCCCGCCGGGACGGGGGCCGATCGGAGCCGGTCGGGGCTCCAGGGCTCTTGAGGCCAGGTGGAGCCGGTGCCATGGGCGGCGGTTCCACAGGGCGCGTGAGCGGGGAGCAGGATCGGCAGCACGGTTCCGGATACGAGAACGGGAGGACACAGTGAGTACACAAGTTCGGGGGCAGGGTCGCTCGGCGATGCGGAGGGCGGGCCGTTGGATCACGGTCATGGCCGCGGTCACGGCGGTGGGGTCCGCGGCGTTGGCCCCATCGGCCCAGGCCGCCACATCAACCGCTGCGGCTGCCCGGGTGGCCGCCGAGGACGCGCGCATCGCCGCCCAGGTCAAGGCGGGCGATCCGAGCATCGTCCCGCTGGCGAAGAAGCGGGGCTGGAAGTACAAGACGTACCAGGCCACGGCCTGCTACGGCTACAAGCATCCGTTCTGGGGGAAAAAGCGCAACACCGCCGGCTGCACAGTCGCCTACTTCACCCTCTCGGGGGAGGTCGCGTACAACGGCAAGCAGGCCTGGGGCCAGTGGATCAGCTACGGCTCCGGACACGCGTACGGCGTCAGCGTCAAGAAGACCTGGCTGGGTTACTGGAACAACGGGGCGAAGAAGCGTCCGTACTACATGGACCTCGGCGCCAACGGCCATGTGAGCGTCAAGTTCTTCGAAGCCCACGACTTCTACCTGCGCATCGACGTCCATCGCAATGGCACGGCCGGCCTCCGCGGCGGCGCCGCATAGGGGTCTTCAAAGTTGAGCGGTGCGGAGGTGCCCGCGGACTCGGCGGGTGGTGACGCAGCATGTGCGCAAGCGTTGGTTGGCGGGATTGCGGAAGCCGTGAGCGGCTCGGGCGGTGAGCTTGATCATGCGGTGGATGCCCTCGCTCTTGGCGTTGCTGTGGCCGGTGGCGATGAACGCTTCTATCTCGGGCCACCAGCGGTCGCAGGCGAACCGTCCGAGGCTGCCCTCACGACGCCGTGACCAGCACGGGTGTCCGACCTTGTGAGGAGCCGTCATGACTGGCCGCCCACGAGTCGGACGATCACAGCGGTACCTCCCTAGCGGGACTCTCCCGCCTCACCCCTTAGGCGGGGGCTCAGCCGCAAGGGGAGAGCATCGAGATCACGGGCAAGTTCTCTCACCGGCCAGCGTCTCCCTCCCGTCCGGCGTCGCGCGCGGTCCCGCCGTCGCGCGCGAGGAACACCAGCGGCGTCCGATCCCCTCGCCCGCCACGCGGGACCTGTCCCACCCACCCACTTCTCTGTTCATTCTGCTGTGGGGCGTGGGCTCGGGGGCGAAGAGGGGATGTCGGCCTCCCGACCACGGCAGGGTCAGTGTGGTGACCTGCGGGTTCGCAGACAGGCGCGGCAGAGGGTGCGGACGGTTGTCGGCCTGGTTGTCGACGGGGATTCCGGCCTGGTCCACGGCGGCGTTGTCGCTTCGTGACCGTGGTCGGGCCTTCGTGGTCGGTGGTCTGGTCGAGGCCGACTGCTGCTGTGACCGGTACATGCGGCGCCGGACGGGTGTCGCACCGGACGGGATGCGAGCGGACCGTGATGATCAGCGTGGACACGGGCAGCGGGGACCGGATGGCGCTGGGCGTGCCGACGCAGTACCGCATGGCCACCACCGAGCAGATGCACCGGGTGATCACCCCCGAGGTGCGCATCGAGCAGACCCGGCGGCGGCTGGCCAGACTGCGTGCCGAGGGGCTGGTCGACCGCATCACCCTGCAGGCCGGACGGATGCGGGTGTTCCCCACCTCGTACGGCGGGCAACTCGCCTCCGAATGACCGGAGATGGGTGGACGCCGGCCCTCCAGGACCGTCTCCGATCCGACCCCCGTACGACTGAAGGCCGACCACAGCTGACCGTGACCAAGACCGCGCTCGTCTTCCTCGAGGAGCCCGCCGCCGCGGCGATGTGTGCCAGCCGCTGGACTGGATCCCCGAGGTCCACCACCCGATCGGCAGCGGCGAGGCCGTCCCCGCGGCCCCGGCCGACCCTCCAGGAGCCCGCGCTGGAGGAGTGGCGGCGGCGCTACCCGCACTTCCCCCGCGTCCTGACGTGACGAACTCGTTCTGCCGCGAGTCTGCGACGCGGTCGCCCTTCTGTCACGCCAACAGGACCGAGGAGTTTGACGCCAGCCCGGCCAAACAACGGTTATGGCCGATGCCGTGCCGATGGACGCTTGTACACCCGCTCGGCAGCCCGGACGCTCTCCTGCACGTGGTGCACGCCTTCGAAGTACTCGTGAAGAGGCAGCGCGCAGCGGACGCAGCGCAGGCGCAGGTCGAGCAGCTACGCGACCAGTACGGGCCGCCCGCCCGCGAGCCGTGGAGCGACCGCGGTTACCGAGTACGCGAAGGACGAAGGCCAGGCACGGAACGAGGTCGAGGCCAGCGTGAAGAAAGTCGCGCGGCACGCGACGGAGGAGGGCTCCTAAGGCGGTGTTTGAAATGTTGATGTGGGCCTTGCATCCGGCATAACCTCACGGAGTGGTGCAGAGCGAGGCTAGCGACGTCGACGGCTACCTGACTGAGGTTCCTGAGGAACGCAGGGCCGTGCTGACCAAGGTGCGGCAGCTGTGCCGAGAGGAGCTGGTGGGCTTCGCCGAGGTCATGGCGTACGGGATGCCCGCATATGAGCGGGACGGCGCCTGCGAGATCGCGTTTGCCAGCCAGAAGCAATACATCTCCTTCTATCTCATGCGCAGTGACGTCCGTGAGGCATTCGAGAAACGGCTGGCCGGGCAGGACATGGGCAAGGGCTGTCTGCGGTTCCGCAGGCCGGAGAACATCGACTTCGGCTTGCTGCGGGATCTGCTCAAGGCCACTGCGACCCGGCCCGGCAAGATCTGCTGATGCCGCCAGGCACCGGGGTGCCGCCTCGGACGAGTCAGAAACATGGAACGATCTTGGAATGGCTCGTGGGGACCTGACGGACGAACAGTGGGAGCGGCTGGAGCCACTGCTGCCATCGATACCGAAGACAGGGCGGCCGCCGAGGGACCGGCGGCAGGTCTTCGACGGGATCGGGTGGCGAGCCAGGACCGGCTCGCCGTCCGCTATAAGGCGACAGTCCAACTCACCTTGATACGGCAGTCTCTGTAACCACACCTCAAACACTTCCTAGCGGCGGCGTGTCGACAGCCGGTACTCGCCGCCTGCCCCTTGCTCCTGCGTGCGCGCGGGTGGCAGCAAGGCAGGCGGCAGCTCGTTGCGGTGGCGGCGGAGGATCTGCCGCAGCGCACGGCCGCGGGCGCGGTACGGGCGGTGAGCCATGGCGCTCAGCATGGCAGGCGGTCAGCCCTCGCCCGGCCACGACGTCAACACGCTGCCCTGCTGCTCATCGGTGAGGGTGATGCGGGCGCCGGGCATACTGCCGTACTCCCCCACCCATGACGGGAACTTGCGGCGGGCTGTCGTCTCGCTCCCCCACCAGCCCCGCACCACCGGACGGCCGGCCGCAGTCACGGTCAGGTGGAAACGCTGTGAGCCATCCACGGCGGTCATTCCTGTCCTCACTCACAACTGCCAGCTGCACCCCGGGCCTCGGCTGCGGCAGCACGCAGGTCAGCGACGACCTCGGCCACCGTGCCCGGCACCCGAGACGGCTGCAGGTCAATGGTGGCAAGGAGACAGTCCCGGCAGCGGTCCAGCCACCGGCGGCCGTAACCGGGACCTCGATGATCCCCGCCGCACGGGCCGACCGACCACAGCCCACACACGGGACCGGATTCCGGCCGACACGGGCCGCTGCCTCTCGGTGGACCTGCCGGGGCGGGGCCGGAGCCAGGCCGACGGGGTCCACGGCAGGCGGTGCAGCACGTCGTCGATCGCCATTCGCGCTCCTCTCCGGCCCCCTTTGTCCGGTGACACCGAACCTTGAGCGATTGCCATCGAGCCTTGATCGCCCTGGTCAAGGTGGTCAGGTGCGACTGAGCGCTTCACCTGGCGGACGGGTGCGGTGAGTTGGCGAGGCTGGGAGTGAGGCGATGGGGCGATCTTGGAGGCGGCGGGCAAAACCGCGGGTACCCGCCTCTGCCCCGGCCCGTCGCAGGCCCGCGGGAGGTAGGCAGGCCGCTGCGGTCTTGCGCTTAAGCCGAGAGCAGCATGGCGACTGTCACCATGGCAAGCAGTCCGATGTACGCCCAGGCGTAGGTACGGTCGGGGATCCGTGGCGGGCGCCGCCGCAGTATCGCGATCACCGGCAGAGCTCCGAGGAGCAGCGCCGAGGCAGCGCGAAGGTCAATGATCCCCACCAGTTGCAGGTGCGCGTCAGCGGCAGCGGGGACCGCGGCGCCACCCAGAGACACTGCGGTGGCCGGCAGCGCGATGGCGAGGCTGAGCGGATTGGCCAGCGCAGTCGCCACGCGCATCGTGTGCCCGGCCCTCCGCATCGCGGGGACAGTCATAACGCTGCCCCCCACACCGAGGAAGGCCGCGACCGCACCGGCCGGCGCGCCGAGGACGGTCGGCAGTGGACGCGGAGCATCGGAGGTCGCCTCGATCCGGGAGCCCGGGCGCAGGAAGCCGGGGCGCAGGAGCACGTCGGCGATGGTGAGCGCGACGTACGCGACGAAGGCCCAGCGGGCCAGATCGGCCGGGGCGAGGCGCGTGGCGAGCGCGCCGACCGAGGCACCGGCCGCCAGCAGGAGGAGCAGCGCGCCGCTGCCGCGGAGTGCGAGGAGCACCCGCCGCGGTGTGACGGCTGTCGCGAAACCCGCATTCACTACCATCACCAGGGCCGAGGTGGCAGTCGCCACCTGCATCGCGTCCGCGCCGAGCGCGGCGTCCGCCCACACCACGACCGGCACCGTGACGAACCCGCCGCCGAACCCGAACAACACCGTCGTCGCCCCGGTGAGGAGCCCGATCCCGATCAATGCCACAACATCCACAGCCCCCACTCCACCAGCTCCGGCAGGTCTCCCGCATGCGATGTTCGGCACTGTTCCTTCGCGTCTCAGCCAGTAGGGTGGCTGGGTGAAGAACGTCTCCCTGGCCGACGTCGACCACGCCGATCGGGTCGTCCTGCCGATCGGGACCGACTACCCACCCGGCCACGTACTGGACTGGCACGAACACCGGCGCGCCCAGTTCCTCTACGGCGCCACCGGGGTAATGGTCGTCGACACCGCCGAGGGCACCTGGACCGTTCCGCCCGAGCGCGCCGTACTGATTCCGGCCGCTACCCGGCACCGGGTCCAGATGCTGGGGGTGAGTACCCGGAGCCTGTACATTGAGCCGAATGCCATCCCCTGGTGGCCAGCCACCTGCACGGTCGTGAACGTTCCGCCGCTGTTGCGCGAACTACTCCTGGTCGCTGTCGAGTTCGAGATCGATTACAGCCTGTCCGGACGGGAGGGAAGCATTGCCGCCCTCCTCCTGCACGAGATCGCTGAGCTCGCCCCGCTCCCGTTCCACGTCGGGATTCCCGCCGCCGCTGACCTCGCGAAGCTCTGCCGCGAATACCTGGCCACCCCGGACGCCGGCGTCACCAACGCCGCATGGGCCACGAGGACGGCCATGAGCGAACGGGCCTTCACCCGGCGCTTCCGCTCGGAGACCGGTGACAGCCCGGCCGTCTGGCGGGCCCGAGCCCGCCTGCTCGCGGCCATGCCACTGCTGCGCACTGCGTCGGTCAGCGAGGTCGGTGTCCGCCTCGGCTATGCCTCTCCCGCCGCGTTCACCGCCGCCTTCACGCGCACCTTCGGCGTGCCCCCGTCCCGCTTTGCCGCGAGCCGCCAAAGCGGCGGCCCCAGCGGCAATCGCAACTCGTGACGACTCCCCGAAAGGCAGCTCCGACCAGGACGATCAAGATTCGATGGCACGAACCGCCCAGCGGTTCACCTTCGGCGGCAACCGGTCAAAGTTCAGTGCACAGAACACCCTTGGATTGCGTTCTTCCACCACGATCATAGAATCGAATATGTGAGCGATCTTCCGCCTGGCCTGCCCCGTCTCCGCATCCTGGAGACGTGGCTCGTCCTCACCCTCGACCGGGTACGGCAGCAGATCGCCACAGCCGACAGCGCGGCGAGCAGGCCCGGCCGGCCGCACCCGACTGGATCCTCGAAGGCGGCCTGAACCGCGACTCACCGCCGGTCGCCGTTCACGTCGGCGGCTGCCATATGGCGGGCAAACGCTGGAAAGGCGTGCCCCGGGACGTCGCCCTGCGGGCACTGAGCGAAGACATCGAGGCCTGCGGGCACTGCCGGCCCGACGCTGAGCTCGGCTACCTGGATGGCTAGGCGCCGCGACGGGCGGAACGACGCCAGGTACTCCGCCGGGGCGCTTCGTGCCCGTTTACGACGGACGCGGCGATCGGGCTGGTTGCAGCGGCCGCTGGCCTGCTACTGCTCGGCCTCCTCGACGTGCCCTACGCGGGGCTGCTCATCTTTCCCTTCGGAGCCGGTGTGCCATTCGCTGCCGCCACGCTCGCCGCGATGCAAGATGTGAAAGAAGACCAGAGGGGCCTTGCGGGCGGACTGTTGAACACCGGCGTGGAAAACGGCCCTCCTCTCGGTCTCGCGGTGCTGGTCTCTCTTGCCACCACCCACTCACATCACCCGTCGAGCGGCTGTGCCTTCGCTCTACGCATCGCCGCAGTCGCTCTGCTCATCACCGCCCTGTTCTCGGCGTCTCCGCGCCGCACCAAGAAAGTAAAGGAGAATACGGAATGACCACACGTTTCACTGGCAAGGTGGCCCTCATCACCGGCGGAGGTTCTGGCATCGGCCGGGCCACCGCGCTTGCCTTCGCCCGGGAAGGCGCGACCGTGGTGGTCGCCGGGCGCAGCATCAGCCCGCTCGAGCAGACCGTGAAGCTGATCATGGATGAAGGTGGCCAGGCCAGCGCCGTGACCGCTGACGTCTCTTCCTCTCAGGACATCGCCCGGCTGGTCGCGACCACCGTGGAGCGTCACGGCGGCCTGCACATCGCGTTCAACAACGCAGGAATTCTCGAGGCCGGACCGGTTGCGGACATGGACGAGGCGAACTGGGACCGCCAGTTGGCCGTGAACCTGACCGGCGTCTTCCTCAGCATGAAACACGAAATCGCCCACATGCGCGTCCACGGCGGCGGCGTGATCGTCAACACCGCCTCCAACCTGGGTGCGCACATGCGGCTGCCGTTCCTCGGCGCGTACGCGGCCTCCAAGGCGGCGGTGAGCGCGCTGAGCCGGGCGGCTGCAAAGGAGTACATCCAGAAGGGCATTCGAATCAACGCGTTCAGCCCGGGCCCTATCGACACACCCCTGTCTCTGCGGCCAGGCGAGACCGAGGACGACCGCACCGCACGGATGAAGGACGCACTGCCGATCGGCCGGGTCGGAACACTCGACGAAGCGGCCTCCGCCGTGCTCTGGCTCGCATCACCTGAGGCGGGCTTCGCCGTCGGCCACGACCTGGTCCTCGACGGAGGTGCCACCGCTTGACCTGAAGGTGGAAGTGACCAAGCGGCAGCCCACTCGGTGACCCGGTTCCGGGTGGGCGGCGAACGAATATGTGTACATCCTTTGAGGAATCCAGCACTAGGCGTGGATCGTCGGCCAGCTGCCGGGCCAGGGTCTTGACCGCGTACAGGACACCGTCGCCGAGCACGGTGCAGCGTGTACATATGTGGTCGGGCAGGTCAACATTGACGGTCACTGGGAAGCATGCTCCTTGCGTAGGGCTCGGGCGTACCGCTGGGTGAGTTCGGCCGTTTCCGCCAGGGTGGGTTGCTGTGCCTCGCGGGTGATGAGCTCGAGGAGGGTATTCCTGGAGGGACTGGCTGGTCTGCGCGGCACGCACCTTGAGACGGGTCATGGTTCATCCGGAAACACCGTGCCGGACGCCGACAGGCGCTAGAAGATCGCACCCGTCGGTGGCTGGCACACCGTCACAGCCATGGGACACCCACCCGTCCAGGAGGACAGGACAGTTCACCTGCGCGGTCGAGTCGGCCGAACTCCGCGTCGCGGTGGGGCTGCAGAGCGATGGCCCAGGCTTCCTTCAGGACGCGCCGCGGCGGACTTTGGCCGAGCCTCTCACGCTGAGACCGGCCCGCTCGATCCAGGCCTCGATCTGCGCGCGGCGTCGGGCGGGGTTACGGCCGCCGCGCGCCCGCTGGCAGCGTGTACGGCGGTAGCGCCAGCTCGAGCCGTCAGGTGCGGGGCGCCGGTCTGTAAGATCCCGGCACCATGAAGAGCCTGATCGTGCTGGGTGCGCTGTTCGTCGTCTTCGTCATGCCGACGCTCCTGGTCTGGCTGCTGGGGCGCCGAGCAGGCGTTCCCGCCTGGACACGTGCGCTGTTCCTGTCCGCCGCCTGGCTGACCGTCATCATGGGGTGGATTCTTTCGCAGCGTGCGCAGCCCTTTCTGTTCCCTGAAACGTCACCGTGCCACGGGACGGGGGCAGCTCGCTCGCAGTACTTCCCGCCCGACTCGTTCTGCCTCCACAACGACGGTGAGCTGAGGTCGGTCAACGGGCCCACCGCCCAGTTGCTGTTCTGGACGGCTGCCGGGACGACGGGAGCGGCAGCCGTCGTGTCGGCCCGGACCCGCCGACGGACGTGAATCGCAGGCGCCTCTGCCGGCCGCAGCCGTGCTGTGCGGCGCCCTGCGACACCTCGTCGCAGGGCGCGTCGGATCAGCGCCCGCTGCCGAGCCAGCAACTCCGGCTCAGCCCAGTGCCGGGGCGAGACGGCTCAGCGGCACCTTGCGGCGGTGGGGGCGCGCCGCGCTGGTGCGCAAGCCCATCAGGTGCGGAACCGACACCTCCGGGACCCGCCTCGCCAGTGCGTGGATCTCGTACGCCTCCGGGACCACGGAGACTGCGGCGGGGCCGACCGGAGCGGTCACCTCGTGCAGAACCAGCTTGCTCATGTCGTACTCCTTAAGCATCGCCCGGCAGGGCGCCCGCCCCACTCTGGAAGCCAAAGCGGAACTTCGCCACGTCAGACCTGCCAGTGCTGATCGGGATGACGAAGCCGAGACCCACGCCGCCAACGCTCGATGGGTCCAGTGGTGTCGCCGACGTCCTCGCCACTGTGAAAGCTCTCGGTCACGGAAAAGAGAATGCCCCGCGATCATGAGAACCGCCTGAAGCTATCCTAAGAAGAGCGAAAAAACCGTATATACCAAGATAAAGATGGCTATATGGGTCGTCCTGGGCACCCAGGCATCGCGCTGTCCTCCGGCGAGGGTCACGGCCCGGCGCGGCGACATCGCCTCGACGTAGCAGGCAAGGAGTCCGGATCAGGACTCCGGGGCTGGCCTGCCTTGTTTGATCTGGTGGATGAGTCGCTTGAGCTGGGTGACCTCGTCCTGCAGGGCGCGGTCGCCGGCTGGGGTGAGGGAGAGCCAGGTGCGGGCGCGTTTGCCCTCGTAGCCCTTCTCGATGTCGACCAGTCCGGCCTTCTCCAGGACGGCCAGGTGCTGGCTGAGGTTTCCGGCCGTGAGGCCGAGGGCCGTGAGGCCGAGGGCCGTGAGGCCGAGGGCCGTGAGGCCGAGGGCCGTGAGGCCGAGGGCCGTGAGGCCGAGGGCCGTGCGCAGAAAGCTGAACTCGACCCGGCGCGCCTGGTGGGCGACGGTGAGGATGCCGAGGCGGACGCGCTGGTGGACGACGTCGTCCAGGCCGGTGACGGGGTGCTGTTCGGACTGATCGGTCATGACGCGTTGCGCCCACGGGGCAGCTCGGCCAGGCCGAAACCCAGAGCGCCGAGCAAGAGGAGGGCACCGGGGACGGCGAAGTGGGCCAGGAAGGACCAGGGCGAGGTGAAGGGGATCCCCGCCCAGCCGGTAGTGAGCGGCACAAGCTCGATGGCCAGGTACACCGCGGTGAGCAGCACCAGGCGAGGGTTCAAGCCCAGGCACGTTGGTGTAGTCGACGGCATAGGGTCGTGCCCGGCTACCGTGGCGATCGGCAGCCGGGCACCGTTCCAGGTTTCACGCACCGGTTACGTCAGGGTCAAGGCCGATCGGGTCGCTACTTCTTGCCCTTGCCGTGCTTGCCCCCGCAGTGCTTGCCCTTGCCGTGCTTGCCCCCGCAGTGCTTGCCCTTGCCCTTCTCGACCTCGATGGTGAGGGTGTCGACGTTGTTGCCCGGGTCAGGGTCGACATCCTTGCCGACGACGGTAGCGGTGCTGGCCAGGGAAGATGCGTCGCGCGCCACGGTGCCGGTGACGGTGACGACGACGGAGTCACCGGCCGCCAGGGAGGTGCTGGTGCAGGTCAGGGTCGAACCGCTGATCGTGCAGCCGGGCCTGCTGGTGGCAGGGTTGGTCAGCCCGGCTGGCAAAAGGTCGGTGACGGTGTAGCCGGTCGAGTTGTCCGGTCCGTTGTTGATGATCTTGATGTCGTAGGAGACCTGATCGCCGGCCGATACACGGGCCGGTCCGGTCGCCTGCAGGTCAAGGTCGACCTGGGTGCGGGGGGAACTAATTGTGTCGGTGTTGTTGCCCGGGTCCGGGTCGATGTCCTTACCGGTGACCGACGCTGTGTTGGTCAGTGCGTTCGTGCCCGGGCCCACAGTTCCCTTGATGGCGATGGTGTTCGAGGCGCCGGCCGCCAAGGGGCCGCCGGTGCAGGTCAGGGTCGAACCGCTGATCGTGCAGCCGGGTGTCGTGGTGGAGGCGTTCTGCAGACCTGCCGGCAGCGTGTCGGTGACGGTGTAGCCGGTGGAGTCGTTCGGGCCGTTGTTGGTGACCTTCAGCGTGTAGGTGACGGCGTCACCCTCCGTCACCTTCGCAGGCCCGGCTTGGTCGATGCCCAGATCCGCGCGGGCGCGCGGGTTGTTTCGCGGAGTGTTTACGGTGTCGGTGTTGTTGCTCGGGTTCGAGTCGGCCTCGTTGCCTGTCACGGTGGCGGTGTCGGTGAGAACGCCGGTGAAGCTCTCGTCGACGGTTCCCGCGATGGTGATGGTGTCCGAGGCCCCGGGCGCCAGCGCGGCGCCGGTGCAGGAGAAGGTGGAGCCGGTGATAGTGCAACCAGGCGCGGAGGTGGCCGGGTTCTTCAGCGCGGCTGGGATCGTGTCGTCGACGATGTACCCAGAGGACTGGTTCGGGCCATTGTTCTTGACTGTGATTGTGTACGTGAGTTTCTGCCCCGGCGTGTATGCCACAGGGGACGACGTGTTCGTGACCGACAGGTCCGTCGGCGCCCCGAAGCACGACGTCGCATCCACGTTCGTTGATACAGCGGGAGCGGTCTGCGTAGAAAGCAGCGTGAAGGTCGGGGTGGCCGAGCCGGGATTCGTCACGGCCACGCGACGAATGAACCCACCGTTGTCGACGAAGCCGAGGTCACCGTTGCCGTAGGTGAACGCGCCGCCGTAGCCGTTGAGCGTGGTCGCCGGAAGGACCTTGGGGAACGTGGAAGCGGCCCCGGTCTTCTGATCGATACGCACGATGCTTCCGTCGGGTGAGGCGCCCCACAGGAAATCGTCGGCGAGGGCCCAGTCTGAGAACTGCCCCGGCGGGACGACCGGGATCGTCGCGGTCATTGTCTGTGTGGTCACGTCGATCACGTAGATCTCGGTGACGCTACCCGCTAGTGGCTTCGCCACGTAGTAGTTGCCCGCATCGTCGAACGTGCCGATGTTGTAGCTGTAGAACCCGTGTGGCGGCAGGCCTGGGACGGGCCCGAGGTCCGTGATGGAGCCATCGTTGCTGATCCGGAGCAGGCTGTCGTTGGTGGTGTCGATCGCGTACATGAAGTGGTCCACCGGGTTGATGCCGATGGCGTTGTAGTGGCCCGAAGCTGGCCCCAAAGGGGTGAACGACACCGATCCGAGCCCGGGAGTGCCCTCGTACAACTGCGTCGTGGGCGTTCCGGCGGACTCGTAGATCTTGCCGGTGCACTCGAACGGCGTACCGGGCTGTGCTGCCCTCTTCGACTTCATGGCTTTAGAGGTCTTGGCACCCTTGCCGTGCTGATCAGAGGTGCCGGCCTGGGAGGGGACCAGCATCTGCGCCTGCGCCCCAGTGGGGACGGCGAAACCGGCGATGGCGACGACGGAGACCGCAGCCAGGTGCCACAGGGACTTGCGTTGAAGCATGAATATTCCCTTTTACTCGTGGGGAGCCCAGCTCCGGCCTCTGTCGACCCTTGAAAGGTCGACCGATCAGTGTGTGAGGAGCCCACCAGGAGCTGAACGCCGCTTGGGGAAGTGATACGAGCACGCCGACAAACGAACGAACTTGCGGGCGCGGCCCCCACGCGTGATACATCACCCCGCCGGAGGAACCCATAGGTCCGAACGCCGTAACAGAAAGCGACAGCGACATCCCACCAAAAGGCGAGCGGGTCGACGAGCGAGCCCGCGTCCGCCTTCGTCCAGGGGCTCCGGAACCCGTACGTCGCCGGGTCCCGGCGGACGCGCCCCGCCGCGAGTGCCGCCGATCTTCGATCCGGACGCATCCGTGACGAGGGAGAGCATCCGGTGGGCCGACTGCCAGATGCCAAGGATCGCGCTCGTCTCGCAGCGTAGCCAGCCTTCGCTGCTGTAGCGGTGGGCGTGGGCCGCGGCGTGCGGGGTGTCGAGGCGGACCAGGGCCACGGCGATGACGTCGGGCCCGTGGTTCCCGGGCCGGGCGTGAGCGCGCTCGATAAACTGGCCGACCCTGACGGCTACCTCCTGAATGCGGCCCGGTGTCCAGGGCTCCGGGGCGCGAAGGACGGCGAGCATCGCACGGAGCACGTCGAGGACGGCCTGACCCTCGGGTGAGATGGCGCCGGACGCGTGGCCGCAGGGGCGAGCGGGGGGCCTCCTCACTGCTGTGACTGCGCGTGGTGGCGGATCAGTGCCTGCCAGCGCCGCTCGAAGTCGACAGCCTGCTCGGCAACGTAGTCGGTGGTGAGGGGCTTGTTGTGCTGTGCAGTGATGCCGTGGGCTGCGCTCCTGCGCAATGACGTCGAAGGAGGGGGTTTCGTTGCGCACCCGCTGCTTGGCCCAGACGTTGTAGACACGGAACGGCAAGAGATAGCGGCACAGGGTGGACGAGCTGACCGGCTTTCCGCCGCGACCGTTCATGCCCTTCTTGTTTGCAAGGTAGGCGGAGAGCTGCTGGGCCCTGGGTTCCTCGCCGAGTTCGGTCTGGTACTCCGTCCAGGCAAGGTAGTAGCGGTCGACAGTGATGAGCGCGGCGGGTTCCCCAGTCGCGTCGTCCTCGCCCGCCGGGTCGTCGATGGCGGCGCTCACCTGTCCTGGCGGGCCGAGCGACGCCAGCATGCCCTGGACATGGGTCGGCCGCCCGAGCACGAGCTACGCAAAATCATGAACGCGATCCTGTACGTGGACCGCGCCGGAGTGCAGTGGCGCTATCCCATGACTTCCCGCCCTGGGAAACCGTCTACGGCTACTTCGCCAAGCGGCAGAAGGACGGTGTGTTCGCCTCCGGAGGCGGTTACGGCAGAAGGAGGGCAAGGGTGCGGAGCCGTCCGCCTGCGTCATCGACGCCCAGAGCGTGAACACTTCCACCAGCGTCCCCGCTGGGAGTCAGGGCACGGACGCGGGCAAGAAGATCGTGGGCAGGAAACGCAGCATCGCCACCGACACGCTCGGCCTCCTGCTGGCGATGCTGGTCACCGCGGCCAGCGTCCAGGACTCCGTAGCCGGCACCCGCCTGCTCGACCAGGTGGCCGCCGCCCACCCCACCATCCGCAAGGTCCGGGTCGGCGAAGGCTACCGCAAACACTTCGTCGAACACGCCGCCACCCTCGGCATCGATCTGGAAATTGTCCAACTCGTCCCCGGGACCAGGGGGTTCACACCGCTCCCGAAACGCTGGACGGTCGAGCGGACATACCGCTGGCTCATGCTCCACCGCCGCCCGGCCCGCGACTACGAAAGCCTCCCCACCCGATCCGAAGCCATGATCCACCTCGCGATGACCGACCTCATGGCCCGCCGTCTCACCTGCGAGAACACCATCTCCTGGCGCGACCCCACAAAGCCACACCAACCGAAGACTCCAGGATGAAACTACGGGCGAAAACGACCTCTTAGGCCGCCGGTAGTGTCTGCGCGATGGCGCGCAGGACTCGTTCGTAGGCGTCGAGGTCGTTTTCGTCGAATCCGTCTAGGGCAGCGAGGATTCGTGCGATCAGCGGTCCGAAGAAGCTCCAGCCGAGCGTCTTGGCTTCCTGGCTGACGATGAGCAATACCCGACGGCGGTCGTGCGGGTCGCGTTCGCGGGTAAGGAAGCCTAGCCCTTCGAGTCGGCCGATCACGGCGGTTGTGGCCGGGGAGTTCAGGTGCAGCCGTGCGCCGAGGCGTCCCGGGGTCATCGACTCGTCGGCGCGCTCCGCGTCGAGCAGGGCGATCAGAGCACGCAGGTCGGTCGGGTGCAGGGCGTGCTCGGTGGCGAAGGCAGCGGCCTGTAGGTCAAGGTCGACGGCGACCGACCGCAGCAGGTGCACCAGGCCCATCCGGGTGTGCGTAGCCGTCTGGCTGCCTGGAGCCACGGGATCCGTCTTCTTGCTGCCAGGTGCGTTGCGTGGCATCCGCCGCCCCCCTATTCTCTCGATGAGTGAGTTACTCACTCATCGATACTACCGGCGAACGGGGCCATCATGCACGCACGAACCCAATCCCAGTCGGCCTCCCAACCGTCCGCGTCCGCTCCCGGCGACCTCGGCGCCTTCGACGCGGCCTACGACACGCTGATGGCGCGATGGGGCGTGCCGGTCGAGGCCATCGATGTGCCCTCCCGGTTCGGTGTGACGCGGGTCAACGCCTGCGGACCGCGCGACGCGCCGCCGTTGGTGCTGTTGCATGGAGGCCGATCCAACTCAGCCTCCTGGTACGCGAACGCGGCCACGCTCGCCCGAACCAGGCGCGTCTATGCGCCGGACACGATCGGCGACCCCGGCCGCAGCAGCAACACCGGCCGACCGGTGCGCACGCGGCAGGACCTGCTGGACTGGCTTGCCCACGTGCTCACCACACTCAAAATCGAACACGCCGACCTGTGCGGTCACTCCTTCGGCGCCTGGCTGGCCCTGGTCCACGCCCTGCAGGCACCACACGGCAGCATCGGCCGCCTCGCTCTGCTCGACCCCACCCAGTGCTTCGCCGGGTTCGCCCCGGCCTGCTTGTGGCACGCCCTGCCCGGCATGCTGCGCCCAGCCCGAGGCAACGACGCCTATCTGCACTGGGAAACAGCCGGCGCCGATCTCGACCCAGACTGGCTCGCCCTGCACAGGCTCAGCGCCACAGTCCCGACCGGCAAGATCATCGCCGGACGGCGGCCAAAACCGTCAGTCCTGCATGCGCTGGACGTTCCGGTACTCGTGGTGTTGGCCGAGCGCAGCCGGGTGCACAGCATCGATACCGTCGCCAAGCGCGCGAGCAGAACCCTGCCACACGCCATCGTCGACACGCTTCCCGACGTCTCCCACCACATGATCCCGTTCATGCGGCCGGAGACGCTGAACACGAAGCTCACCGAGTTCTTCACGGACGCCGCGTGACGCGCGACAGAGGCTGGCGGTCGCCGACATCCGGGTTCCCCCTGCGGCCTTCGCGCGAAAGGAGCTCCTCACAATCCAGGGTGTAGTCGTGGCCTGAAGCCGCCGGTTTCCAGCGGGGTTCTGGCGATGTAGTTGGTGAGGTTGCGGAATCCAAGGGCGGAGCCGAGGAGGTGTTCGAGCCGTCCGTTGATGGCCTCGGTCGGTCCGTTGGACGTGCCCGGGCGTTCGAAGTAGGCCAGCACGTCGGTGGCCCGCTTCTTCAGTGTCCGGCCGAGTGTGATGATCTCGCTCAACGCGCTCGGGACGCCCTGGCTGACCAACTCGATCAGCTTCACCATTAGCTCTCGGCCCTTCCTCCGATCGGGTTCGCGGTAGGCGGCGATCTACCTCTGGTAGACCCCCCACGTGGCTTCGACCTCAATGTGAGCGGCGCTCGCAACCGCGCAGCCAGTCGGTCCTTCTGCCTGTCGGTGAGCAGGTCAGCGCCGCCGGTGTGGAGGGTTCGCCGTGCGGTATAGAGCGGGTCGCTCCTGCGTCCGCGGTGCCCGTGGATGGCCAGTTGGACACGTCGGCGGCATCGGCCGAGTGCGTCGCTGGCCAGACGCACGACGTGGAATGGGTCCATGACCGCGACCGCGTCGGGCAGTTCCTCGCTGGCGGCGGTCTTGAACCCGGTGAAACCGTCCATCGCGACGACCTCGACGCGGTTGCGCCAGGACTCTTCGCGTTCGGCGAGCCAGGCCTTGAAGGCCTGCTTGGAACGGCCTTCGACCATGCCGAGCAGCCGGGCAGGGCCGGTGCCGTCGCGGTTGCTCGTCAGGTCAGGTCAGGTCAGGTCAGGTCAGGTCAGGTCAGGTCAGGTCAATGATCACGGTGACGTACTTGCCGCCACGCCTGGTGTGGCGCCACACGTGCTCGTCGACGCCGATCGCGGTGACGTCGTCGAACCGGCCGGTGTCGTCGATGAGGACGCGCTTTCCCTCGGCCAGGACAGCGTCGTTGGCGGTGTTCCAGGCGACCCCGAGCCCTTCGGCGACACGGGCGACAGTGAGGTACTGGCAGACGATGGCTTCAAGCGCCCACCGCAGCCCGCGGCGCGAGAGCTTCGCCCGCGGCTCAGCCGCCTGGGTGGTGTCTTGCCGCCACACGTGCCCACAGCCGATGCAGCGCTAGCGTCGGATCGTGTCGTGAAGGATCGTTGGCCGCCAGCCGAGTGGCTCGTGCGCCAGTCGCCGGAGGTAGCGTCGTGCAACGTCGAGGTCTTCCGGATGGGCTTGGTGTAGGAACCCCCGTCCTCGGGAGACCTCGACGCCTACCCGGCCACCGACGCGGGATGAGCTTCCGTCGGTGTGACACAAATTTTTGACGGCTGATGATCTGAAGTCATCCAGGTGAGGGCGAATCATCCCGCTTCGGCCCCGATCGCGCGAGGGTGCCCGGGGCCGGAACTTGAACGGTGGCTTCAGCCGTGGCTTGTGAGCCGTTCAGCTCTGGGGCATTCAGCGGCCGATGTCGTCCAGCTCGGCCAAGTCCCCATGAGAGAGGGCGAGTCCCGCGCCGGCGATGTTCTCGCGTAGGTGCGCCGTCGATGACGTGCCGGGGATGAGCAGGATGTTCGGTGATCGCTGCAGCAGCCAGGCCAGTGCGACGGACATCGGTGTCGCTTCCGATCGAGCGGCGACCGCCGAGAGCGCCGAGGACTGAAGCGGGGTAAAGCCCCCGAGGGGGAAGAAGGGCACGTACGCGACGCCGTCGGGGGCGAGCCAATCGATGAGCTTGTCGTCGTGGCGGTGGGCGAGGTTGTACATGTTCTGCACGCACACGATCGGCGCGATGCTCTGTGCCTCGGTGACCTGCTCCTCGGTGGCGTTGCTGACCCCGAGGTGGCGGATCAGGCCCTGCTGCTGGAGTTCGACGAGCGTCTCGAACGCCTCGGCGAGCGAGCCGGGCTGAGGGCCTTCGGCGTTGCCGAGTCGGAGGTTGACCAGGTCGAGTACGTCGAGCCCGAGGGACTTGAGGTTGTCGTGGACCTGGCGGCGCAGATCTTCGGGCCGCCGGGCCGTAGGCCAGCCACCCTGTTCGTCGCGCGTCGCGCCCACCTTGGTCACGATGTGCAGCGACTCGGGATAGGGACGCAGTGCCTCGCGGATCAACTCGTTGGTGACGCGCGGCCCGTAAGCGTCGCTGGTGTCGATGTGGGTGATACCGACGTCGACCGCTTCACGCAGAACGGCCAGGGCACCCTCGCGATCGGCGGGCGGCCCCATAACCCACGGGCCGGCCAGTTGCATGGCGCCGTAACCGAACCGGGTGACGGTCAGGTCACCCAGAGCCCAGGTGTCGCCGGGAAGGGAGAGGGAGGGCGTGCTCATCTTGTTGCCTTTCGTCGTGCACTTGGGGGGTGGCGCCTGCTGCCTCCCTGCATCAGCATTGGAGAGAAACTTCCTGTCGGGAAGTAGGCACTTTGGAGTGCGTAACCCACCCATTGGTGAGAGGTGCGATCAGTGACGACGATGAAGGCGGCCCAGAAGAGGGCTCAGGCCAAGGTGGAGTACAACGCGTTCCTGGCAGAGTGCCCCAGCCGGCAACTGCTCGACCGAATCTCGGACAAGTGGGTCGTCCTGATCTTGTGTGCGCTGGGCGGCGACAACAGCCCTCGCCAGCCCGGTGCAGCACACACAGACGCTCCGAAGGTGATGCGCTACTCCGAGATCTCTCGTCTTCTGGCCGGAGTCAGCCAGAAGATGCTGACCCAGACGCTACGCTCGCTGGAGCACGATGGTCTGCTCACCCGTACCGTGACACCAACCGTCCCCGTCACCGTCTCCTACGAGCTGACCGACCTCGGCCTCTCGCTCCACCACATGACGCGCGGGCTCAGAAACTGGGCGCAGACGCACATGGCCGAGGTCCTCGCAAACCGCGAGAACTACGACTCTCGCACGTCCTGACGCCTCACATCCAACCGTCCAACAGCACTACATTCATCGGCGCTACACCCTCAGCTGCGAAGAGCCCGTTGCTCGACACCCTCGAGAACCTGGCCGGCACGATCGTCACCAGCGACGCGATGCACACCCAGCACGACCACGCCATCTGTCTCCTCAACCGGCAGGCACACTACAGCGTGATCGTGAAGCGCAACACCAAGAAGCTCTGCAAACAGCTCAAGTCCCTTCCCTGGAAAGGGATTCCGCTGCAGGACAGGACCCGCGCGACCGGTCACGGCCGCCACGAGATCCGCAGACTGAAGGTCTGCACGGTCAGCAACCTGCTCTTCCCCGGCGCCCGCCAGGCCGTCCAGATCGTTCGCCGCCGCGTCCACCGCAAGACCGGGAAGATCAGCCTCAAGACCGTCTACGCGGTCACCAGCCTTACCGCCGAACAGGCCGGCCCGGCTCAGCTCGCCCGACTGATCCGAGGGCACTGGAGCGTCGAGGCCCTGCACCACGTCAGGGACGTCACGTTCGCCGAGGACGCCTCCCAGGTGCGGACCGGGAACGCCCCCAGAGCAATGGCCACCTGCAGGAACCTTACGATCGGAGCCCTTCGCCTGGCCGGCGTCCGGAACGTCGCCTCCGGACTCCGACGAGCAGCCCGGGACCAAACCCGGACCCTCGCCCTCCTCGGCCTCACATGATCAAAACGGACGAGGCCGGACAACGCCGAAGCTCTGTTCCCCGGAACAACCGGGGGAGCACTTTGGTTTCACGACCAGACGAGTCGTCCTTCGGCGGCCGAGCAGACTGGATGGCTTCCATCGGCGATCTTCGTCAGCATCTCTGCCACGGAGTCGAAATAGTGAGCCAGTGATGGGTACTCGCCCGTGATCGTGATGTCGCCCACGAACCACCCGCCGATACGCCCGTCCCGCACGTCGATGAACTTCCCCATCCAGCCGTCCTGGTCCGACAGGAACGGGATCCACTCATTGCGCCAGAACGGAGTGTCCGGCTGATCCGGAGGGTTGACCCCACCGGTCATGTAGTGGTTGGCGTAGAGCTTCTCCATCGCCCGGATGCCCAGAAAGAAACTTCCCTCGTCCGGAAACCCGGCGAAACCGCAACACGCCACATCGTCGTCCACATCTTCCTCAGGAAGATCAAGATTGTTCTGCAAGAGCCACGCCCGCAGTTCCCGATGAAGCTGGATGCCGATCCGTTCCTCGGCGGCCGCAAGCATCTGTTCCGTGGCTGGCCCGGGCAGATCCGCATGATCGGCCGGGGCGTGCTCCCGAAGAAGACTCATCACGCGGGACCAGCTCTCCACCACACTCATTCCCCACTACTCTCTGCGTGGACGCCCTATACGACTGCGTCGCTTCGGCAGGCACGGGCAGTGCAAGGTTACAGAGCCTAGAGAACCCCATGATCACGAACGCCCGTGCCTGTTCCGCATCGGACTCCACCCAACACGACGAGCCGTCAGCAACCGGGCATCAATCGACTATGCCGAAGCCCTGGGAGCTGTCGATCAATAACTCTATGGTTTCGTGCTGGTCTTGCCGATGAGGCTGGCGAGGTCTTTCGCGGTGGGTGCGGTGATCGGTGCTGGGCGGACGCGACGTTCGAGGGCCTCCAGGATGGGGGTGATCTCGTGGAGGGCGTCGCCGACGGCGGCTGCGGGTGAGCCGAGCAGGGCGGTGAGGACGCGGATCTGGGTCTTCCAGCGGTGGGGCTGAACTACGGAAACTCGTTCTAGGCCAAGTCCCCGCTCGTGCTCTGCTGTTGCCATCGGGTCTCCGTTGATTCCCGCTCGTTCTGGCGCGAGAGTGGCACGGCCCCATGTGCTCCCGGCTGCCCCCGTCCCGGCCGGACACCGAGGCAAGATTTCGGGAGCCGGTTCCGTATCACCTGGTGATCTGGTCGCGGGTGGGATCCGGGTCGGAGAGGTGGTCACCGTACCAGTCCAAAATCATCAGGATGATGATAAGGCCAGCTATAGCCGCTACGACGACGGCGGGGATGATCACACCGATGAGGGCGAACATCGCCCCGACGGGGAGTAGACCCACCATGAGGAAGAAGAACCAGCCTAGACGTACTGATTCCGTTCTTTGACCGATGCGGATGCAGAACAGGCCGGTTGCGATGCCCCACAACGGCACGATGATCGGCGAAAGCACGGCCAGAATCAGAACCACGGTTGCTCCCCTCCCACGGCAAGGGGCCCGTCAGTGATTGGTTGGCGAGCTCCTTCATCTCATCGTATTTCCCAGGGAGTTACCTCCCGGGCTTGCAGAGTGAAGTTGGCGTTGAAAGTGGTGAGGGGCCGGTCAGAGTGCCGGACTGACGGGGCCCATGAGCGCCGGTTCTACGGTCGACCGGCATGTACGGGATGCCGCTGGTAAGCATGCAGGGCCCCCAGGGCCAACCGTGTGCGAATGGCTGTCCCCTGGTGCGTCTGCGGCGCCCTCCCCTGACTTCTCCGTGGCGGACGTCGGGTCCTGGGGTTGCTGCCGCGGGGAGTCCTGCGGGCAAGGCGTCTCCTGATCGGGATGCTCGGTGGAGACCTCGGGCGGAGCAAAGGGGTTTTCGCCGCCCTGATCAGCAGCTGCGCAGCCGGTCAGCACGCCGAGAGTGAGGCAGAGCGCGAAGAGTCTTCGTAGAGACGCGGCCATTGATCTGTTTGCCTCCCTGCCTTGAGCTTGTTCCGCTTTGACGGACACCATCGGTGTGGTGGTCAGGCTGCGAGAACGGTTTCGTACTCGGCGGGACTGCGGTAACCAAGGCTGCTGTGCAGCCTCCGCGAGTTGTACCACTTCATCGGAGACCTGCCCGTCAACGCCTTCATCCACCCTGCCGGCCTGCCCATCACACCTCCACAGTTGGGGGTGTTGCGACGACCGGTTGAATCCGCCCTGGCACGGTCCAGGTCGAGTTGGTCTCCGCCTTGCCCGTGGCCCAGCCCGTCAGCCGGTAGTAGCCGAAGTAGTACTGGGTGCCGTCCGGTGTGGTCACCTTCCAGTACTCGCCGTCGTTGTCGCCGTTGGCCCGACCTGCGTCGGTGAGCTTTTCGACCCTGGTGCCGTCGTCGCTCTGCAGATGCCACTCGCCGGTGGTGTCGTCCTTGACCAGGGTGTTGGACTGGCCGTTGAGGTTGAGGACCGCGTTGTCCTTCTTCCAGCACAGGTCATCGCTCTTGTCGGTGCCGCTGCTGTTGCTGGTGTCCTCGGAGCAGGACACGTAGCGGCGCTCGATGTAGCCGGGCTCCATGGACCAGCCGTCGCCGATCCAGTTGGCCTGGTTGTTCGTCGCCGCGGTACGGCCGTCCACGGACTGGGAGGAGTAGGACAGGCTCAGGGCCGCTTGGGCACCGCCGGGCACGTCCGGGGTGTCGATGTCGTAGTCCCAGGAGAAGCCACCGCTGGAGCCACCTGCCGTCCAGGACGCCGACGGGGCGAGCGAGGTGGCCGTGAAGTTGCCCGACGCGCCCGAGGCGGCGGCGGAGGCGACCAGAAGGACCGTGCCGTCACTCGCCGCCAGACCGCTGGCCGAAGGTGTTGTGGCGGGTGCCTTCAACACCGGCCCGGTGGACGGCGTGTCCTCATCCGCTGCGCCGACGGCGACGGAGGCCAGGCCGACAGCGACGCTGCCTTGGGCCGGGCGTTCTGGCCTTCGGCGGCCGGCAGTGCGACCGTTGCCAATAGCGTCTTGGCCTTCGTGTCGTTGTCGGTCTGCGATTGCGGGAGCCCGCTGGGAACATGGAACAGTCCCCCCGCGAAAGCCTGCCACCATCACCAGCACCGGCGCCCTCGGCATCGTGTGTGAGGGCGCTGTGGCGAAGCCGGTGAAGTGTCCACCCGTCCAGATCCTCGATGCTGTCGGGTGCAGCGAGGGGGTTGACCAGCAGCCGGGTGCTCTCCTCGAAGATCTCTTCGGCCCGGCGGTAGGAGAGCCGGGCCCGGCCGGTCTCCGGGCACACGTCCAGCGCCGCGGTGCCTGCCGGGGCCTTGCGGTCGGTGAGGAACAGCGGGCCGCGGGTGCGTCGGGCGATGAGGCGGGGCAGCAGCTGGGCAGTGCCGGACTGCCAGTGAATCCACTCGGTCGCCCCGCCCTTGGCGGTGATCTTGCCTAGTTTGTCCTGCGCGTACAGGCCTTCCACGTTCAGACACAGCATCTCGTCGGCCCGCGCGGCGGACTCGTAGAGTATCTTCCAGAACGTTCTCTCCTGCAGAGCGACGTCCAGGCGCCACAGGGCGACGATCTGGCTCTCGGAGAGGGCCTTGGTGCGGTCCGGCGGTGCCGGCCGCCGCTCGATGCCGATCGTCGGATCAGATTCGATCCAGCCCTGACGCTGCCACCAGCCGATCGCCTTGCGCGCGATGGACAGGCTCCCGGTTGACGCTGTCGGCGTCCATCTCGTCTGCCCGGGCCGCCGCCAGTTCGGCCAGCACCTCCGGCAGCGCCGGGTCGTCGATCTCGGCGACGGGGAAGACGGGCGGCTTCGCGCTACGACGGGCGGGCCCGGTCGGCGCCGGTTCGCCGGCGAGCATCCACCCCCATGTCGTCAGCAAGATCCGGTAGATCCGCGCGGAGGACTTCGCGATGCCCGCGCCGGTGAGGTACCGCTCGACCGCCGCGGTGTACGACGACGGAGGGGCGGACGGGGGCACCACCCGGCCGCGCGGCAGCCGGAGCGCGCCCCCGCTCCCGAGTTCGGTCACTGGTTCGACCGTCACGCCCGCCCCACCCTTCCGGTACTGCCGCAGTAAATGTGTACACCTCGTCCCGCCGGCCGTAATCGTCCGCTGCAGGTCGCGGTGATCACTGTAGGGAGTCCGCCGCAGTGAATCCGGCATCTACTGCGGACCCCGCCTACCGTCCGTCCTGGAGCGATGATCGCGGCTGGTCGCCCACACAACCGTGCAGCGGTCACTCCACAGGCGCCCGCTCCCAAAGTGCGTGTTTCTAAGCACCCAATTCTGAGCAGTCTGGCGTCCTACGTGGCCTGGTGTCCGAGGACGCCGGTCGGGCCGGGGAAAGGATCTGCCGGGGCTGCGGGGAACGGCTCAGGCCGGGTGCCCGGCCTGGGGCGGAATTCTGTTTGTCGGCGTGTCGGTCCAGGCAGTGGTGTCGGGAACGGCGGTTGCGCCAGCACCTGGCGGCCGTCCGGGACGGCACGGGTGAGGTGGAGTGCTCGGAGCGCGGGGCCCGGTGGGTGGCCGGCGTCGACCGCCGCTCGGACACGGTGTTCTGTTCGCCGCGGTGCAAGGTGAGAGCTTGGAGGCGCCGGACACCTTCCACATCCCACACATCTCCGGCCTGGAAGCGAAGGTGGGCGAAGGCTGGCTGATCTCACTGAACTTTGACCAGCCAGCCGCTGGGACGTATGTCAGCGCGCAGTGACTGAATACGCGGCGAGCGCGCGGTTGCCCCGCGGCTTGGCGATGGCCCGGAGAACGTCGGCCTGGCTCAGGACGAGTTCTCGCACCGGCTCGGTCAGCGCGGCCAGACGCTCCTCCGTTCCGGCCAGGTCGAGACAGGCAGCGACCTCCCAGTCGCCGTCCTGAAGCTCTTCGGTATCGACCGACCTGCAGCCGTCGGCCGTCCAGCCGGCCTCAGGCAGGAGCCGCAGCAGCCCCTCACGGGAGAAAGGCGTGCGGACGTTGCCCTGGCCATGCGATCCTGCGGCCTCGGTCAGCCCCTGGATCAGCACGGCGAGGAGGTGCGCCAGCTGGTCGCCAGATGCAGGCGTCAAGTCCCACTCGGTGAACCATAGCCGCCGCGCCCACGGCCGTACCCGAGCCAGTGTGTCTCGCAGTTGCCCGAGCGAGGTGAAGTACCAGGAGCAATGTGCAAGCACCACGTGGTCAAAGGTACTTTCGGGGAAGTCGACTGATGGGTCGAGGACGTCGGTGCCCAAGCGGAAATCGATGCGCGGCCCGAGAGGGCCCGCCGCGAGCCGGGCTGCCGATTCCCCGAGCGTGACCGGCGCCCCGTAGGAGGGTTCGGCCACATCGACGGCCACCACGCGCCCTTTGGGCCCAACCGCCTCTGCGAGGACGGCGGTCATGTCGCCTTGGCCGCAGCCCAGTTCGAGGACGGTTGAGTCGGGCGCGATGTGCCAGCTCGCCACGAGCGCGGCGCGGTGGCGAGTCTGGGACAGCTGAATGTCCGGGCTGTGATCGGCGGCGGCCATGCCGGCCGCGAGCGAGGGAGCCTTGGCGCGGAGATCGGAGTGATTCACAAAGTCCTTGGTGATACTCGACGGGTCGGTGCGGGCCGATGGTATGAGACGGCGGGCAGCGGCGCCTCCGACTTCCTGGGCATCCTGTGATGCCGCAGCATGAGCAGATTAGAAACACGCACAAAAAGAGCGTTTTGTCCCGCCAGGGTTGTTTAGATGCGTTCTGTGTGGTTGACCTCCCTGAGACCGTAGAGGTTGCTGGCCATTGCTGTGGTCTCTGCGGCTGGTGACGCCGGTCGAGGGTCCGTTTCGGTCCCTTCGCTCCTGTCTGATCCGCGCGTCCTCACCTCTCATCGCCTGCGGCCAGCGGCCATCGATGACGCCCGCCGCTTCCCGACAGCCACCGCAGGCGTCCTCCCGCTCCGGCAGCCACCAGTGGCCGGACGGCGACATGCCAGTTTCCTGGATCCCGCACAGCGTCTTGCCGAAGATGGCGAAGGCGTGGGAGACATCAGCGGGAAGGCCATCCGCGACAGCCCTCTCCCAGCGCATCTCCATGGGCAGGTACGGCGGTCGCGAGATCTCGAACCGCTCGCCGCCCACATGGGTAGCAGCATGGCACCAGGGCCCCGGGTGCCGAGCGTGCTTCTCCACATCCGCATCGGCGTCGTTGCGGGCCTGGCCCTGCTCCGTCGCGCACTCGTGACCGCGGCCTGGAGGTCGGGCCAGGCGCGCCAAGCGGTCTCGTACCCCGCGGTCTGCGCCTCGGTCCACCAATCCGGCCGCTCCGATCCTGCACACAAGATCGGAGCCGTGACGTCTATTCGCCGGGCGCCGTCACCGAGCGGCACGGATGAGGAGGCAACCGACATCGTGACGCTCGAGGAGTTTCTCAGCGCTGAGCTTCCGGGGCTCAGCCGCTTCGCGGGTGCGCTGACCGGGGATCCGCACCTGGCCGAGGACATCCTGTCCGACGCGCTGCTGGTGGTCGTCTCCCCCTGGCGCAGGATCGCTGCGACGGAGAACCCTGTCGCCTACGTGCGGCGGATCGTGGTCGACACAGCCTCCTCGGAGTCATCACGCCCCAGGCCGACGACGATGGTCCGGAGGGTTCCGCCATGCGGGTGGCGCCGGTCGTGGACGGGCAGGTCGTCCTGAGCGCCGCCGGGTGCTGGCTGGAGGATCGGCCCACCCACGCATTCCCCGGTCCGTTGGCCGAGATCCCGGAAGCGACTCGTACCGACGCGCTGCGGAGGGAGGCTTCCAGACCGTCCCGCTCAGCGAAGTGGAGCGCCTCGCGAGCCACTGATCGCAACCAGGAGCGCAGCTCTTCCCTGCGAGACGGCCGCCCTCACTTCTTCGGCTTCTGAACTCACGGACCGCCGAGCAATGAGTACACGACGACGTCGTGGTTGTTGCGTTGCAGAAGAAGGATGACGGGACACTCCGGGCCGTTGTTGCCCCAGGTCTGCTTATAAACCTGCCAGCCAGCCGGCTCCACGACGAAAACAGGAGTAATCGTGCCGTCGCCCTTGGGCAGAGCCTTCTCGTGGCCGTCCGGCTCGTAGTCGCGCCCGCAGAAGCTCATGCGAGCTGGAACCTCCCACCAGGCGAACGTGTGGTAAGTCAGGCGGTAGTTGATCAGCCATCCGCCAGCTACCAGCAACACCAAAGCAACCGCTACCCAGAGGGCCCTGCGGCCCCTCCGGCGGATTGAGGACGTCGCCGTCAAAGCCATAGAGCAAAGACGATCACTATCTGCGAGAGAGCGTCAAGAGCCCAAGAGCACCCTGTTTCGACGGCTGGCCCGGGCCCATTTCCAGCTTTGTGGACCTCCCTTCATGGGGTGGGCGCTTCCTTGAGTGCGCGTCGGCTGCCCGGCTCGTAGGCTGATGCTGCTCGGGGCCTGTTGTGGAGGTCTGCCATGCCCCGAACCATCTGGAGCGGTGCGATCAGCTTCGGCCTGGTCACTTCTCTGAACTAGGACTCCGTCGGCTCCGTTGGCCCTGGTCCTCGGCCCCTAACTCCTGGACCGTGCGGCCCGGATCAGGCCGCACGGGAGTGATGACGCACGCGGTCGGGCCAGCAGCAGTTTGGGACACGGCCCGGACCTGTAGCTGACCCCAGAGGCATTCACTGGTTGTTGCTCAGGCGGGGGAAGAGGGCCTGCGCGTTGCCGTGGTTGATCGCGGTCCGCTGGTGGTCGTCTTGAGGGTAGGCGTCGAGCTGCTTGGTGAAGTAGGCGGACATCTCTGGGGTGGCGTAGGGGAAGTCGCTGCCGAAGGTGATCCGGGTGGGGTCGGCGAAGGCGAGCAGGGTGGGAAGGGTGTCGGGATTCGAGCTCAGGGCGGTGTCGAAGTAGAAGCGGCGGAGTTCAGCGAGGACGGTTTCGTGGTCCATGACGGGCTGGACGCCGCTGACCTGCTGGTGGGCCTCCAGGGCAAGGGCGATGCGATGGGCGGCGTAGGGGAGGAAGCCGCCGCCGTGGGAGAGGATGAACCGGATGTCCGGGTGTCGTGTGGTGGTGCCTGACAGGACGAGGTTCGTCGCGGCGCGGGTGGTGTCGAGCAGGAAGTCCGCAGCGTAGGGCGGCAGGCCGGGTACGAGCGGGCCGGGCAGCTCGGAGGGGTGGACGAAGACGGTGGTACCGCGGCGGCCGAGCTCGGCCATGAGCGGTTCGAAGGCCGGTTCACCGAGATAGATACCGCGGTGGTTGGCGAGCAGGACGATGCCGTCGGCGCCGAGCTCGTCCAGAGCGCGGGCGGCCTCGTTGAGTGCGGCGTCGACGTCAGGCAGCGTGAGGGTGGCGAAGAAGCCGTAGCGGTCGGGACGGTCCTTGACGATCTCGGCGGCGTAGTCGTTGACCTTGCGGGCCCAGGTGGTGGCCTCGGCGTCGTCGCCGAGGTGGGTGCCGGGCGTGGAGACCGACATGACCGCGGCCTGGATGTCCTGGCTGTCCATGAAGGCGAGGTCGGTGTCGACGTCCCAGCGCGGGATGGGCAGGCCGCCGGCGGTTTCGCCGTGGGAGAGCAGCCAGTCGCGGTAGTGCGGCGGAACGATGTGGTGGTGGGTGTCGATGCGTGCGGAACTGGTCAGCGTTGTTCACCTCTTAGTGACTTAGCAAGCTAACTTTTAGCTTGGCTGCTACGGTAGACCCATGATGTCGCCTACGCAAAACGGACACCCTGCTCAAGTGCTGACCGGCGACGAGCTTCCGCAGGCCGACGACGCGCAGTTCCAGGAATTCACCCGGGCCGTGCAGGATCTGCTGACGGCTGTCCGCCGCAGCCGCGGCCGGCTTGCCGGTCAGACGCGGCCCACCCTCTCGCTGTCTCAGGTCCAGCTGCTGGAGTCAATCGCCGATCACGGCCCCCTCGGCGTCAGCGAGTCCGCCGAGTATGCGGGCATCACCACACCCACCGCCACCCGCATGCTCAAGCAACTCGAACGCGACGGCATTGTCACCCGCACCCGCACACCCGGCGATGAACGCCGCGTCGAAATCGCTCTCACCGAATCCGGCGCCACCCTGCTCGCCGACCACCGCACCCGTCTGCGAGAACGCCAACTGCGCGCATTCCGCGAGCTCACCCCCGACCAGCGTGCCGTGGTCACCGAGCTCACCCGTCGGCTCAGCGACCTGGTCGACGAGATGTGACATTCTCCGGCGCCACCGAGGAGCCGACAGCCGCCAACATGCACCGCCGCAGCGCCCCCGGCTGCACGACCGGCCCAGCCGGCCCCGCACCGGACCCCGGCAGCAGTGGAGAACCAGGTCTGCCGCCTACGACAAGAACGCAAGCTGGGCCCCGCCCGCATCGGGCCGATCCTGGGCCTGCCCGCCTCCGCCGGGTCCTGACACGGCACGGCCTGAACCGTTTCCTCCACACCTACAACCACCACCGCTGCCACACCGCACTCGCCGGCCAACCACCCATCAGTCGTGTCAACAACGCCTCAGGTCAATACAGCTAGCTTCTGCCGCAATGGGCCGGTTCGGAGTGTCCAGTGATGACCTCGGCGGCCAAGGGGGCGGGAATTGAAAGGTCCCCGGGTTCGCCCAGTTGTCGAAGTCGCAGGTCTCGGCGATGGCCCGGCACCTGGACGAGCAGGTCGCCGCGTTCCGCAACCGCCTGGACGCCGGCCCGTATGCGTTCGTCTGGGTCGACGCGTTGACCCAGAAGGTCCGCGAGGACGGCCGCATCATCAACGTCCACGCCCTGATCGCGGTCGGCGTCAACGCCGACGGCCACCGCGAGATCCTCGGCCTGGACGTCGCCACCGCCGAGGACGGCGCCGGATGGCTCGCCTTCCTGCGCTCACTGATCGCCCGCGGCCTGTCCGGCGTCCAACTCGTCGTCTCCGACGCCCACGCCGGCCTGGTCGACGCCATTGGCGCCGTCTTGCCCGGCGCATCCTGGCAGCGCTGCCGCACCCACTACGCCCGCAACCTGCTCAGCCAGGTCCCCAAACCCGCCCAGCCCTGGGTGGCCACCCTGCTGCGGACTGTCTTCGAACAGCCCGACACCGACGCGGTGAAGGCCCAGATGACACACGTCCTGGACGCACTGGAGGCCAAGTTCCCCAAAGGCGCCGCCCACCTTGATGCCGCTCAGCATGACCTGCTGGCCTTCACCGCCTTTCCCCGCGAGAGCTGGCGGCAGATCTGCAGGCGCCGGGCGCCCTCGCCCCACCACGTCACGATGCCCTGTTCGTCGACAGTGGCCGTGGCCGTCACGGTGGCGGTGCGGGACGGCTCGAGCGGGGCGTCCGCCTCGCCCGGCCGTTCACCAGGAGGAGTGCTCCATCGGCGCTCATCTCGCCTCGCTCGTTCCTCGACCGCTGCTCCCGGGCGAACCTCCGCGGGCCAGGGCCCTACCAACAAGCGTGATCCTGCGGGACAGGAAGCACCAGCACGGTGCCCGGCGAGGCGCCCGGGCCAGGCAGGGGGCGGACCGCCCCCGGTGGGCGGTCCGCTGTGTGAGGGGCCGGGTACCGAGGGTGGTTCCGCACGCCCCCAACGTGGGCGGATAACGGAAATTTCAGGAAATGTGCGACGGCATGGAACCGGCCTGGACCCGCCTGTGTCACTTAGGGGCAAATGCCCATATTTCGGCGTCCCTGTAACGCTCCGAAGATGTGCCCGCGACGACCGGACCAATACGCCGAAGGAAAGCCGCCATGAGCCTCGCACCCGCTCTGCACACCAAAGCCCCCACCACCCCCGCCCCCGCCTCTGCCTCTGCCTTCGCGTGCGGGCCGGCCGCGCTGGCCCCGCGTGAGCGGGAGGCACTGCAGCACATCGCCGCCGGGCGCACCTACATGCAGACGGCACGGCGCATGGGACTCTCGAAACACACCGTCGATGCGTATCTGCGCCGGATCCGGGCCAAGCTCGGCATCAGCAACACCGCCGAGCTCACGCGCCTGGCCGTCTCCCTGGGCCTGTGACATCCTCCCCTCCCTGGAGGCAGGGGGATTCGTGGCTGAGGCTGCCTCCGAGAGCAGCGCCCCCAGAGGTCCTACGCCCTCAACAAGCCGGGATGAGACCAGCCCGGGCCAGCATCACGCGGGCGGAGTTCTTATCCCTGGGGGACACGGCTCCGCACGCGGTGCAGGTGCAGGTACGTTCCGAAAGAGGAAGTGCGTGCTTGCGCAATGTGCCGGGCCGCAAGACGGACGTGGCCGACTCGGTGTGGATCGCCCGGATCATGGAGTGCGGTCTGGTGCGGCCGTCGTTCGACCGGTGCGGGAGTTCCGTGAGTTGCGGGATCCGACCGGGGCGCGGACCGCCGCCGCGCAGGATCGGGCCACGGTTCACCAGGCCGTCCACCGGTTCGCGTACGCCGGCGCGGCGAGTGGGCCGGTCCTGGGTGTCGGCCGGCTCTCCTACCTCCGCTGCGTCCGGATCGCCCGGCGCAGCGTGCCGTCCCGGCACGACACCTCCAGACGCTCGCCGCCCAACGCCTGGAAGGAGGCCTGCCAGGAAGCGCGGTCCCCTCTGCTGCTGCGGCCCGGTCCGGCCGGGACTGGCCCCGAGCGATCAAGAAGCCGATGCGGTGGCCGGTCCTGAGGACTCGCAACGGCAGCAGCAAGGTCGAGCCGGGGCGATGGGCGCACAACCGGACCACCAAACAGCGCAGACACCGGAGCGCAGGCAGACCCGTTCCGCGACCTCAACCGCCTTGACCTCCTTACAGCCGGTCCCCCATGCCGTGACTGCGCCTGTTGCTTCGGCGGGAGTCGTTTGTCGGCGGTGACTTGGGGAGTCACTCAAGGAGGTGTCGGCTTGATCAACGTTAATGACTTTTGATGTCACTCGGCGGCTCGCGTGCCGCAAGAGGCCGATGCACGGGCGGGCCGAGTTACCCCTGCTCCGCCAGCACATTCTCCTCCAGTGATCACCACACAGTGCTACCACCGATTACGAGAGCCGTTGGCCTGGACGCATCCGCCGATCGCAGCGCCAGGAGATCACTGACACTGCTTCCAGGCCATGTGGTACACGGTTTTGATCCTGCCGTCCGTCGAGTCCATCTCCATGAAGCTGGTGGCGCTCGGGCTCGAGGTGCCGCGCTCGACCCGCAGTTCAGTGTTGATGTTGAGGTTGCGCTCCTCCCCGCAGGGGGCGAAGACCCGGGCGGCGACGTCCACGGTGTCGGTCGTCTGCCAGTTGCCGTTGAACCCGCCCTTGAAGTGATGGGTCGAGTTGGTGGTGTGGGATTTGCCCTGGAAGTGGTAGCTGGCTCGCTGGGTCGCGGACGCACCCGGCGCCAGTGACGCGAAGCCGCGGTAGCCGGCGGACACGATCGCGTAGGTGTAGCCACCGGGGACGTGCACTCGCAGGTTGAGCTGACAGCTCTTCTTCCGGTCAGTCGGCGCCGAGCCGGGCCCCACCTGGGCGAGGTAGTTACTGTAGGTGACGGTGAAGGCGGTGTTGTCAGGGGACACGGTCACGGCGGCCGTCCCCGCCGGGCAGCCGGAACCGTTGACCGCCACGGTGTCGATGAGGATCCGGTTCGACGGCGGGGGCGGGCTGCCGCCGAAGGCCGACGAACCGAACAATGATGTGGCGACACCAGTCGCGGCCAGCGCGCGGAGCACCATGGGCTTCCCTTCAGTCGTCCACGGATCCGGGGCGGGCGTCGCTTTCCGAGCCCGACCCCCGGATTTCACGTGGGCATCGCACCACACGTTGCGTGTCCGCGTGCAGAAGGTGACACTTTAGTCACTCAAACGGCCTTCAGGGTGGAGAGCTCGTTCACCCACGCACGGGGACAGAGCGGCGCGAGTTCGGATACACCGGCAGACTCAATCTGCGCTACCGCTACATCACCCAGGGGGCGCGCCGAGGGTGACAAGCCGGTGGCTCTCCACCAAGCGGTCATAGATGCGCTGGGTAGCGCGCCGCTGTTCGGGAGGAGCGTCCAGGTCAGCCCGCAGCATGCCGTCGATCAGCGGCTTGTAGGGATCGAGCCGGTACTCCTTGCGCCGCTGCTCTTCCGCGGCTGCGGCCACTGCCCGTCCAGAGCCCGCCGGACCGTGAGGGCACCGTCCGGCTCGGGCCACGCCCCGGACGAATAGACCGTCTGACACCCCAACGCCACGCGCTCCTTATCGACCGCGCATGATCAACATAGTGCCCGCCACTGACAACGCAGAGAACTCCGCCGCTGCGCGGCTCCGCGCCAAAGATGAGCTAACCCCGTCCTGAAGGACGGGGCTTGCGCTCAAGAGATCCGGTCACTTCCTCCCCTTTCATCGCCATTGCCACCAGCCCCATCAACTACCGCGGACCCGCCAAGTGAAGCAACGTCTTAAAGCAACTGCATTGGCCGCGGCCCTTCCCAGGTATTCACCTGGGACATCACCAAGCTCACCGGACCTGTCAAGGGCATCTGGCACCACGCCTGCGTCATCGTCGACATCTTCAGTCGCTGCATCGTCGGCCACAGGGTGGAACTGGCTGAATCAGCCGACCGCGCCGAGGAGTTGATCCGCGAGACGATCGACCGCAAGGGCGTCGTGCCCGAGACCGTGCACGCCGGCCGCGGCACATCGATGACGAGCAAGAAGGTCTCCCAGCCGCTGATCGGCCTCAGCGTGACCGGGAGCCACCCACGCCCCAGGACCAGCAACGACAATCCCTGCAGCGAGAGCCACTTCACAACCGGGTCCACTTGCCGCTGAAGGTGTCCTTGCCGATCTCGCAGGAGGCGATGGTGTAGCCGCCCGACGCGGTGGACTGCGAGATGACCCTGCCGTTGACCTTCAACTGGCAGGTGACATGGCCGCCCCCCTGAAGCTGCGCGGTGATCGCGTAATGCTGCCGGTTCTCGAGCGGCCTGGTCACGCTCATCGGCACCTTGCCCTGGGCGGGGGACCCGGCCGGGCCGTACCGCACGTCGGCACCGCTGGTGCCGGTGACGACGTAAGTGACGGTCTGCGGCGCCTCCTTCTGGGGAGCGGACTGCGAGGCAAAGGCCTTGGAGGCGTTGCCGGCGGCCGAGGGTACGGCGGCCGGGCTCTTGCCAGTACCGCTGCCGGGCCTGCCGCCGGTAGCAGCGGTGATCGCGCCGACGATGACCAGGATGCCGACGACCCCCAGGCAGGCGGCTCCGGCGCAGGTCTTGCCCCTGCTCTTCTTCTTGTGAGGTTCCGGGGCCTGCGGCGGGAACGGCTGCTGCGGCCGGCCGGGCTGCCGGCCCCGAGAAGGCGTGGACATGCGCGGACACCCCCATGCGGTGGCGTGAGGAAGGGGACGGGACGAGACGGAATTCGTACGGGAGCATGTCCCGGCAGTGCGTGCGCACGTGCCGCAGACGACAGGCCCCGCGGTGGAAACCGGGCATCGCCTGCATCACCGCCAGGCACAGCAACTCCCAGTGGCTGAGCTTCGAGGGGCCGCCCGGGCAGACGCGTGACCCCAGCCCGCGTCACATTCCCGTCGTCCGCCCGAAAGGCGGGCCGCGCGGCGTCTGGTGCGTGCGACCGCAAGGCGCCAAAGCACTCTCGTGACGGAGCCACGTGGGAGGTTCGGCAACGCGGCTGGGGGTCCCCTGCTCGAAGAACTTGGGGGAGGGCGTGCCAGGCGTCGCGCGGCAGGCGGGAATGTGACGACGGGGCCTAGGAGTACACCCAGGTCTGCGAGTAGGACGAGGACTGCGAGGACGACCAGTTTGACGAGGTCGAGTAGGAGCTGTAGTCCGGCGTATCCACGTACGACGTGGACTGCGAGGACGAGGAGGACGAGGAGTCCGACGAGGACGACGTGACGTCAACATCATTGGCGTAACCGCTGACGGTCTTGACCTCCTGCTGGGGCGCTTGCGTGGCCACGGCGCTGGTCTGGGCCGGGGCGGCGAACGCGGCGGTGGGGATCAGCGCACCTCCCGCGGCCAGGGCGGCGGAAGCGGTGAGGACCGCCAGACGCCGTGTACGAGGTGTGCGGGCCATGGTCAATCTCCTTGGTGAGAAATGAGGGGAAAGGAATGCGCCGAAACGGTCCTGCCGGTTCTCCGGCGGGACGGCCGCGGGACACACATCCCGTCAACACCGTCCGGACCATCCCGGTGGGCTCACCTGCTCTGCGTGAACCCATGCCTCAATTGACCCCGCCCCGGCGCACCGCGTCATGTCCCTGGAATTCGGGGCTTGACAAACATCCCCGGCCCACCGACCCTTCCCCCTCCCCTCCGGGGTGGTGTGCGCACCGCGTGCCAGGGCGGCGTGGGAACAGCGATCCGTCTCTTGGGGGATCGTTCCGGTGGGCCCCTCCGGGAGGGCGTCGACGAGCCGGGCCTCGCACGGGTACGCGTACGGGGCGCGAGGCCCGGGGCGCGGACGGATACCCTCAACTCCTCGGAGACAAAGGGATGCCCGTACAGAACCGCCTCGACCTTTCGCGGGTAGACGTTGAAGCCGCCGCGGATGATGAGGGCCTTCCTGCGGTCGACGGTGAAGCAGCCGTCGTCGCCGGTGCGGAGCCGGCCCTCCACAACGGTCCTGGCGGTCGCATCGGGGCGTCCCGGCCCGGTTGGCCGCTGGGGGACGGACCTTGACCTGGCACTTCCCGGCTCGGTGGCCCCGGCGCGACGCGCTGGAACAGCTGTGGACGGCAGCCGGCCACCGCCTGCGCTCCTGACCGACCACGCACCCTGCCTGCCCGTGACGTGAGCGGTCAGGGAGTTGTGACCGGCGCTGGTGAGAGCGCACATGCCGACCGCGAGCAACGTCGCCAGTTGGAACCGCACCCCGCGCGGATTACGCGGGTCGGGCACACGGGCCAGGGCTTCGAGCAACCCGGACGCCACTACTGCCCCGGACTGTGACGTCCCGGACTCGGTCGGTGGCGGGGGCTCTGGCGGGAGGAAAGCGGACGGGAAAGATGATGGTGCAACGAGCACGGCGACCTTACCGGGGCCGAACTGGTTGGCCGGCCGGTGCAGTAAGTTCTTTGGTCATGAAGACGCGGCTGGTGCCCGGCGGATCGCAGGGCACCTCCCCCAGACGCTTCCACCCTAGTTTCCGGTAGAAGCCCGGAGCCTGGAAGGTGATCGTGTAGAGCACGGCCGTGCGGCAGCCGCGGACGTGGGCCTCTTTCTCGGCCTGCTGAAGGATCTCTGTTCCCAGCCCGCTGCCTCGCAGCTGAGGCGGCAGGTAGAAGAGGTCGATGAAGAACAGCCCGAGCGAGGTGCGCCCGGTCAGTCCGCCGACCGCCTGGTGCGTCTCGGGATCACGGACCAGGACGGCGAGCGGTTTGCGGTCGGCGATTCCCGTGTGTTCGATGTTGAAGCGGTCCAGCGCGTCGGAGATTACCGCGATGTCCGCCGCCATGGGGGCGTCGGTGACCACGAGGTCCGTCCAGGGTTCGGGATGTGGTGAGTCGGTGAGAGTCGTGTCGGACGCGGTCATGGTTGCTCCAGTACGTGAGCGGAGGCGGCACGGCCTCGCGGGCGGATGCAGGTGTGGGGCCGGTGAGCCCTGCGCACGTGCCGACGCTAGGACGGGGACGCTTCGACGGACGTCGAAGGGACGTCGGCGACAATGGGCGACGTGGACATTCAGCGCGCAGGTCAGGATGTGGGTGTGGACCTGGCGGGCGTGGCCAGGCTGTTGGCCGACGGAACCCGGGCCGCCTTCTGCCTGGCGCTGCTCGACGGCCGGGCGTGGACGGCGAACGAGCTCGCGCGTTGTGCCGGAGTCGCACCGTCCACCGCGACGTCGCATCTGAACCTGCTCGTGAGTGGCGGACTCCTCGTCGAGGAGCGGCACGGACGTCACCGTTACGTACGGGTGGCCGACCGCAGGGTGGTCGAACTGATCGAGAGCCTTGCCGCGCTGGCCCCGCAGCGCAGCGCCCGACCACGTTCGCTGTCGGCCTCCGGCCGGCAGCAGGCACTGGCCCGTGCGCGGCTGTGTTACGACCACCTGGCTGGAGCCGTCGCGCTGGCGATCACCGACGCCATGGTCGAGCGCGGACTGCTGGAGTGGGGGCCCGAGCCGGGCCTGACCGGCAAGGGCACCCTCTGGCTGACCGAGGCCGGTATCACAGTGCCTGGCGGCTCACGCCGACCGCCGGTGCGCGCATGCCTTGACTGGACCGAGCGCCGTCCCCACCTGGCTGGCACAGTAGGTGCTGCCCTGTGCGCCCACGCACTCACCGCGGGATGGATGACGCGCATCGGCACTACCCGCGCCCTCATCGTGACGCCCGCCGGCCGTCGGGCATGGCACGACCACCTCGGCCTGCCACCAGCTGACCTCTGATCCTGTGGCGGTTGTCGACAACGCAGACGCAGTCGGACCCACGGCAGTGCGAATGTGGTCTGTGCCGGCGACACCCGCGTGATCAACAAGCGCCGCGCTCATCCTGAGTCCGGGCCACCCCCATGCCCGTGGTCAAGTCGGGCGAACGGGACTCTCCCCGGGGCCCTGCCTGCACCCTCCTGCACCCTCTCACCGGTATGCACCACCTCAACCGATCCACGGTAATGACCATTTCCCGGCGCTCGCGCTATCCCGCTCCTGACCCCGACACCGCCGCGCGGAACACGCGGAACATACGTGGGCTGCACCCGTTCTGGGTGACTTGCCGTTCTTCGAGCGATATGCGATATGTGGAGAGAGCCCCTTCCAGCGCTCGCCGAGGAACCCCTACTGGCCGTCCTGGAAGAGGAGTGCCATGTCAGGAGCGCAAGAGGCCGCCGGGCGCGTGATCATCGGACGTTACCGGCTTCTGCGTCGGCTCGGTACCGGCGGCATGGGACGTGTGTGGCTGGCGTACGACCAGGAACTGGCGTGCGAGGTCGCGCTCAAGGAGATCATTCTGCCGCCGGACGTCCCCGAATGCGAGGTGCGCTCCCGGATCGCGAGGGCCCGCGGCGAGGCCCGGCACGCCGCCCGGCTGCGCAACCATCCGCATGTCGTCACCGTGCACGACATCGTGGAGGAGGGCGGCCTGCCATGGATCGTCATGGAGTTCGTGCCCGATGCCATGGACCTGGAGGCGGTGGTGCGCGAGCGGGGGCCGCTGCCGCCCGGCGACGTCGCCCGGATCGGTCTGGCCGTCCTCGACGCCCTGCTGGAGGGACACCGGCTCGGCGTCCTGCACCGGGACGTCAAACCGGCCAACATCCTGCTGACCCGTCCGGGGCCCCAGCTCTCCTATCCGACGGAGGGCGGCGGCCAGGTGATGCTCACCGACTACGGCATCGCGCTGGAGCCGAGTTCCGGGGAGGACCGCCTGACCGCCACCCTGGAGATCCTCGGGACGCCGCGCTTCATGGCCCCGGAGCGGGCCAACAGCCAGCCGCCCACCCCCGCCGCCGACCTGTTCTCGCTCGGGGCCACCCTGTACTACGCCCTCGAGGGAACCGGCCCCTTCGACCGCGACACCGCCCTCGCCACACTGAGCGCCCTGCTCTTCGAGCCCCCGAGCCTGCCGCGCCGGGCGACGGAGCTGACCCCGGTCCTCATCGGGCTGCTGGCCAAGGACCCCGCGGACAGGATGGACGGTAAGGAAGCCGCCCGACGCCTCGCATCCATCGCCGACCAGCCCCACCCCTCCCCCTTGCAGCAACCGGCCCCCTCACCACAAGTGCCGCCGCCCGAGCAGCCCTGCACCTCGAAACCGCCACACCCCCAGGAATCCGCCCCGCCAACCGAGATCCTGCCGCCGGCCGAGCCGCAGGAACCAACCGGCCCGCCCCAGCAACCGCAGCCGCAGCCGCAGCCCCAGCCACACAAAGGGGACGAGGCCCGGGGCCGGCCCCGCCCGCCACGGCCCAGGAACCGGCGGGCCAGGCTCATCGCGGCGGTGGCGCTGGCGGCGCTCGCCGCGACGGGCGGCGGCATCTACCTGGCACAGTCCCGTTCCTTCGGTCCCACGGCACCAACCGTGTCCTCGATCCAGGTCGGCAAATCCCCGGGCGCGGTGGCGGTGTCCCCGGACGGGCGCCGGGCCTACTCGACCAACTACTTCGGCCCCGCCTCTGTGTCGGTGATCGACACCGCCGCCAACCGCACCGTGGGCCACCCCATTCCCGTCGGCGACAAGCCGCAAGGGGTGGCGGTGTCCCCGGACGGAGGCCGGGCCTACACGGCCAACTACGGCTCGGCTTCAGTGTCGGTGATCGACACCGCCACCAACCGCACCGTCGGCAACCCCATCCATGTCGGCAAGGACCCAATCGGGCTGGCCGTGTCCCCGGACGGACGCTGGGCCTACGTGGCCAACTCCAACTCGGATTCGGTATCGGTGATCGACACCGCCACCAACCGCACCGTCGGCAACCCCATCCATGTCGGCAAGAAGCCGTACGGGGTGGCGGTCTCCCAGGACGGAAGCCGGGCCTACACCGCCAACGCCGGCTCGGACTCGGTATCGGTGATCGACACCACCGCCAACCGCACCGTCGGCAACCCCATCCATGTCGGCCACACCCCGGAGGGGGTGGCGGTGTCTCCGGACGGACGCCGCGCCTACGCCGCCAACGCCCGCTCGGACTCGGTATCAGTGATCGACACCACCACCAACCGCACCATCGGCCACCCCATACCCGTCGGCCACACCCCAGTCGGAGTGGCCGTCTCCCAGGACGGACGCCGGGCCTACACCGCCAACGCCGGCTCGGACTCGGTATCAGTGATCGACACCACCACCAACCACACCATCGGCCACCCCATCAATGTCGCCGGCTACCCCGTATGGGTGGCACTCTCCCCAGACGGACGCCGAGCCTACGCAGCCAACTCCGGCTCAGCCTCGATATCAGTCATCAAGCTCTAACCCCCTATCCCCTTGGAGCGGCAAACCCGAACCGGCCACCGCAGGCCAGTCGTATTCGGCTGCTGGCCGCCGAGCTGCCATCACCACAGCCCGACACCGAGGTCGGGTTCTCCAGGGATCCTCGGGTCGCAGGCGGGCAGGGACGAGGTGTTTCCCTTGTGGATCTTCCTCGTCTCTGTCTGTGGGACCGTCGCGTGGGAGGGGTCCAGTTGTCATCGATCACGTGGGTGGGCCGTCCGGAGTGTCGCCACTGGGCTGCCCGGAGTGTCGCCACTACATGCGGCAGGGGCACGCAATCGCGGGACGGCCCCGCAAAGACCGTCCCACTGCCACACCCGCCCCACTGCACTCCCCACCTCCAGGCCGTTGACAGTGATCCGGCTGTAGTACCAAGCTGCAGTACTAAACTGACAAATCAGGAGTAATCCATCACCCCGAGCCAAGGGGGATCATCATGGTGACAAGCATCCGGAAGCGCATCCAACACCTCGTCGGTGCGTTCTGCGTTGCTGCGCTGCTCGCCGGAGCGGTGGGCGTGACGAGCGCTGAGGCAACGCCTCAGACAACGAAGGCCACGGCGGAATCGCTGAGCGCGGGCTGCATAGGCCCCTCGAACCCGCCGGGCTGTTAGAAGCTGTCGGTGGCCGGTTGTGAGCGGGACGTGGCCGACCGCTCCGGTCGTCGGGCATGTAATGCTGTGAAAGGTAGGGTCTACGGCTGTTTGTCAAGCAGCTTGGGCCGTTGAAGGGTTCACCGTGATGGGTGGGTGTGCGGGGACTGCGAGCTGGGGTGGGACGGGAGCCTGTAGGTCCCTGGAGCGACCTTGACCAGCAGGTTCTTGGCCTAGGTGCGCATGTGCAAGGCAAAGGTGTTCTCGGTGGCGGTCGGCAGCGCGGCCGCGATGTCGCGCGGGCGCCAGTCGCGGGCGGGGTGGTGCTGCCCGCAAGGACGGAAAGCTCGTGTCAGCCGGGGTTCGGCAGGAGAACAAGCCGTTCGAGGGCGCCTGTGACCCCGCCGGTCCAGGACTCGTGACGGATGAGGCGGAGGATACGGCGCCAGCCGATGGTGACAAGCTGGCCAGCCGCAAAGAACAAGCGGAACCACAGGCGGCGGGACACCCAGTACCGGCCCTGGCCCGTCAGCGCGAACATGGACATCCAGACCAGTAAGCCGAGAGCGATCCGGACCACCTCCACCCAGATCCTGATCTGCCCGGTGTGCTGCAGGCACAGGTCACGCAGACCGGCGAACCGGACGGCCCGGACCCGATCCAGGACCGCAGCGGCGGCGGCAGGGGCGGGAGCCCTTGCACCGAACCCCCGACGCGGCCGGGCCCGCAACCGGTGACGGAACCCGAACTCAACGACCGGCCGATCAGGCATGCTGGCCGCAAAACACGTCATCCACATACCGTCCCCGTCCCAGCTCTGCCGCACCTCTTCACCCCGCTCTCCGCGCCGCCGGCGCCGCCTCCGCCCGCGACTACCGCGACCGAGCCGCCGGTGGAGGCTGGCGGCTCCGGCCCGCCGGACGGGCCGACGATCACTCAGTCCACTGTCCCCGAGGGGGCCTTGTACTGATGAACGCCGCCAGGAGGAGGCGCAGCGTGCTTCTGGAGGACTCCGCGCCAGCGCTCTTCCGTTGGAACAGCGATCACGCCGCGGCGTTCCTCGGACCGCTGGACCACCCGGAGATCATGCTGCGCAACGCGCTCGGTGCCCGGCTCACCGCCCACCAACCACGACGATGCCCGGCCACCCCCATAGCGAGCGCCTGACAATCAACCTGGCCGAACCCCGGCCCTGAGAGAGGCCGCGAGGGCTCTGAGCCTGATTGAGGTTTTCGTGTCATACCCCGGCCACACACCCCGTAGCATGAGACGCAAGGGGTTGGGAGGTGTTCGGTGGCCTGGGAACACGACCGGCAGGTGGTTACCGCGTTGGCGCAGGCCGCAGTGACGCGGGCCGCGCCGGAGGAACTCTCGCAGTTCGAGGTTACGGCCGATGCGTTCTTCGCGGCATCCTCGCGTAGCCGGCGCATCAGGCAGCGCGACGACCCGTTGGGGCTGGGACTGGACAGCATTGTGGTGCTGACGAGTACGGTCGCGCTGAGTGTGGCTGTAGAAGTGCTCAAGCACCTTGCCACCGACTACTCGGAGAAGGCGCTTGGTGGTTTATGGCGGAGAGTGCGTGCGATTGCCGGGCGACGGGCGGAATCCGCCCCCCTGGCGGCGGCTCATCTACCTCAACTGACTGGGCAGCAACTGGCCGAACTGCATGCGCTGGCGCAGCAGAAGGCCCTAGCCGCAAGGCTGCCGTCTGATCTGGCCGTACTCCTCGCCGACGGGATCGTAGCCGAACTGGCCAGGAGCAGTAGCGAAACTAACACCGCATCCGGTCCTGCTCCCCTGCCTGACTCCGATCCCGCAGGGCAGGAGTGACAGACGCGCCGGCACCACAGCTGAACCCCTTCGCCACCCCGTCCGGTACCGCTGTCCGCTTCGCCCTGCTCATCGTCGCCGCCTCCACTGCTGCTGCCAGCCTGCTCAGCCAGGACACGGGGCAATTACTCGGTCTGCCCGCCAGCGATGTGCTCGCCTATCAGCACTGCATGATCGTCCGAACCCGCGAGGCGGTCGCCCTGCGGCATTCAGATACGGGCGGGTCGCCTGACATCGGGGAGATCATCGACTCGCTACCCGCCTGCCACGATCCCAGGGGTGTGTTCGGTCCCTGGCCCGCCATCAGCGCTCTGTTGCTGTTCTGGCTCATCGTGTTCGCCGTGTACTGGTGTATGCCTGCCTGGCGGGTTCGCCGGAAGCGACTGCGCCGTATCGGTTCCGATCTGCTGCCGGAGATGGCCGCGTACCTGAATCGGTTGCAGGAACAGACCGGCGTCCATGGGAGTGTCACCTTCCTGCTGGACCCCCTTGACCCCCGGGTGAATGGCTTGGCCTTCGGGAGGGTCGGTCGGCGCTGCGTCGTCATCAGTGGTGGCCTGGCTGCATTGTTCAGCCGGGATCGCCAGGCGTTCCGCACGGTGCTTCTGCATGAACTGGCGCATCTGCGCAATCACGACGTGGACATCACCTTCATCACGGTGGCGGTATGGCGGCTCGTCGGCTTCCTTCTCCTCCGGCGTGCGGTCTACCTCTTGCTGGCGGTCCTGGTTGGGCAGTTCTCCGGAGACCGGGTCATGCCCGATACGGCGAGCACCTTCCAATCCGTCGTATTGGCCGCGTTGGTGCCCCTGGCCCGCAACGCGGTGCTGCGCAGTCGCGAGTTGTACGCCGACGCCAGGACGATGCTCTGGGATGCCGGCCCGAGCAACATGCAGCAACTCTTCGACGTCTACTCGACCCACCCCACACCAGGCAGGGGGAACAGACGGCTGCTGAGTAAGCATCCGTCGCTGGGCGAGCGCCGTACCGCACTCACGGACGCGTCCAACCTCTTCGGGCTCGGGTTCTGGGAATCCGTGGGTCTGGGAGCGACGGCAGCCATTCTCTTCAACAACATCTCGGATTTCATGGCGCATCCGGTAGGTTCCCTGGGCGCCCGGATCGGTGACCACGTCGCGATCGCCATCGCGGGCCCCCTGCTCACGGCAGCCCTGACCTTCTCGGTCTGGCGTGTCGCCGACAGGTGCAGGAACACGGGTACGGCCATGAGTGTCGGACGCGCGGCTGCCGGAGTGGGACTCGGTCTGTGCCTCTGCCCGGTCACCAGCCCGACCATCGCTCTACTCGTCCACGAACTCCCCTCCTCACCGGCAGCGACGCTGCTCCTCTGGTCGGGGCTGGCGCTCCTCTGTGGTGTGATCGTCGTCTGCTGGATCGGGCTCATCACTCGCGTGTGGGCTCCCGTCGCCGCTGCCGGCAACCGTCCGGCACTCCTCATCTCCGGCGTCATCGCCGCGGCCTCGCTCCCCATGACGTTCTGGGTGTTCTACACCCTGCGGCAAACTGGCGTGGCCTTGTACGCGCAGGCGAACGCCGGCCCGCACGCGGATGCCCTGAGCTCCTTCCTGGCCGCGGCTGGGACGATGCTTTTCGGGGAGTCGCCCTGGGTAGTGATCGCCGTTGTGCTGCTGCTCGCCGCTGTTCCGCTCACCGGCCACGCGTGGGCGCGCCGGTGCCGACGGGGCCCAGGGGATCGCGGCATGACGCCGGAATACGCTGTCGCATTGGGGACCGGAGTGGCCTGCGGGGTCGCAGGGGTGTGGATCGGGTACCTGTTCCTTGTGCTGGCCGGGGAGAAGGTCCAGATCAAGGACGTGGAGGCGATCACCGTCCTGGCCGAGTTGACGGCCGCCGTCGTGACTTCCGCGCGCACTCGCCTCCTTCGCTTTCCCCATGGCGTCGTCGCCGCCTTTCTGGCCGGTGCCATGGTGCCGCTCGGGACGTTGACGGGGTTTCGGGTGCTGACCGGTGGGTCCTGGTACTGGGATGTGCCGTCCCGATCCCCGCTACCAACGCCGCTGGAGTGGCGGTCGGCAGTGACTATTCCAAGCTGGGGGCTGCTCGTGGCCACGGCCGCGGCCGCGGTTACGGCGGGACTGGCAGAGCTAATACGACGTCAGCGGCGCACCTCGGCCAAGGCGCGTAAGACATCGAAGGCGGACGCGTGGTGAACGGCACGGACCTCCCGGCACGCGGGCTGATCGGCAGGTGTCGGCGGCGTTGAACACGGCATCGGTGTTGGACCCGCGCGTCCGGGTCCATGCCGGCCTTCGCCGCGTAGTCGGCAGATTTACAGCGGGCTCCGCCTACGCTCTGCGACCTGCGATTTCCCCGGCAGCTAGCGCCGCAGGGGGACGCCTGGGGGAGGGAACCTGCGGCGGCCGGCAGAGCCCGACGTGTTGCTGCGGCAAGACGATGGTCTCTGTCGAGGAACTCGTCGGCGAGCATGGCGAGAGGGTGAATATGCTGTGTCCATGCCACATGTAACCGTGACGTACACCAATGAACTGTGCGAGAACGAGGTCCTCGAGTGTGAAGTACTCGGCCCGGAGTTGCATTCGCTGATCGTCGCCAACAGCGGCGCGCGCCCCGAGGCGTGCCGGATCCGTTTCGTCTACCCTCAAGACGACTGGTACATCGCCGGCCGCACCGAGGAAACCCACCAGGCGGTCCACATCGAGATCGCGCTGAAGGCTGGCCGTAGCGCCGAGGCCAAACGCGCGCTCAGCGAATCCGTCCTCGCGCTTCTTCGCACACGCCTCGGGCCTGTCCCGGAATTCGAGGTCCACTTTTCGGTCGAAGTGCGCGACCTCGACCCGGACGGGTATGCGAGCCACATCGAGTCCGCCAGGGATGTCCCCCGGGACGCCATCCCGCAGGGTGCCAGGTAACTGACGCTTGACCATGGACCCCGCCCGCTGGCCACGGTTGACTCCCTGAGGAAGTGCGAGGCGGCCCTCCATGCCTCATGGACGTCGGCTCGGACTCCTCAGCGAACGATCCGGCACCTGGCCCCGGCTGAGGGGAGACCAATCCGTGAGGGCACGGCAGCCTGCCGCGTCCTCACGGTCGCTCCCGGTCATTAGCCGTTGCTGCTGGCCGCCCTCGGATAGTCCAGATCACAGCCAGCCCACGTCCAGCGTGCTCCGTTCCCCTACTGTGACCTGCGGTTTCCCAAGAGCCGGGCGCTGTCGGGGGACGTCTGGGGGAATCAGCCTCTGAGAGTCGGGCCGCCACGCTCTCCCCCGCAGAAAATCATCGCCGAGCTGAGCTTCGGCTTCTGGCGCTTCCTGCTGGCCCGTCAATACCGGGCCAGCCTCTGGCCCGACCTCGCGGGCGTCGTCCCCCACGCCCCCAACCGCGCCCTGCCCACGGTGGAAGACCCGGTCAAGCGGCTGCACAAGTTCAGCAACCGCATCGGCCACCACGAGGGCATCTGGCACCTGCCGCTCGAAGCGCGCCGGGACGACATCCAGATCATGCTCGGCTTCATAGCACCGGCGGCCGCGGCCCGGGTCGCCGACGCCTCTCGCATCGACGACGTCCTCGCCCGCCGCCGCTGACAACCCGCTGCCTCTGTGCTCGTTCCGGTGAGCACAGCGAGGAGACGGCACTCAGGCCTGCGCCTCGGTCGCGGGACCCCGGTACCCCAAGCTCGTATCCAAGGATTCCGTCCGGCCATCAACTAAACAAATCCTTGACTGCTCAAGCTCCTGATATGCTTGAGCAGTCAAGGAGGTGGCAATGAGTGATGCGCTTGACGCGTCGCTGCGTCTCGTGAGGGCCCAGACGGCCCTGGTGAAGCGGTTCGACGCGAGCCTGGGAGGGTTGCATGGGGTGAGCCTGGCCGACTTCACGACGCTGCTGCGTCTGGGGCAGGCGCCCGGCGGCCGGATGCGCCGGGTGGACCTGGCTGAGGCACTGGGTCTGACTGCCTCCGGGGTGACCCGGGGGCTGGCGCCGCTGGAGCGGATCGGGCTGGTGACGCGCGAGACGGACGCCCGTGACGGCCGGGTGGCCTACGCGGCACTGACCGATACCGGCCGCGCACGCCTGACGGACATGCTCGCCACGGCCGAGCAGATCGCCGCCGAGATCTTCGCCGCACCCCCGTGGAGCAAGGAGGACATCGGCCAGATGTCCGCGCTGCTGACGCGCCTGGGCGGTACCGGCCTGTCCGGCCACACCCTCACCCCATAACCCCCGGCACGCCTCCCGACGGATGCCTCATCCGCACCTTGGAGCACCCACATGAATCCAACCCCAGCCCCCGCACCGCCCCTCGCCCCTGCCGCCACCACGGCCCACGCCCCGGCGGCCATCCGCACGGAGGGCCTGCGCAAGGTCTATCCGCGCGCGCAGGGCGGTCTTGTCGCCGTCGACGGTCTGGACCTGACGGTCCACCAGGGCGAGTTCTTCGGCCTGCTCGGCACCAACGGCGCCGGTAAATCCACCAGCATCGGCATGCTCACCACCCTGGTCGCGCCCAGCGCCGGACAGGCGTGGGTCGCCGGGTACGAGGTGAGCGCCGACCCGGTCGGCGTGAAGTCCCGCATCGGCGTGGTCTCCCAGGCCAACACACTGGACCGCGCCCTCACCGTCGCGGACAACCTCGCCTTCCGCGGCCGTTACTTCGGCATGCCCGCCGCAGCAGCCCGCCGCCGCGCGCTCGAACTGCTGGAGCAGTTCGGCCTCGCCGACAAGGCCGGCGCCAAAGCCCACCAGCTCTCCGGCGGCCAGGCCCGCCGGGTCATGATCGGCCGGGCCCTGATGCACCTGCCGGAGGTGCTCTTCCTCGACGAACCCACCGCAGGCGTCGACCCTCAGGCACGCGAGGACCTCTGGCGGATCATCGCAAGCCTGCATGAGGTCGGCCAGACCGTGGTGCTGACCACCCATTACCTCGACGAGGCAGAGGCCCTGTGCCAGCGCTTGGCCGTCATCGACCACGGGCACCTGCTCGCCTGCGACACACCCGGGGCGATCAAGGCGTCCAGCGGAGCGCAGACGGTCATCACCGTCCACTACGACGGCGATGCCACCCCGGCCACAGACGCCCTGCGCAGCATCCCCGGCGGCCCCCACGACGTGGCCGTCGACGGCCCGACCGTACGGGTCCGCACCACGCATCCCGACGGCGTCCTGGGCCACCTGCTGCGAGCCGGCAGTGCGGCCGGCCTCATCGTCCGCGACGCCACCACCACACCCCCCAGCCTGCAGACCGCCTTCCTCACCCTGACCGGACGTGACTACACGCCATGACCACCGCGAACCTTCTCGCCACCACCTCCCGCCCGCTGTCGTCCCGCCGGGCCGCCTGGCACGCCTACCGCGCGCTGACCAGCCGCGACCTCCACGTCCTGGGCCGCAACCTTCCCGCTCTGCTCATCCAGGTCGGCCTCCAGCCGCTGCTGTTCACCTTCGCCTTCGCCTACGTCATGCCCAGCATCGGCAGCGGACTGGGCGGCGCGACCTCGTTCTCCACGATCCTGCTGCCCGGTCTGATCGCCAGCACCCTCACCCTGCAGAGCATCATGTCCGTCACCGGGCCGCTGGCCGCCGAACTCGGCCCGGGCCGCGAGATCACCGACCGCGCCCTGGCACCCCTGCCCGTCTGGGCCCTTGGCCTGCAGAAGATCACCTCCTCCGCGATCTTCGGCCTCGTCTCGACCCTCGTTGTCGTCCCGATCGTCTGGCTCGTCCACGCCCCCGGCAACGCGCCCCGAGCCCATATCGACAACTGGCCCCTCCTGCTGACGACACTGGTACTCAGCGCGCTGCTCGCCTCCGCGCTCGGGCTGCTGCTCGGAACCGCAGTCGACGCCTCCGCCTTCGGGCCGCTGCTCGGCCTGCTCCTGGCCGCCGCCACCATGCTGGGCTGCGTCTACTACCCGTGGACCGCTCTGCACCCGATCCGCTGGGTCCAGGTCCTGACCCTGGCCAACCCGCTCGTCTACATGAGCGAGGGCCTCCGCGCCAACCTCACACCCTCCACCGGCCACATGCCGACCTGGGGCTACCTCACCGCTCTCACCCTCGGCACCGCCGCTCTGGGCTACCTCGCCCTGCGCCGCTTCGCCCGGCGAGTGCAGACGTGACTACGCGCCTGCCGCAGCAAATGAGCCGTTGCCAACCTCAGTTTGAGCAGGTCAGGTGGAGGGTGAGGACGGCTTGGACGAGGCTGGTGATTCGTGTGGCGCTGCGCCGGAGTTTCCGTAGCACGCGCCAGGTCTTCAGGGTGGTCATGGCCTGCTCGCCGAGGGCCCGGATGCGGGCGTGCGCGGCGTTGACCGCGCGTTGACCTGTCGAAAGGCGATCCCACCGGCTGCGGAAGGGCACCCGAATGGCGCTGCCCGCACCTCGGTAACCCTTGTCCGCCTGGGTCTCCGATCACTACGGAGATCCACATGCCGAAGTCCATCCCCACCACCCCGCCGCTTGACCGTGAGGCCAAGCGGCGCCTGGCCGTCATACGCCACGTCGAAGAGGTCACCGGGAACGTCGCGATGTCCTGCCGGTACTTCGGGATCAGCCGGCAGGCGTACTACACGTGGTATCGCCGCTACCAGGCCGAGGGCATCGAGGGCCTGCGCACCCGCTCCAAGGCACCCAGGCCCTCGCCGAACGCGACCCACGCCGAGGTGGTCGGGAAAATCATCTACCTGCGGCAGAACTACCACTTCGGCCCGGAGAAGATCGCCGTGTGCCTCAAGCCGTACCACGACGTCACCATCAGCAAGTTGGGCGTGTGGCGCATCCTCAACCGCCTGGACATGGGCCGCCTACCAGCTTTCCAGCGCTGCAAGCGCCACGACCGCAGATGGAAGCGGTACAAGAAGCAACTGCCTGGCCACCGGTCGCAGATCGACGTGAAATTCATCGGGCTGCTCGCCTCCGCACCCCAGGGCAGGCGCGGCGGGCGCAACCAGTACTACCAGTTCACCTCCATCGACGACTGCATCCGCCTGCGCGTCCTGCGGATCTACCCACAGCTGAACCAGAAGACCGCCATCCAGTTCCTCGACTACGTGCTGCAGCGCCTGCCGGCCGATCCAGTCGAGGTCATCCAGACCGACAACGGCGCCGAGTTTCGACGACACCGAAGACTTCAACGACAAGCTGCGCGTGTGCTCAAAAGCCCCAGGTTCATGCACCGTCCCGTACGACCGCTAACCTCTCGGCGTGACGAGAGAGCAAGGCCCCGAGACTGATCCGATTCGCCGTCGAGCGTGGGTGATGGTCGTGTCCGTCGCATTGCGTGCTCTGCTCGGCCTTGCTGTCTGGGGAGTCATGAGTCTGGCGCTTTGGCACTTCGAAGACGGGGTCGACAGAACGCTCACCTTCGCGGTCCAGGTGTTCGCCGCTGCCCCGATGCTCGGGCTCTACATCGCGGAGCCACCGCGCCGGCGCGTTGGATGTGCCGTCGCTCTCGTGGCCGTGCTCGTGATGGCAGTGCTCGGCTTTGCAGTGCAGGCGTGGCTCTCCCTCACGCACCATGTGGGGTTCCAGGTAGGCGGGATCATCGGGGTACCCGTTGGCGCAGCCCTGTTCGCTTTGATCGTCAGCCGGGCAAAGGCTGCCTGATCGCCCAGCTGGGCTGCCAACCACTCGGTACCTGCTGATGTGGCGGCGAGTGATCGAGCGGCGGGGTCCGCTCGTCGCGGCTGATCCCCTCGATGCGAACCATGGACATGGTGGTCGCTGAGGTCGGTCAGGTACGTCAGCTGGTTGCTTGGGGTTGGCAGCGGTTGGTCCTGGGCTCGGGGGTTGCTGTACTTCCCTGCTGTACAGCAACCAGATGCGCCATGTACAACATCACCATGACGACTCAACCGATGCGGGCCATGTGGTGGGCCGAGATAGCGGTCTTCCTCACCGTCGCCGGTGCGACCCTCACGGCGATTGCTTTCCTGGTGTCGTTGGCAGCCGGAGGCCGCCACGTGACCCTCGACGCCGGGCCGTCGGTTCTGTTGATCGCGCTGTCCATCGGCGTAGGCATCTTCGTGAGCGGCCGATTCAGGGCGTGGGGGTTGCGTCGCAGAGACGTGTGCCACACGCAACCTTGAAACCCGTCGTGGCGCGAGTCACCGTGTGTCTGTAAGCACTTTGGTTGGCTCCGCTGTACAGACCGACCTCGGCGCCATCGCGCGTAAGAAGTCGATCTGGCACCACGCGAAATGACAGTCCCTCTTCTTGCTGGTCAGGTGAGGTTGACCCTGGCGGAATTCTTGATCATGGGGAGTCCACGCGCGTACCTGGTGACGAACCGATGACTCTGCGCATGCTTTTCGTGTAGCCGAGTGCCTATTTGGGCTGGTTGAGACTCTCCAGTTCGCCGCGGACGGGATGGCGTGCAGTGATCGTCCTGCCTACGATCCCAGCATGGCTGGAATGTCGATCATCGTGTGCCTGCCCGGTTCGGCCGTGGGAAGGGTGGACGAGGCGGTCGCGGAGGCGATGATGCCCTTCGCGCGAGACGGTCTGGGCGCCGTGGAACGGGACGTGTGGGACAGCTTTCGGATCTGTGGCGGGTCCATGGGCCTGCCGGTGCTGTCCGACCACGAGGACGACCCGCGGCTGATCGAGGATCGTCCCCGCTGGGACGGCACGCTGGAGCCCGGTCTGCCCGGAATATGCGCGGGTGGGCCGAGGGGGCTGATCGATTTCCGCGATGCCCTCCGAGCGAGGGGCGCCGAGCACGCGGGCCGGGTCTGGGATCGATGGCAGGAGGTAGCTTCCCGCCACCCGGCTGCGGACGACGAGTCGGTGTTCTTTTACCGTCACCTCGCCGCCGCAGGGACCAGGGCCTCGTACGAAACGTCACAGGAGGCCGCCGCCTACCGTGCCCAGCCGGCCGTCCAGGCCTGGGCCGAGGTCGCGCCGACATTGGCCCGGCCGGATATAGCGGACCACTTCTCCTTCGGCTGGGACGCGGTCGGTATCGGCCAACACAGCCGCGAGGAATACGTCGCGACCTACGAGTTCAGCCTCTTGCCTTCGCGCAACGTGCTGACTCTAGGCGGATGGTGGTACGAACTGGACGAAGCACCCCAACATGGCGCATGCCACAGCCACGCCGTTTGCGTCCACGAGCCGGACGTCAACGAGGGGCACCAAGGTGTCCAGTCCTATCTCCTCGCACTGCCCGCCGACACACTGCTAGTCAACGTACGCTGCCACGTCTGACCCGACCGACCGCGCCATGCCCTCCCGCATGCGGCCTTCACCGACGCCGAGTCGGGGCCGACGGCACACCCGGCAAGTGCCTCCGGGGGCTCTCGCAGATCTCTCACAGATGTTCATTTATGAGAATGTCGGGTAGCCACTGCAACCGGGCGGGCGCCCGATCGGAGTGCCTTGCCGGGCGCCAAGTCGCGGCGAAGACCACGGGCGTCCGACCTCCTGCACGTCGCCGTAGTACTGCTCCTGCATGGTGAGTGTGATGGTGGCCAGGGAGCGTCGTTGGGCTGGAGGGGTTGCCAGGAGTCATCGGTTCCGCCGAATTGGTTGACAGAGGGCGAAGTTGTCTCTCGCTCCGCCTGTGCGGTCGGAACCGATCTGTGTGCTCAGGCGGGCTGACGGAGCGCGCCGACCAGTGCGCGCGGGTCGTCTGCGTGGAAGCGGATGGTGTGGGCCTCTTCCGTTGCGCCGAGCGGGCGGGTGAAGGGGAGTGGCCGGTTCAGCTCCAAGGTCACCGAGGTCTGGCTGCCCACGATCAGGTCGAGGACCCCGTCCTCGGAGAGGGTGATCAGGCGGCCCTCGGGGTAGCGCCGGTCGACCCGGACCGAGGCGACCGCGTCCGGCGGTACGGCGAGGTCGAAGAGAGCTCCGTAGCGGATCCGCAGAGAGCCGTCGGGGCGCACGACGTGCGGTCGGGTGACGCAGGCGGCGTGCAGGGCCAGCACGAGGACGACGCCGTACAGGTCGAGTACCAGGATCACCCGGTGGACCGTCGGCCAAGGGATGAGGAAGGCCAGGCCCACCGTCTCGATGACCATCACGAAGAGCAGCCCGTACATCATCGCGGTCTGGGGCCCCGTGTACGCGGCAGCGAGGTCCCCGGGGCGTACCCCGTGCGTGCCGCGCCGAACCCACCGCCCCAGGGATGCGAGGGCGCGCAGCTCGTGGAGGACCAGGCGTCGGACCGTCACCGGCACCGCCTCCTGTACGGCGGCCCGCTGCGCCGCCCGGCGGTCCGCGCCGCGGGCGCGCGCGGCGACGTACAGCGAGCGCAGCACCCAGGCCTCCAGCAGCAGCACCGCGAGCACCAGCGCCTCGGCGCTCGCCAGCGCCCACCCAGGTGGCCGGACCCCGGCCACCAGGCAGGCCGCCATGGCCAGTTCCCCCGGCAGTACGGCGGCTACCGCGACCCGCGCCGCCCGTACGCCCCTTGGTCGGCCGCTCATCCCCGGCCCCTCCCCATGAACGCGTCCATGAGCCGACCCACGACTTCCGCCTGCGCGGGGGTGTACTCGGCGAGCAGCGCCTCCTTGAACCCGGTCACGACCACCCCGCCCTCGGGGATCGCGGCGAACAGCTCCTCGGGGACGGCTGCCATCAGGTCAGCTGCCAGGGGTGCGATCCGCGGATCGTCGGCGGGGGCTTCGGCGAGCGCGTCGAGGCGCTCATACAGTTCGACGACCGCGGGATCGGCGATCAGAGTTCCGAGTAGCGCGAAAATCTCTTGGCTACCGGTGCTGGTGGCGTCCATCAGCGTGAGGTACTCGCGGTCCTTGGTCGCGCTCGGCGAGTCTGTCCTGGGGGCCTGTGCCAGCAGTGCGGCGAGGGCGGGTGAGACGGGCCCGGTCGCGCCGGGCGGCTCGGCGAGCAGGGCGCTGAGCCGGCAGCGGCGCTCCCGGATGTCGGCTTCCTGGCGGGCCAGGTCGGCGTCGAGTTCCTCCAACACCTCGGCCAGTTCGCGCCCGGCATCGTCGGCGAGGGCGTCGCGCACTTCATCGAGGCTGAGGCCGAGTTCGGTGAGCCTGCGCACCCTGGCGAGCAGGACGGCATCTCGGACGCTGTAGGTCCGGTAGCCATTGGGGCGCCGCTCCGGTTCCGGAAGCAGCCCGACATGGTGGTAGTGCCGGATCGCCCGGGTGGTGAGCCCCACGAGCGCGGCGATCTCTCCGATTCGCATGCCGCCAGTAGAAACCCTGCCGTTGCGTCAAGGTCAAGCGCTGAACGTATCGTCGGCGCAAAACGATTCAAGCGCGTCTGCACACCGGAGTGGTACGTCCTCGCCAGCGCACGTATCCGGCAAGAGTCCGCTCCCGCTACCCCTCGTCGTCCTCGTCGAGCACCTGGCCGTACAGCTCGGCTTTCAGGACCCGTCGTGCGTGCAGCGGTACACCGAACGGCTGAAGACGGCGTACGAGCACGCGCGGGAGATCCGGGACGCCTACGGCTACCATCGCTGATGAACCCGGTCAGCCTCCAGGTGCACCTGCGGAAGATCGGCGTTCCTCCGCAGCGCGGCAGGACCTCCGCGATCCGCCACCTCGTCCTGCAGGCCCCGGCCCCCGTCATCGCCAAGGCGCTCGGTTTACCACGACAGGACAGCCACCCGGCTGGTCACCGCGAAGCCGGAGGAACCTGGAGCCGATACGCTCCCGGCGACCACACACGGTGAGTGAGTCTGGGCTCTGGGTTCGCCACTCCGCATGCTCACTGGATCAGTTGTCTGCCGGAAACTCCCCGTCCAGAAGTCGTAGTACCTCCTGCTGCCGCCGGTGGAATCCGGGCAGCAAGGGCTGCACGAAGGCGAGATGCTCCGCTATGGACAAACCCCGGTGAGCGGGGGGCCACGCCGGGTGATTCCGATCAAGGACCTTGTTCACTGAAGCGCAGAACAGGTACACCGTCCCCAGAGCTTCGGAGTCGAAGACAGTCTGTCCGACCGCCACCGAATCGACCGGACCGCACACACCTTCGACCAAGGCGCTCAACACATCAACGGCGACCGCCGGATCACCGCCCGGATCCCACCGGGCATGCATGAGCGCAGCGCGCATGACCTCTGCCAACTCCGTAGCTGAGGGCTCCGTCAGATCACTCTCCATCCCCGCATCGTCCCAACCTGGCCCGCGGAAAACCACCCTGACCAGCTACTCATCGTGACCGATGCCGTGACATCCCAGTGAATACACGACACGTCAACATGCGAGCCCACCAGTCCCGAGGCGGTAGGACTCCAGGACCGACAAAGGAGAGAGCACCGTGCAAGATCACACATCCGACGAAGATCCCAGTCCACGCGCTGGGCCCCCAGCGACATCAGCCGCTCGACTTCGGCGGCCTGGTCGGCCGCATCCCCGGCATACAGGTCCAGATGGATGCGCGGATGCCCCTGAACCGGCGTCTCGCTGAGACCTGGTGCCAGATGCACTCCGGCCCCTTCCGCCGGCAGCACCAGCACCACCCAGTCGTCTTCCATCTCCTCGCGCGGGACGTATCCCAGGGCCTCCATCCAGAACGCGGACGCACGCGGCACATCCGAGACACCCAGCACAACGGAACCGGACCGTCTCCAGAAGACGACGGGCTCGGTAGCCGTTGCGAAAAGAGCAGGTCAGAGAGGTCTCATCACCCCTGCCCCCGCCTATGACCGCGGGAACCTGCGACGGGACCTCGTAAGAAACGTGGAACAGCACGGTTCACACATTCGGCTCAGTCAAGCGGTCACATGAACACGATCTGTGGTGATCTGGTTACACATCGCGAGGCGGATCGGTGAGAGCGCCGCTTGAGGACGGGTCCCGGCGCCAAGGCCGACGATCGCGGCCTCACCCTCGATCCCCACAAGTCCCGTGTCCCGCACGGGCGGAAGCGAAGGCTGGCGATGAACGCTGACCCGACCAGTGATCGAATACCCCGGCGCAGGCTCCGCGGCGCGCTTGCCGTGCTGAGCGCCTGCGGGCTGCTGCTGACCTCGTGCACGGCCACCCACCTGCGGCTGAGCCCGGCCCATCTCCCTGCCGAACCGGAGGCCACCGCCGCCGTCCCGGCGGGTCTGCTGCGCTATTACCAACAGCAGCTGGACTGGAAGCCCTGCCCGGACAAACCAGCCTTCCAGTGCACGACCCTGAAGGCGCCGCTGGACTACGCCCACCCCGACGCGGGCGACATCACTCTGGCGGCCACCCGCAAGCGGGCCACCGGGACCGGCGCGAAGCGGATCGGCTCCCTGCTGTACAACCCCGGTGGTCCAGGCTTCTCGGCCATCACCGGACTGTGGGCCGCCGCTGATGCGTTCTCGCCATCGGTGCGCGCCGCCTACGACCTGGTCGCGGTCGACCCGCGCGGGGTCGGCGACAGCACCCCGGTGGACTGCGACACCGACACGGCCCTGGCCCTCCCCAAGGCTGGTGTGATCAACACCGCCGGGAAACCGGACTTCGAGGGCGAGGACGCGGTGAACGAAAAGATCGCCGATGCGTGCCAACTGCACTCCGGGCGGCTGCTGCCCCACGTCGGCACCCTGGAAGCGGCACGGGACCTGGACCTCATGCGCGCCCTCGTCGGAGACAAACGGCTGCACTTCCTCGGCCTCTCCTACGGCACCTACCTCGGGACCACCTATGCCGAACTCTTCCCCTCCCGTGTGGGCCGCATGGTCCTGGACGGAGCCGTAGACCCCGCCATCGACGGCTACCACCGCTTCCTGGACGCCGCGCACGGACACCAGGTCGCCTGGGAGTCCTTCGCCGCCGACTGCGCCACTCGCACCGACTGCCCCGTCGGCCACTCCGTCGAGGAAGCCAACCGCACCCTCGACTCCCTGGTGGCCGCCCTCGACCAGAACCCGCTCCAGCCAGGCAAGGACGTCACCATCACAGGGCAATCCCTCCTCGCTATTGTCGCGATAGCGCTGCGGGCACCCGCGTGGGAGAACCTGCGCGTGTTGCTGAGCGAGGTGACCCACCGCGTCACCACCGCGCTGAAGAAAGTCTCCGCCGCGGACCAGACAAACTCCGTCGTCAGCGGCTTGGGCCTTACGGCGGTCAACTGCCTCAGCGCCCCACTCGGCCCGCGGTTCACCCCCGCGCAGGCCGAGGCGGCACTCCCCGAGTTCGTCCGTGCCTCACCCCAGTTCGGGGCGTTCTACTCCACTTTCCTCCAAGGGTGCGCGCACTGGCCGATCGGGCCGACCCAGCCCTCGCACCGCATCACCGCACCCGGCACCCCGCCGATCCTGGTCGTCGGCACCACCCGCGACCCGGCCACGCCCTACGTCTGGTCCCAGTCGCTCGCCCGCCAGCTCTCCTCGGGCCGCCTCCTCACTCGGAACGGCGACGGCCACACGGCCTTCTTCCAGGGCAGCACCTGCGTAGACACCGCTATCGACCGCTACCTGCTGAGCGGTCAGCTCCCGCCCGTGGGCACCGTCTGCACCTGACGCAGGGGCAGGAAGCGAGCCTCGAAGATCGAGGCCCATCGGGCCATTGCGGACTCGCCTGAAAGGCGGAGAGTCGGCCGCGTGCCCGATGCCAGGGACCCAGGAGGAACAGCCGCGTCACCGGCACTCCCGCACAGGTCAGAGACTTGCCAGGTCGGCCGTCGTCCACATACGCAGTCTTCCAAACCAGTGCTCCAGGATCCGAGCGCTGCGCTTGATTGGGTCATGAAACTCCAGGCCAAAGTCGTTCCGCCGACCTTACGTTTCGATCTTTCGAAGGAGACTCGCCGCCTCATCACGGCTGACGGGGCCGTCCCCGGACCGTCCGATCATCCCGAGTGCAGCCAGCCCATGAGGTTCGGCGGCTTCCTCCTCTCCATGCGGGAGGGCTACGGCCGGCGTACCTGCCGGACGCTGTGGAGGTGTACCGGCCGAACATGTCTGGCGGCGGTGGGCCGACCAGTCGGATGAGCCTCTGGAGGCCTGCCCGATGCCGGAGCTGTTCCGCTGACATCCAACGCTGGCATCAACGACTGCGGACGGTAGCAAAACACGGCAACCACGTCCGAAACCAGTGCACGAGGCGAGCCCCGACCAGGCCGAGGGCGGACAGAACTCCTCATGCGGTGCTCGCGCACCAGCCTCGTCCCTGGCCGTCCTGGTGCCGCGGAAGGGCGCAGGCGGACGGCTGCGGACCAACGCAGCGAGTGAGAGGCGCAGTTAGCCAAGCAAGGTCAGGCGCATACCCAAGTGCTTCAAGACGCAGAGGGCGTGGGTTCAAACCCCGCCACCCCGACAGAGAAGTACCAGGTCAGGCCCCGGATTCCAGAGATGGAAACCGGGGCTGATGTCCGGGTGGTCCAGAATGCACCCAGTCCAAAAACCGACGGCGCCTGACCCGCCCTGTGACGTCTCTTGATCCGGCTGCGCTCTTGCACCCGGAACCGGATACGCCGGTTCCCTGTTTCCAGGAGGGCTCAAGTGTTGTTCAGACGCGTCGCGCTGGCCGTAGGGATCGTCGTCGCTACCGGTCTACCGATGGCTGGGACCGCCACGGCGGCACAGGGGCCGGCGACCGACCGGATCACCGCCACGGACTATTCCTCCGGCCTGCCCGCCATGGTCTCGCTGGACCCCGTGAGCGGCAAGGTCACCGGGACCTTCGCGCAGAACGCCCTGGACGGCGTCGTCTCTCCAAAGCGGTCAGCCCTGGCGTACATCCAGCGCGACGACACCTGCATTCCCCAGTTCGAGGGCTGCATGTACGCGCGGCACCTCGTGGTCGCCAAGGCCGACGGCAGTGACCAGCGCGTTCTGGTCCGTGGTATCCCGCCCGAGATGAGCGGGACGCCCTACGCCGCGCACCCAGACTGGTCTCCGGACGGCAAGCGGATCGTCTACGACAGCCCACGGGGCTTGGAGTGGATCAACAGCGACGGCACCGGACAGGAGGTGCTCACGAACGGCTACGAGGGCGCCTTCTCGCCCGACGGCAAGAGCATCGCCTTCGTAAGGAACACCGATTACGAGACGGCCGACGGCCGGAAGTCCGGCACCGACGTCTGGGTCATGGATACCGCCAGCCGGCAGGTGCACCAGCTCACCACCGTTCGCGACGTGAGGGACGCCGGCTGGTCCCCCGACGGGCGGCGCATCGTCTACGCCACCCCATACGGCCTGAGCGTCGTCGATGTGGCGACCGGCGCCGTCACCACGCTGCAGAGCAACTGGCCGACCCCGCTCAACGACATCCGGAGCCCCGTCTTCTCGCCCGACGGTACCCGGATCGCCTTCTACGCCGAGGACCTCTTTGGCTACACCTACAGCGCCTACATCGTCGACGCCGACGGAAGGAACATCCGCGTTCTCACGGACCAGGCCATGATCCCCTCCGGCTGGCTGAACAAGTAGCCGCGGCTGGCCGTCTCAAGTGGCGGTCCCCAGAGCGCGCAGTGGGTGCGACGAAGCCCGGCTCCGGCACAGCAGCGAAGTACAGCAACACAGCAACACAGCAACCGACCATGACCGACAGTCACTCTGAGGGACCGCCGGGCGCCTTCTGCAGCCCCCGTTGACCGATCTCTGCAGAGCTACGGATCAGAAGGGTGAAAGGGCGTGGGCATGGAGCCATCCGGCGTCCCGGGACCATGTTCTCAGGCGTCGGGGTGTACTTCGTGCTCACGCTCGCCCTGTTCGAGCATCTGGGCACCGGACTGGTCTGGGGCAAACTCGGGGCCGGACGGGCCGCCCGGGTACCGCGGCCCTCGGAGAAGGCACTTCGCGATCTGCGTCGGCGGGTCGGGGTGGCTGTCCAGCCCCACGCTGACCAGCCAGGTACGCGTTCAATAGCCAGTGGCGCCGACCCGCAGCGTCCCATACGGTCAGTCCGTGGTGATCAAATGGGGCAAGCCGCGCAGGCTCGGAGTACCGGCACCCGAGGCGCGGTTGCGCTTCGAGGCGGAGCGGCGGAAGACCGGGGGTGGGCCGGGCCGCAGGTTGCTCGTGGTCGACGGGGAACCCGCCTTCGAACTCAGCTTCTGGTGCGGATCATGCCCGTTTCTCTTCCGCCGGTTGGAGACCGCCCGACAGACGTTGTCGCTGGAGAGCGTGCAGGAGCGGCTCACCGGATCGCTGGCTGATCCGGACGAGGGCGGCGTCATCGAAGCGTTCGGTGCGTTGCTGCCGGAGGGCGAGTACCTTCCGGTGCTACTCCGCGTGGAGCCCCGTCTGGTCGTCCCCGGCCAGGAAGGCGACTACTTCAGTGACGAGCAGGTGGCCACGTGGGGGCTCGACCAGTTCTGGGGCCTCCCGGAATACCCGCACACGCCGTACTACCGGACCTTCGAGACCACAGTCGACGCGTCCGCTCACCTGTATGAGTTCGTCGTGCCCATGGTTCCCCCGACGTGGAACGTGAGTGATCGCGTTGAGGAGTACATCGAACTCATGGGCCGGGGAACGGTCCCGACGGCTGTGGCGGTCTCAACGCTGGACGTGTGCGAACCCGCTTCCGGCCTGCCAGTCGACCACTACCGGCACTGGGGCCTGGCGCACTTCCTCCTCGACGGCCATCACAAACTGGAGGCAGCGGCCACAACTGGCCGCTCGGTGCAGCTCCTTTCACTCCTGGCCTTGGGGGAGGGCCTGGCCGAATCTGAAGACTGTGGCCGACTGCCTGCCCTGCGTAGTCAACTCCGCTCGGCCCGAGCGACCGGCACCTGAACCAGCACCGAAGAACACACCTGCCGGCCAACCCCGGCGCATACTCGGGCCACCAACCAGACCACTTACCGAGGTTGAACTGGTTGATCTCGTGTCGTTGCTCAGGCGAGTCTGATGGTCAGGCCCGCCTCGGCGAGGCAGCCGTCTATGAGGTCGCTGCGGTACTGGATGCGCCGAAAGCCGCGGCGTGCGCTGGATGAGGTGGTCTGGGGTGGTGAAGACGACGTTGGAGAGCCAGCCGCGTCGCAGGAGGGACCAGATCCGCCCGCAAGGGCGTCGAGACCTCGCAGCGACTCGGACGACACCGGTGGACGATCGAACGCACCATGGCCTGGCTCGCCGGCTCCCGCCGCCTCCACCGCCGCTACGAACGCAAAGCCAGGCACTTCTCCATGCCAGCACCTACCCTGATACACCGTTTTCCGTGGCTGGCCGCTCCCTTTGGCACGGCCGTGGCGCGGATCGGCCTGCTCGCTATGGGTGCACGGGCTGCTGAGGTCTGAGCGCGAACAATACTGACTGAAATCGCGACAATTAACGCGTGAGGCCGGGCCCGGCTGCATGGCTGAACGCGAGATGTCCTAACCGAACTCGCCCTCGCGCACACCGTCTTGGAAGGCTGCCCATTCTTCTGCGGTGAACCGCAGAGGCGGCAGGTCTCGATGGTTCGAGTCACGGACGGCAACAGCTCCGCCACCAAGGTCCGCTACCTCGACGCAGGTGGACGTGTAGGGGCTCTTGCTGCTCTTGGCCCAGCATGCTTGGGTCAGATCGAGTGCGTACAGTTCAGCCTTTTTCGCTTGCATGGGGAAGCTCCGTTTGGCGCTCTATGTATGGGTTCTCCAACCACCCTCACCCCTTTGCTGCAACCTCGCAACTGGCGAGGCAACACTGCGTTTCGCCGCCACCTCAACGCACCACTTGCCCCGCTCCCAGCTCCCCCGCAAACACCTCGACGGGCCCGCAGCGGCCGACACCGCTGGACCATCGAACGCACCATGGCCTGGCCCGCCGGCTGTTGCCAACTCCACCGCCGCCACGAACGCAAAGCCGACCACTTCCTCGCCTTCACCAGCATCGCCTGCACCCTCATCTGCTACCGCAGACTGGCGGCATGCCCGGCACGGTCTTGATCCAGCGGCGTAGCGCCAGGCAAGCCAGCACGGGGCACACCACAAGGGAGCACAGCCAGAGGAACATGGTGGCTGGGGAGATCGCGTAGTACTGCACGCGAGCAGGCAGGAACGCCACCAGCGCCAGGCCCACGACGAGAGCGATCCACGTAGCGATAACGACAAGCACGGCCTTGGATACGATCACTGCAGTGCGCATAGCCGCCCCTCAGGGATGGGGATAGTCAGGTCGTTTCGAACCGCTCGTTTCCCTCATGTGACCTTCGAACGGATGAGAAGACTCCCCCGCTCGTGCGAGTTGGGGTGACCAGACCCCAGTTTGAAAAACGCCGTGCGCGGACGCCGGCTGACCTGCTCAGTCCCTGACCTCGGTCGAAACGCGATCGGCGCTGCTGTTCTCCGTGAGCCCCCGCTGCCTCCCGTCGGGCCGGGTGTGCAACGGGCTAGCGGATAGATGACGTAGGCGATGGCGGCGAGGCCCATGTCCCCAACCTTCTTGAACGCGTTCAAGAAGCTGTCAAGACAGACTCTATCCCGGCTTTTGAACGCGTTCAACCCAAAAGGACTGCTGCTCCGATGGCACTCCGGAGGAGGATCGTGAGCAGTGTGGGCGCATTCACTCCCGGGCGTCGGCCGCGCTCCACAAGCACGCCCTGAGCCGCTGACTGCCATCGGCGGACAGTGTTGAAAACCGTCGCGGCGCGAGTCACGTGGGTTCAAATCCCGCACCCACCACGCAAGTGAACGGCCCCTGATCTGGGGCGCGTTGTCTGAGGTGCGCCGACCTCGGGCGTCTGCTGGTCGGCCAACGGGCGCGCTCAGTGCTGTACTGAGAGTCCGGGGCGGTGGCGCCGCATCGCGTCCAGAACCGCCTCCGGTGGCACCGGCAAGGTGTTTGTGGCCATGTTGGCCGGACCAAAGCCGAGTCGTGCGTTCATGGACGCAGTGCTGCGGACGAGCTTGGATGCTCGAGCCAGATAGGCGTCCGGATCATGCAGTACCAGCTCAATGAACCACTGCGAGGTGTTACGTACCCGCTGCTCGCGTATCCGCACAGCGGCTATCTCGTCCCAGCCGAACCGGCCCAGCCTCACGTGGTCCACTCCGGCGTCGTCCAGCACCAACTCCGGTCGGTCGCGGAGCAGGCGCCGGATGATGATCAACGAGCAGAACCCGAAGAAGGGCACGGCCAGTCCCCCCGCCACAGTCATCGTCACGGTGCTGTGGGCGACCAGGAAAACAATACCCAGAGCGACGAAGACCAGAGAGCCGGCAAGCAAGGCGCACACGCGTCCCTTGGCGAGAGGGTAGACCGTCGGGGGCAGTGGAACGCCTCTTCTGATCATGGGTCAGACGATAGGACCAGAGCCCTCGTCAGCGGAAGCCTTTCCGCAGACCTTCTGGTGCCGTGGCCGTCCCGGCTTGCCCGACACACCGGCGGGATCCTGCTCGCTGAGCTAATAGAAGATCCACTCATCGGATGATGTCACCTTCGGATGTCAAAGACTCCCGACCATGATTGGCTGGAGGTCTTCTCGCTGATGGGACTAACAGGATTTGAACCTGTGGCCTCATCCTTATCAGGTCGATCACACCGGCTCATCAAGGGCGGCTGATCGGTCTTAGGCCTGCAACCGTTCGCCCATTGAGGTTCGTCGCCGATCGGAGGTGTACGCGGTTGTTGGTGTCAGGCGTTGGTGTCATACACCCCGGGTGTTCTTGACAGACAGTACGGCTCCACTCGCCCGGCGATCATGACCCCGTCTCTATTCGCCTGGAACAGGAGTGGCCTGGTGGTAGTACATCCGCCAACCAGAAGCGTCATCCAGCTTTCGCCAGATCGAACTTCTTCGTGCTCGCCGTCCATCGATCGTGGTTTCGTACGTGAGATGCACCAACCCGGGTGCCAAGAAGCTGCCTGTCATGCCCGTGGGTTCATATTTCGGGCCATCCTCGTCCGCACCCTGCATATCCGGCATCGCAGAAAGCATCGCCTCACGGTCCCACCTGCGCCCCGAGGCACCCACCTCTACAAATTCCGGATCGAGAAGTTGATCCGAAAGCGCCCTCGATGTCCGGACGCTGGGACTCATCAGTTGCAAATCTCGCGCGATCGCCTCAGCCACGCTGTCCGTGTCCATGCTCATTGGATCATCATGGCCCAGGTGCCCCTGGGGCTCGCAAGTGGAATAGCCACCAACTGTTACAGGCACTTCGGCTGCTGGTCGACGCAGTTGCGCCCCGGAGCCGGAGGCCGACGCCGAACTCGACTTCTGGGTCGCGCAAGCGGCTCCCCGGCTGGTGGATTTGGTCGGTGTGGGCACCGAGACAGCCGCCCGACTCCTGATCACCGCAGGTGACAATCCCGACCGGCTGAAGTCCGAAGCTTCCTTCGCCCACCTCTGCGGGGCAGCCCCCATCTCCGCGAGTTCCGGCCGGATCAACCGCCACCGCCTCAACCGCGGCGGCCACCGCCAGGCCAACCATGCCCTCCATGCGATCGCCCTCGTGCGGATGCGCTAGGACCCCCGCACCCGGCTCTACGTCGCGCGACGCACTACCGAAGGGATGTCCAAGAAGGACATCTTCCGCTGCCTCAAACGCTTCATCGCGCGAGAGGTCTACAAGCACCTGACCAGCATGAATATCCCACAGCCAAACCTCCCACAGGCCGCTTGACGATCTATAGGAGCTTCCTGGGGACGCCAGGGGGCCGCGTCAGCTCGGCTCTGCCTGGGCGATGGTGGACGGGATGGGAGTTCCCCGCGCACGCCACGATGGGGACCCGCAGTCGGGAACGGCGCCCCCTCCATCCCGGTGCCGCGCAGTTCCTCTACGGCGCCACCGGGACCATGGCCGCCGACACCGCCGATGGCTCCTGGACGTTTCTCCCGGGCGGGCGCTCTTGATCCCCGCTGCGACCCGGCACCGCGTCCGCATGCTCCAGGTGAGCACCCGGAGCCTGTACATCGAGCCGACGGCCGTGCCGTGGTGGCCCGCCACCTGCACGGTCGTGGACGTGCCGCCGCTGCTACGCGAACTGCTGCTGGCGGCAGTCGAGTTCGAGCCCGACTACGGTCTGTCCGGACGCGACGGGCACGTCGCGGCGCTCCTGCTGCACGAGATCGCCGCGCTCGCCCCGCTTCCGTTCCACATCGGCTTGCCCGCTTCTCCCGACCTCGCGGCGCTCTGTCGCGCCTACCTGGCGGCCCCGGACGTGACCGTCGCCAATGCCTCGTGGGCCACGCGGACGGCCGTGAGTGAACGTGCCTTCACCCGGCGATTTCGCAGGAGACAGGAGAGAGCCCGGCCAGTTGACGGGCCCGCGCGCGGCTGTTGGCGGCGCTCCCCATGCTGCGTTCGGCCTCCGTCATCGAAGTCTCGCGTCGGCTTTGCTACGCCTCGCCTGCGGCGTTCACCGCCGCCTTCACGCGCGCCTGCGGCGGACCGCCGTCCCGGTTTCACCGCTCGTCACCGTGACGACCTCCTGGGCCCGTCGCCGGACAGGATCATTTCCCGGAAAGGCTCACTGTGCTCATGTGCAAAGTCGGCACCCGGGACCTGCTCGCCCGGCTCTTCGGAGTCAACGGCAGCACTCTCGCCAGGGCCGTTCACCCAGTCCGGTCCCTCTTGGCCGAGCACGGCCGCACCGATCCGCCCTCGACGGCCAGGTTGCCCTTGGAATCTGCATTGTGGACGCGACGTGAAGATAGCCACGCGCTGATCATCTTATGAGTAACATGCCGGATCGTCTGCTCGTTGTCGACCGGAGCGAAATGCCCTGCTTCCCTTGGTTCCCAGTATGCCTGGCGTGTCCGTGTTCCGTTTCTCGGTGCGAACCTGCCGCGGGACGGGCTCCTGGGAGCGCGGAGTTCCGGGAAGCAGGCCGTCCCACGCGGTGGCCTTCAGACGTGCGCGCCTCTCCCTTACCCACATCGCCAGGTCTGCCTGTCGGGCGTGAGCTTCCGCTGTGTCGCCCGATGCCGGCCGGGGCCTGGCTCTGACCCTCCGAGGACCCCCTATCCGTGACATCAAATCCCGAAGCTGCCCTTGCGGTGCTGGGTGCGACAACCGCAGCGGGCGCTGTCGCCGCAGCGGCTCTGGCCAGATCCCGCGCGGGCCTGTCACGTCGCTGTGCGGCGCTAACCCGGCAAATCGCTGAGCAGAATGAGGCGTTGGCAACCCTCCGGGCCCGCGAGAGGGCGCAGTTCGAAGAGTTGCGCCACCTGGTGAACAACCGGCTGCCCGCCGCCGCTCTGCACTTGATAAGCGATCATCATCCCGTGCCCGACGGCCTGTTGAACGACAACAGCGACTTCGCGGTACAGGCCCAGGCGGCGCACGACCTGTTCGTGGAGACGCTGATCGGTGAGCGCGGCCGTATCGACTCCGCCGCCCGGGCGGCACTGCGCGGCGCCTGCACGGCCATCCAGGCCCAGAGCTTCCGGCTGCAGACGCTCATCGACGAGCTGCAGCGCGACTGCCGCGACCCGGAGGTCGTCAGGGAGTATTTTCGTATCGACCAGCTCAACGAGCAGGTCCTCCGGCTGGTGCAGAAAGCGGCCATCGTGAGTGGTTCGTGGCCCGGCCTGGTCCGGCCGGACACTCACCTCCCGGACGTCGTCGCGGGAGCCACGTCGCGTCTGAACGGATTCGAGCGGATCCAGGTCCACACCAAACTGCTGGTCGGCGGGGTGGGCATTGTCGGCCGGGCCGCAGAACCGGTGGCGGTGGCGTGCGCCGAGCTGATGGCGAACGCGCTGGAGTCCTCACGGGGCGACTTGGCGGTGGAGGTCACCCTTCTGCAGACGGACAACGGCAACGTATGCATCCAGATCGACGACGCGGGCAAGGGTATGACCCGCGAGTCCGTCGCGCGCGGCACCCGGCTGGTGACCGGCGAGAATGCCGGCAAGCTGCTGCTCACTGAGCTGGGCGACCCTCCGGCACTGGGTTTCGCGGCTATCGGGCAGCTGGTCGCCGACCACGGCTTCCACGTGTCCGTCGATCAGGTCTCCCCCTATGGCGGGGTTCGTGCCGTGCTGGCGGTTCCGAAGCATCTGCTGACCACCATCGACGAGCAGGCGGAGCCGCCGTCGGCGATGGCGGCCCTGCCGGCCCCGGCGCCGCGCACGCCCGTACCTCCTGACGCCGCGGAGCGCGGGGAGGGGTTGCGTGACGTCAGTGCGCCGTCTCCGCGTGACGCCAGCGGGCTGCCCCAGCGCCGCCGCCGGAGCGGATCCTCCCGTGGCCGCTCTCTGACTCGTACGGCTCGACCGGTGGACCCGGATGCGGCCGGCGCCGCATGGGGTGACTTCGAGCAGGCCGTCGCCGCCGGACGTGACGCAACCGACTCTGAGAACAAGGACAAGTCTTGACCCAGTCAACTCTCAGTGAGCAGATACCCGACCCGTCCTGGGTCCTGGGCCCGATCATCGAGATCGGCGTCCGGCATGCTCTGATCCTGTCCGCCGACGGCATCGTCGTCGGAGCCTCGGGCAGCCTCGGCCGCGATGACTCCGAGGGTATGGCGGCCATGGTGTCCGCCCTGCACGGCGCCGCGCGCGCGGCGGCCGTCGTCTCGCTCGAGGCACCCGAGGAGACTCCGATCTCCACCATCACGGTCCAACTCGACGCCTCTGGAACGCTTATGGTCATGCCGGCCGGCGGAGCCAACGCGTTCATCGCCGCTTCCTTCGGCACCGATGTGCCGATGAACATCGTCGCGCACACTCTCGCGCGGCAGGCGAAGAACCTCGGCGAGGCGCTGATGTCCGTACCCACGCGCTCCCATGGCCCGTCATCATGAGCCCGGGCCCGGCGCGACGACTGGTCCCCAGTTACCTGGCCACTGGAGGCCTCAGCGCTCCTGAGCACAGCACGCTCGAAGACCTGACGGCCTTGACCGCCACCGGCCGACCTGCGCTGCCCCATCACACGCCCGCCCATCAGCGACTTCTCGACCTGGTCAGTGACGGCGGGCTGACCGTGATGGAGATCGCGGGCTATCTGCGTCTTCCGATCGGCGTGGTGAAGATGCTCGCCGCGCAGCTGGTGTCCGACGGTCACCTGCGTGCCGCTGCGCCGCTTCCGGACGCCCTTGCTCCCACCGCTAACGCCGGACGGCCCAGCAAGGCCCTCCTGGAGGAGGTTATGCATGGGCTCCTCGCCCTCTAGTGCGCCGGTCTACCTGCCGGACTCGAACCACGAACGGGTGAAGATCCTGGTGGCCGGGCCGTTCGGTATCGGTAAGACCACGATGATCCGCACCCTGTCGGAGATTCCGAGCCTCCACACCGAGGAGGTCATGACCGACGCGGCGGCCCATCTCGACGAGCTTGCGGTCGCGGACAAGAAGACCACCACGGTGGCCATCGACTTCGGCCGTCTCACCATCGCCCAGGGGCGAATCGTCCTGTACCTGTTCGGCACGCCCGGGCAGCGGCGGTTCAAGCCCCTGTGGAGCGACTACGCCCGTGGTGCCCTGGGCGCACTCGTCATCGTGGACACCCGGAGACTGGCCGACTCCTTCGAGGTCATGGACCTCATAGAGGAGAGCGGCCTGGACTATGCCGTAGCCGTGAACCAATTCCCCGAATCCCCCACCTATGACGAGGAGACGCTCCGCGTCAAGCTCGACGTTGAGGATCACACCCCCATGGTCATCTGCGACGCGCGCGACTGGGACTCCAGCCTCAACGCGCTGCGAGCCCTGGCCGCGCACCTCGTAACCCGCGCCGGAGGCAATCTGTGACGGCCGCCCCCAACGCTGTACCGCTGTACGGACCGGAGCATGCCGTCGACCCTCAGCGCAGCTACCAACTGCTGCGAGCACAGGGCCCGGTGGGTCGCGCCGAGATCGATCCCGGCGTCGTCGTGTGGGTGGTCACCGACTATCGGGCCGCTCTCGACCTGTTGCAGGACCCCGGCACCTGGACCAAGGACACCCGGGGCTGGGACACGACGGTGCCGGAGGACAGTCCGGTCAAGGAGCCCTTGCAGTGGCGGCCCAGCCTGTTCTTCGCCGACGGCGAGGAACACGCGCATCTGCGAAAGGTCATCACCGACAGTTTCGCGCTCCTCGACCCCCAGTACCTGCGGGATGTGACGCGGCGTCACGCGGACACCCTTCTGGACGAGTTCGCCCATACGGGACGGGCCGACCTGGTCGCCCAGTACGCCCGTAGGCTGCCGCTCATGGTCCTGAACACCTTGTTCGGCATGCCGGACGAGGGCGCGGACCAGCTCATGTCGGCGATCGAGGCGATGATGAGTACGGTCCCGCAGGCCAAGGAGGCGGGCGAGCAGGCCCTCACCGCGTATCTGGGCGGCCTCTACGCCATGAAGAGCGCGCGGCGCGGCCGCGACCTCACCTCCTGGTTCATCGACCACCCGCACGGGCTCAGCCCGGAGGAGGTGATCAACCAGGTACTGATCACTCAGGGCGCGGCCTACGGCACGCTGGCGGGCCTGATCGCCAACACCCTCGCGCAGATGCTCTCCGACCAGCGGTACCGGGGCACTCTCACCACCGGGAGTCTGCCCATCAGGCACGCCATCGACGAGGTGCTCTGGGCGGATCCGCCTCTGGCCATGTACAGCCTCCACCGCGCACGGCGCTCCGTCACGTTCCACGGGCGCGCCATCGAGGCCGGAGAGCCCATCATGGTCTCCTACGCGGCGGTCAACACCTGCCCCCACGCCGGTCAGGTGAGCGACGAGCAGCGCTCCGACTACAAGGCACACCTCGCCTTCGCGGCCGGTCCGCACTCCTGCCCCGCCGAGGACATCGTGTTCGTGGTGTCGGTCGCGGCCATCGAGCGGCTGATGGGCAGGCTGCCGGACATCGAACTCACCGTCCCGGCTGCCACTCTGACGTACCAGCCAGGCCCCATCTATCGCGTCCTCACCTCACTGCCCTGCCGTTTCACTCCGCAGACACCGGATTCACGGAGATCAACGCGGGGTAGCGTCCCCGTGTCCGCTTGATCTACATCACCAACACCGACAGCTGACCGACCGCCCCCGGGGTGCAAACCCGGGGGCCGTGTTCTGCCCGGCCACGGGAAAAGGGCGATTTTGCGTGGGATTCTCGCTTCAAGGAAGGTACGTGCATCGATGGCTGGTACCGCGTGGGACACCGATATTCCGACCCTTATATCCGTTCGTGACGATGTAGACGCGGTACTCGAGGACTTCGTCGCCGTGCAGGAGCGGGCAGCACTCGGCCCGGAAATGGCGCCGCTGTTCACCACCGTCCGCCGACTTCTCTTCTCCAACGGCAAGCGACTGCGCCCCTTGCTGTGCGTGGCGGGATGGCAGGCCGCAGGCGCATCGGGAGACTTCCACGCGGTCCTTCGCGTCGCCGCCGCCCTGGAGCTGTTCCAGACGTTCGCCCTGATCCACGACGACGTCATGGACGACAGCGATACCCGCCGCGGACGGCCCTCGGCCCACCGCGCGCTGGCCGCCGAGTACATGAGCGGCGGTGGGCGGCTCAGCAAGGCGGAGGCGCACGGCCGGGGTGCCGCCGTCCTCCTCGGTGATCTCTTGCTCGTGTGGTCGGACGAAATGCTGGCGGGCGCAGGGCTCGGGACCGGGACACGGGCCCGGGTCCTGCCGCTGGTGGACAGCATGCGCGCCGAGCTGGTCTACGGGCAGTACCTGGATCTGCTGTCGACCGACCGGATGTCCGGCGACGTCGAGGCCGCGCTGCGGGTCGCCCGGTACAAGACGGGGAAATACACCGTGGAACGGCCCCTGCACCTCGGCGTTTCCCTGGCCGGCGGCGATCCGCAGCTGCTGCAGACCTGCACCGATTTCGCCATCCCGCTGGGAGAAGCGTTTCAGCTGCGCGACGACCTGCTCAACGTCTTCGGTGATCCGGTACAGACCGGCAAGCCTGTCGGAGACGACATCCGTGAGGGCAAAGCCACCGCGCTCCTGGCTCTCACGGTCCAGAACGCCTCCGGGGCCGACCTGAAGCTGCTCAGCACCTTGGTCGGCAGCCCGGAACTGGGGAGCGAGGACATCGACCGGGTCCGCACCGTCATGGAGACCACAGGCGCCCGGCAGCGGGTCGAAAAGATGATCACCGCCAGGCGAGACACCGCTCTCGCCACGCTGGAAGAAGCAGACCTGCCCCAGGACGTCGCCGAGACGCTGAAACAGATCGTATGGATAGCCACGGAAAGGCAGTCATGAGATCCATATCCCGCCAGGCGACCCCGATACGGGCACGGCACACGAACAGCTACGTGGAGCGGGCCCGGATTTTGGTGACGTCGGTCGACAACGATCCCTGGGGCAACGTGCGTCCCTCCGTGTACGAGACGGCCCGGGTGACCTCCTGGGCACCATGGCTGGAGGGACACGAACGCCGTCTGACGTGGCTGCTGGAGCGGCAGTCCGCCACCGGCAGTTGGGGAGAGGGCCCCGCGCCGTACCGGCTGCTGCCGACGCTCAGCGCCACGGAAGCCCTCCTGTCCACGCTGCGCCAGGACACGGCCGCAGGCGTCTCGCGCGAGCGGCTCGCCGCGGCTGTGGACAACGGGCTCGCCGCGCTGCGGGACCTGTCCAGGACCGGTGGGTGGCCGGACACGGCGGCCATCGAGATCCTCGCCCCCGACCTGGTCATCCTGATCAACGACCACCTGGACCAACCGGAGGTCGCGGCCCTGTCCCGGCTCGGCCCGTGGGCCCGCGGGCAGCGCCTGGCTCAGCCGCGCGGATTTCAGGCGGCGCTGCCCGACCGCGTGGCCGAGCGGTGCCAGGTGGCCGGCGGTGTGCCACTCAAGCTGCACCACACCTTCGAAGGGGTCGCGCGCCGCCTGCAGCAGATGGTGCCTGGCGTCCCGGGCGGGCTGCTGGGCAGTTCCCCCGCCGCCACCGCCGCCTGGCTGGCCACCGGTCCCGGCACGGGCCGGGAACAGGCGGTCACCGCACTGACCGCCGTGGCGGAGCGTTATGACGGTCTTTTCCCGGAGGCCACGCCGATCTCCGTCTTCGAGCGGCTCTGGGTCGCCGCCGCCCTGGCCCGTCCCGGCCTGCCCGCCACCTGTGTGCCACCCGTCCGCGCCTGGGCTGCGGAGATCTACGACGCCGCCGGCGTACGCGGCGCCCCGGGCCTGCTGCCCGACACCGACGACACCGCCATGGCGGTGCTGGTGTCCGCCCTCGCCGGCTCACCCCGCGATCCCTCCCCGCTGTCCGCTTTCGAAGCCGGCGACCACTACGACTGCTATGTCGGCGAGGACACCGGCTCCAGCACAGCCAACGCCCACGCCCTCCAGGCGCTCACCGCCTGGCTGAGCCACCGGCCCACGACAGGTGACGCTCTCCAGGCCCGTATGGACCTGACCCGCGACTGGCTCCTCGCCCAGCAACAGCCCGACGGCGCCTGGTGCGACAAGTGGCACGCGTCCCCCTATTACGCCACCGAACGGTGCGTCACTGCTCTCTCCGGACACTCCGGCCCGACCACCCGCGACGCCGTCCGCTCGGCCGCCGACTGGGTACTGGCCGCTCAGAACGACGACGGATCCTGGGGGGTGTGGGGTGGCACCGCCGAGGAGACCGCCTATGCCGTGAACATCCTCCTCAACTCCCCGGATCACACGGGCAGGCCAGAGGCCACCCAGGCCCTGAAACTCGCCGAGGACGTCCTGCGCGAAGCCGTCCACTCCTCCGGCCACCACCACCCTGCCCTCTGGCACGACAAGACCCTCTACGCCCCCCAGGCCATGGCACAGGCCGAGGTGACCGCCGCGCTTGAGCTGCTGCAGACACGCCGGCCCTGAACCGTCCCGCCACCCCTTCAGCCCGGATCACAGACGGAGGCACCAACCGTGAACGCCGACCTGCACGTTCCGCCATACGCTCCAGGGCGTGTGCCGCTCATCGGACACGCGGTGCCTCTGGCAAGGGACCGTCTGGCCTTTCTGCAGCGCCTGCGCGAGCACGGGCCGATCGTGCGTATCTCGATCGGCCCGAAGACGGTGACCGTCATCAACTCTCCCGAGCTCTTGCAGGAGATGCTCACCAGCAAATCGGGGCACTTCAGCAAAGGGCTCCTGTTCGAGAAGCTGAAACTCTTCGGCAAGGATGCCCTGCCGGTCGCGGAGGGCAGCCGGCACCTGAGGCGCCGCCGCCTGATGCAACCCGCGTTCCACCACCAACAGGTCGACCAGTACGTCCGGACCATGCACACCACAGTCGATCCGATGATCGCGGCATGGCAGAGCATGGGGCCACTGGATCTGAAGACCGAGATGCAGTTGATGACGCAGAACGTCGTCATGGGGGCCTTGTTCTCCACCATTCCCGACCGCGACACCGGGCACGCGATCCTCACGAGCGTCGACACCCTCTTCGCCGCGGCGCTCCGCCGTGCCCTGCTGCCACTTCCCCTCCTCGAACGGCTGCCGACCCGGGGGAACCGGCGGGCGCGGCGTGCCGGCCATGTGATGCGTGCTGCTGTGGGTGAGGTCATCGCCGACCACCTGGCGCGGCCGGAAGCCCACGACGACATCGTGTCGCTCCTTCTGTCCGCCCAGGAGCCGGACGGTACGCCGCTGGCCGACGAGGACATCCTGTCCGAGGTCACGGGCCTGCTCGCGGCGGGTTCGGAAACCACTGCGGTCACCTTGACCTGGCTGTTCCACGAGCTGGGCCGTAACCCGGACCTGGAGCGGCAGTTGCACAACGAGGCCGACACGGTCCTCACGGACGAGCCCCTGACCACGAAGACTCTGACGCGGCTCACGTTCACCCGCAGACTGGTCAACGAGAGTCTGCGCCTGTACAGCCCGGCATGGCTGGTGACCCGTCAGACCACCGAGCCGGTGCGGCTCGGAGCCGTGGATCTGCCGGCCGGGGAGGACATCGTTTGGAGCCCCTACACGCTGCACCGTGACCCCGGCCTGTACCCGGACCCACTCCGCTTTGATCCCGACCGTTGGCTGCCAGAGCGTCCGCAGCCCCCGAAGGGGGCGTTCATTCCCTTCGGCGCCGGAAAGCGGCAATGCATGGGCAACGAGTTCGCCCTGGCCGAAGCGACCCTGATCACGGCCCTGATCGCGTCCCGCTGGCGGCTGCGGCCCGTCCCAGGACCTGCCGTTCGGCCGGTCGGAGCAATCACCCTGCATCCGTCCACGTTGCGCATGACCGCCGAGGCGCGGACGCCCGTGCGCCGCCACCGGGAGGCCGTATGACCGGCACCGGCGATGCGGCGACGATGCTGCCTCAACCGGACTTCACCGCCACGTTCCCCGGTCCGTTCCCCACGAGTCCGCACGGGAATCACACGGAACGCCAACTCCTCGGCTGGCTGGAGGAGTACCCGCTGCTCCCCTCCGCCAGGGCCAGGAGTGTTCTGGTGAACATCACGAGTCACGGAGCATCGCGTACCTTCCCGACCGCCGACGCGGACGATCTGGTGCTGTTCGCGGAACTCCTGCTGTGGCTCACCGCGTTCGACGACGTGCACGGCGAGAGCAACGCCGCCGGCGACCCGGTTGGTCTTGTCGACCGCTCCGCTGAGCTGATGCTCGTCCTGGCCAGCGGCAGCCCGCCTCCCCTCATGGGCCCGTTCCCCGCCGCCCTGTACGACCTGCTTGCCCGTTTCCGGGCCCGGACCGGCCCAGCCGCGTACCTCCGACTTGCCGCAAGCCTGCGCGACACCATCATGGCTCTGGTCTGGGAGGCACACCATGTGGCGGAGCCGGAGAGGGTTGCGCTCGCGACCTATCTGGAGATGCGTCCGCACACCGTGTTCGTCAGGACGATCATTGCCGCGGCGGAGATTGTCCTGGACTACGAACTGGCGGACGCGCAGCGGGCGCTGGCGCCGGTGCGGCACCTGGAGACCGCTGTGGCCAATCTCGCGGGCTGGATCAACGACTTGGCCTCCTACGAACGTGAGGTGGCGCGAGGGCCGGTGCAGCCATTGAGCCTGCCCACGCTGCTGCGGGCGCGGCACGGCGGAAGCCTCGAGGAGGCGTTTGCACGCGCCAGCGGTATGTGCGAAAACGAAGCAGCCGTCGCCCGGCGATGGATCACGAGCCTCGCCTGCGATCCCCCGAGCACGCTCACAGCCCACGCCCGCGCCCTGGAGGGCATCGCCCGCTCCTTCATCTGGCACACCAGCCATGCCCGATACCAAGGCCCCAAATAAGGCGCTGCCCGCTCCGTCCGCTCGGCTTGACGAGCAGCGGTGTGTCGGCGCTCGTACGACCTGGACTGACTGGTGATCACCCCGACGCCAAGGCCGCACTCGACTTTCCGTCGCCACATGGGCCTTGGTCCAGGCCGGTGGGCCGAGTGCCGGCCCCGGGCCGCCGGGCCACGTCGGCGCATCGCCAGGTCCGCACCTCGGCCGCCGGACCGGGCAATCCGCCCGGCTCCGCCCCGCGGCAGGGGCGGAGCAGTGGTGCGCCCGCGAGCGCTTCAATTGGGTCGCCGAGTGGCCCCGCCGCGGCTCGAGGCCGATGGACAGCGACGCTTCAAAAGGACCATTGGTGGGGCGGCTGACGACGTTGGTTCAAGCATGGGTCGCAGCGCCCGCGCCTGGGTCGGCCACCCCGTTCCCGTGCGACGGACGACCCTCACGCTCATCCCGCACCGGGCTCGGTGGCCGGTGCGCTCGCCCGAGCGCTTGGATGGCGTGCACGCCCTACGAGGAAGACCGACATGCCGACCAGGCACCACACAGCGAGCACGACATAGGGCTCGATGTGCTGGTTGTGAGGGAAGTAGATTGCGTTGCGCTGAGCACTCACCGATGCGCCCGGTGGAAGGAACCGTCCCAGAAAGCCCAGGACCGGAGGGAGCAGCGGCCAGGCAACTGCGCCTCCGGAGGAGGGGTTGCCGAGGATGACGAGCAGCAGCCACGTCGGCAGAAGTGCCCAGCGGCCCAGGAAGGTATGGAACGCAGTAAAGATCATGCCGGCGGTGAACATGGTGAGCGTGCAGATGCCCCACGACTGGGCGAAGGGCAGCCGCACCACGCCGAGCACCCAGTCGGACATGGCACAAATGCACAAGCCACCCAGCACGGAATAGCCGACGGTAGTGGCGATCCGTTCGGCGGGGCGCAGCGTTTGGGCATGCACCCCGAGCTGGATGGCACCGACGAAACCTAGGATGGTCGAGCCCAGGGCGATGTAGAAGAGCGCGAGCCCCTGGGGGTCAGTGGCCGGAAGCGGCTTGATATCCCTGACCTGGACGGAGATACCGAGCGCCCGACCCACGTCCGGGGCGCTTTGGCCGAGGACCCGGGCGACCGACGCACCCGCCGCGCTCGCCACGTCGACCTCCACGCCGGCCGGACGGCGCTGCAGGATCGCGAATTCCCTCTGCGCGTCGACCGCGGCGAGCGCACTGCCGTAGTCGGAGTACGGGTGCAGGATCAGCGAGGTGCGGAGCGCGGACTCCAGCGCACCGACGAACCGATCGCCGCTGGCCGACTTCCCCGTCACCGCGACGGGGATACGATGCGGTACGGGATTGGCCATCGCCCAGCCGTAGGCACCGACGAAGAGACCGGCCAGTGCGGCGACGATGAGCGAGATCACCACCGCCGGCACGAAGCGCGAGGACGTCAGCCGCGACCATCTACCCTGACGGGGCCGCCGACGAGGCTCCGCTGCGGACCGATGTTCGCCCATAGCTGTGATCGTATGGGGGGCGAAGAGCAGCGTCCGGCTGCCGCACCGGATGCGTCGCCTTGACCTCGGTCTTATGACCTACCGCAGCTTCGTCGCCGAACCGCTGATGGCCGAGTACGACGCCCTGGGCCGCCGCAGGTCGAAGCTGCGGGCCAAGGCGGCGAACCTTCCCCGGGAGAAGGCCCCCGCTGACCTCCGACTTTTCGACGCCAACCCCAACATCACCCCAGCCACGATCCATACGCTTGCCAGCTCCGAGTGGATCAAGAAAGGGCAGCCGCTCTGCCTGATCGGTGACTCCCGCACAGGCAAGTCCCCCAGATAGCAGTACAGGGCCGGCAGGTGCGTGCGCGCCAACGGCGATGGCCACCGCGTCCCGGTCCCCTCGGGCAGTGAGGGTGCCGGCGGGTTCGAGCGGCGGTGAAGTCGCGGCGATGAGCATCGGGGCCGTCGCGGAACGCTTCGGTCTCCCCACGCACGTCCTGCGGCACTGGGAAGCGATGGGCCTCCTCGCCCCCGCACCAGCGGCACGGCCGCGGACTGGTCGACGGTGCTCGTCGAGTCGAGGTGCCCGTAAATGGTTGCCAGCTCGTCGTTGTCGTGCCGGTTGAGGTGGGCGCGCCCCCTGCAGGTGCCCAGGTTGGCGTTGCCGAAGTTCGTGTCCTGGTCCTGGTGGTCGAGGCCGAAGGTGCGCCCGATCTCCTGGCAGGCCACCAAGCCTCTCCGCGACGGGGTGTTGTACGTCGCCGTGTTGAAGTACGTGTCGTTGAGCTTCGGCGTGCCAGAGGCGAAGTGGATCCCGCCGCTGACGGATGTGGAGGCGACGCCGAGCCAGACGGCCGCCCGTTCGGCCGGGGATGGTTGCACGACGATGACGGTGGCCTGCTCACACGCGTCGAGACAGTCTCACCGGCCGGACCTGGGCGATGGATCCCAGCTCGCGCTTCAGCGCGGCGAGTTGGGCAGCATGGTCGACGCCGCGGAGCCTTGACCGTGCCACGGCGGCGGCCCCGGCAGACGATGACGGCGCACAGGGCCGCCGCCTGGGCGGGAGCCTCCGTCTCTCACTTGATGAGCTGGGCGGGCCGGGTCGCGATGTGGAGCAGGTACTCCAGGGGGCCGCGCCGGAACAGCCGGGTCCAGACCGTCGCCAGGAGCGTGGCACCCGCGATGAAGCAGAGCAGCACGGGCAAGGCAGCCATGGTCTCGTCCTCGACCCTGGCCACGTGCCAAACGTCGGTGAAGAACCAAAGAGCGACGATGTGGAGAACGTAGACGGTCAGCGCTGTCATACCGACCGCCGCAATGGGTGTGGCCAGACGCGTGAGGCGCGGTGTGCGGGCGGCGACCGTCAGACACGTGGCCACCATCACGAGGGCGATGCCCGTGTTGCCGAGGATGGAGAAGGTCGTCTGGCTGTGCGGTGCGGCCACCAGCAACCACGCGAGCGGGGTGCGGTTCTGTGGCTCGCCGACGCTGTCGGACCACCACGCGGACGACGCCGAACCGCCGTCCGTGGCGGCCGCGACGGCGGAGAGAGCGTGGGGGACCAGGCGCAGGGCCAGCCAGGAGCCTCCGTAGCCGAGGAGAGCGAGTGCCCCGCCGGTGAGGGCAAGCCGGGAGCGGATGCGGGAGCAAGAGAGATCGAGCCGGGCCACCGCCATGCCCGCGATCAGGAACGGAATCCAGGTGAGAACCGGATACTCTCCGGTGAACAAAAGTTCGATGATGCCGTTTGTGTTGCTGATCCTGGCCAGCGGGTCGCCGGCTGTGATGGCATCCGCCCAACTCCCCTCCTCGATCGATTTCCTTACCGCGTACAGGACTTGGGGCAAGATCAGTGCGCCCGCGCCGGCGACGAGTGCGAGCGTCCTTGCCCGCAACCTGTACAGCGGGAGCGCGGTCAGGAAGAGCAGCCCGTAGAAGCTGAGGATCACATCGACCTGAGTGTCCAGTGCGGTCAAGGCGTAGCCGAGCACCAGGAGGATGACGGCGCGGATCACGATCCTGACGACCGCCCGCCGGCCGAGGCGCCCTGTCCTCGGATGCGGGCGGCCGGTGATGATGACCAGCGAGAAGCCGGCGAGCAGGGCGAAGAGGGCGGAGGAGCGGCCCCGCGCCAACTCCAGGAGGATCCCCATCGGTCCGCCCACCGTCACGTCGGGTCCGACATGGGCGGAGTACATGCCGAAGACGGCGAACCCGCGGGCCAGGTCGATACCGATGAGCCGGCCCGTCGACGGTGCGCTGACCGGGGTGGACGAGCGATCCGTCCCGAGCTCACGTGATACCTGTGCCGACAGGGTCAACGATGCGTTCTGCGTCATGCCTTCAAGGTCGACCGACCAGTCGTCCCAGCCACCCCGGCGACTTTCCAGAGGCGCCCCGTCGACTGGCCGGAGTTACCTGGCCGACTGGCCGGACCCGCGCCGCCGTCTGGCGGGAAACGCACGTCGGTCGCCGACAGACGGCTTCGGGCGTGGTAAGGATCGAAAGGCGGGCATGCGACGAGCGGAGCGCACGTGATCCGGGTACTGGTGGTCGACGACGAAGCCCTGATCCGCTTGGGCTTCACGCATATTCTCAACGCTGTTGAGGACATTGAGGTCATCGCCGCGGTACCTGGCAGCCAGGCCGTCCGGACGGTGGGCGAGCTGCACCCTGACGTGGTCCTGCTGGACATCCGGATGCCGGACGTGGACGGGCTCACCATTCTGGCCAACATTCGTCGTATCCCCCATCCTCCAGTGGTGGCCATGCTCACCACGTTCGACACCGACGAGTACGTGGCGACCGCCCTGCGCTCGGGCGCCGCCGGATTTCTACTCAAGGACACCGACCCCGAGCATCTCCCCTACCTGGTACGAACCCTGGCCGAGGGTGGGACCGTACTGTCGTCCAAGGTCACCCGCACAGTGGTGGACGGCTACCTCGACAAGGGTGCGCGCGAACCCTCCGCTGTCCGACTCGCTGCCCGGCTCTCTGAACGCGAGCGTGCCGTCCTCATACTGATAGCAGCGGGGCTCGCCAACACCGACATCGGCGAACGGATGCACCTGAGCACCGGCACCGTCAAAGGCCACGTCAGCGCCGTTCTCAGCAAACTGCGGGTCAGCAGCCGCGTCGAGGCGGCCTTGATCGCCGAACGCGCGGGCCTCCTGCCGCCACCACGGGATGGGGACACCCTTTGAACGTCCGACGCCTGCCGGCTCGGTTGCTGGACGCCGCCCTCATCGGGGCGTCGCTGGCTGATGCCTGGGCCCACATCGAGATTGAGGAGCACGCGGCCACGGCCTGCGCGCTGCTCGCCGCGCTTGCCCTCGCGCTGCGTCGCCGCCTGCCACTGACGACCTTCGTGTTCACACTCCCCACCGCCATGGTCTCCGACGCGGTATTCGCAACCTTGGCCGCGCTGTACACGCTCTCCTCTCTCAGCCGCCACCGCATCCTGCTGGCCGGCTGCGCCCTGGCCTACGCGATCACGGACTTCCTGCCCTGGCCGTGGTCGTCCCTGGAGGCGGCCGACCTTGCCGAGACCTCCAGTCTGGTCCACCTCACCTACACCCTGGCCGTCTCAGTCGCCCCCGTCTTCCTGGGACAGCTCGTGCAGGCCCGACTCGAACTGTCCCTTCGACTGTCTGAAATCTCCGAGGCCCGCGAGCACGAACGGCTGCTGACCGCCCAGAGCGTCCTGGCGAAGGAACGCGCACAACTCGCCCGGGAGATGCACGACGTGGTCTCCCACCAAGTCAGCCTCATCGCGGTACAGGCCGGAGCACTCCAGGTGGGCAGCCGGGATCCCGAGACCAGAAAGGCCGCGGCCACGATCCGACGGCTCAGCGTGCAGACCCTGGACGAACTGCGGCACATGGTCAGCGTGCTGCGCGCATCCGGCAGCCGCCCCACAGAGCTCACTCCCCAGCCTTCCATCGCCGACCTGCAGCAACTGGTCGGCGGCAGTGGAATCGAAGCGGAACTGGAGACGGACCTGCCCGAAGACCTTCCGCCCAGCATTCAACGCGCTGTCTACCGTTCCGTCCAGGAAGCCTTGACCAACGTCCGCAAACACGCCCCCGGCGCCACGGCGAGGGTGTACATCCACCACAGGGACGGCGCCCTCCACACCACCGTCATCAACACCGCCCCCACCCGGCCGGCACTACCCCTGCCCAGCGCCCACCACGGCCTCGCCGGCCTGCGCCAACGCGCTGAACTCCTCGGCGGCACGATCGCCGCCGAGTGCACAGTCGACGGTGGGTACAAGCTCCATGTGGAGCTGCCGATGCAGCACAGGCCGCCCCCGGCTGGCGCTGCCGCACCGCGCGAGCCGTAGCGCATCTCGACTCGTCACGAGGTGTCAGGACAGTGGATGGCTGTCGATGCTCGGGGTGCTCGTGCTGGTCGTGGGCGGCCGTCCGCGGAGTAGATCGTCTGTCAGCTCGTTTGGCTTGACGACTGGCCTGCAGCAGAGCGCAGAGGGTCCCGCGAAAGCCCCTACTCGGCAACCTTGAGTTCGAGCTCGCAGTCCAGCGTCTGGATGTACGCCCGGCCACCCTGCTCATATTCGAAGCGGCAGTTGCGTGCTGTCTCCTTCGGTGGTCCGGTGATTTTCATTTTGGCCAGGTAGAAAGATGTCGCTGCCTTTCCCGGCCGGAACCTTGACGGGCTTTGCTGCGTAGTTCTTCAGCCTCGCGAATTCAGGCGTGTACGTCTCGCCTTCCTTGGCCAGAAGCGGGAGACCTTCGGTGTCGTTCAGGTCGTACGCGCCCTACTCCAGCAGGGTCCGTTGCATGATTGGGATCCGTCCGGTGCGCCGGACTGGTCTGGAGTCGCGCTGGACGTCCCGGTTCGGGCAGGGGAGAGCGAACGCAGTGCAGGCACGGTGCCGGTGATCATGTGAGTGTCGAAGTCCCATGAACACCTGGCGAGTCCGTGCCTGCTCCTGCATCTTCCCTCATCCCTGCCGCGCTGGATCAACTGACCCGGGCCTCCGAGCCGGCTCCGCTGCCGGACGCGGTCGGCCTGTCCGGCTTCCTGGACCTGGTGCCCGACCCGCGAGGCGTTCGCGGACGCCGCCATCCGCTGCCCGCGCTCATCGCCGCGACCGCGGCGAGCGTGCTGGCCGGTGCCCGGTCACTCACCGCGATCGCGGAGTGGATATCCGACGTCCCCGCCTGGGCCTGCCGAGCCCTCGGCTTCCCCGTCGACCCGCTGACCGGCGTCGTGTCCGTCCCGCACCCCCACACCCTGCGACGTCTTCTTGTCCAGCTCGACGGCGACGCTCTGGACCGGGCGATCGGCGCCTTCCTCACCGCCCGCGCCACCCCGGCCGGGCCCGGGCTACGGGCGATCGCGGTCGGCGGCAAGGCCCTGCGCGGCTCACGCACCGCCACCACCGCGCACGTCACCGTGCTCGCCGCGATGGAACACACCGGCAGCGTCCTGGCCCAGCGCCAGGTCGCAGACAAGAGCAATGAAATCCCGCCTTCCGGCCCCTGCTGGACACCCTCGACCTGACCGACACGGTGATCACCGCCGACGCCCTGCACACCCAGCACGCCCACGGCACCTACCTCCGCACCCGCGGCGCTCACCACATCGCCCAGGTCAAGGCCAACCACCCCACCCTGTTCGACCGCGTCCGCCGCCTGCCCTGGCAGGACATCGCCCTGGACCACTACGAGCGCACCACGGCGCATCACCGCCTGGAGATCAGACAGCTGAAGTCCGCCGCCTTCGCCCACCTTGATTACCCCGATGCCCGCCAGGCCCTTCAAGTCGTGCGCTGGAGGAAGGACTTCACCAGCGGCAAGCTCACCATCGAGCGCGTCCACCTGATCACCAGCCTGCCACCCGGCACCGCGAGCGGCGCCCGGCTCGCAGCCTGGATCAGAGGGCACTGGAAGATCGAAAACCTGCTGCACCACGTCCGGGACCGGACCTTCCGCGAGGACGACTCCAAGATCCGTACCGGCAGCCTTCCACGCGTCATGGCCGGCCTGCGGCCATCGGCGTCCATCGCCAAGACGGCCGCACCGACATCGCCGCCGCCCTACGCCATGCAGCCCGCGACTTGCACCGACCTCTGACCGCCCTCGGTCTCATCGGATGAACCCGGACAGAAGACGATCACGCAACGGACCCCGGTTTCGGGACCAGACGAAATCGAGGTCGCGCTGGGCGGCGGCTCCCTCGCGGACGTGGGCATGCTCTCGGAAACCGAGTCGACCGCGTTCGGTCCGGTGTGGCGAGGGTGCCGCCGCGGCCTGGAAAAGGCCATCGAGCGGGGGCGCTTCAATGTGTCAGGACGGTGGCCTGAGCACGGAGTCGATGACATACACAGTGGCGTTCGCAACCTTGATGTTGCCGCAGACGATGTTCGCCTTGCCGTTGACCTTGAAGTCGGTGCCCGATCCCGACGTGGTCAGCTTCCCGCCTTCCATCGTCGTGAAGGAACCCTTGGAGAGTTCACTTGGGGTGATTTGCTTGTCCACGACGTGGTAGGTCAGTACCTTCTTCAGTTGGCCCTGATTGCCCAGTAGGGAACTGAGCTGCGACACGGTCAGCTTCTGGAAAGCCTGGTTGTTGGGCGCGAAGACGGTGATGTTGGGCTTCCCGTCGAGGGAGCCGCTCAGCCTCGCCCTGACCACGGCTGAGACCAGCTGGCTGAGTTGTGGATGTGCGGCCGCCCCCTCCGTGACCTTGTCCTTGGACGTGTCAACCTTCTCGGAGAGCGCCGAACAGCCGGGACCGAATGTTCCCGACGGGCTGGGGGACGGACCCTGCGCATGACTTTGCGATGTCAGGCCGCCAAGCGTGAGGGGAATTGCGATCGCAGTTGCCGCGGCAGCTTTGGCTGCACGTGTAGTAGTGAAACTCATAGCAAACCTTCCTCCCGTGGAGGCGTGAACGCTGCTTGAGTCTGTATGGCGGAAGTCGTCGCTTCCGCCGGAGCAGTGGTACGCCCGGACACGGGACTCGTCACCACCCCACACACCGAGGGTATCCAGCAAGTGTCGGCAACCGCATCTTGAAGCACGGGCTCGCCGACGTCCTCAACGGGCGAGGAACGCTCACCCGGTGAAATCCAGGACTGATTGAGCCCTTTCCAACCTGCTTCTGGAGTACGGCGGTTGGGCTGACAACGTGGTGAAACCCCTGGTAGATGGGTTCTCGACCAAGAGAACCGTCTCCACCAGAGGCTTCACGTGCTTGTTTACCCGTCGGGCGTCGACGTGTCCAGCTCTGCCCTCCGCTTCCTCACCCAGCAGTTGCGGCGACACCGCCGTACGATCGGCTCCCGTTGGCGGCGCCTGAGCGCCGGCCGCCAGGCCCTGCTGACACTCGCCCACCTGCGAGTGGGACACACGTATGCCCAACTCGCGGCCGGGTTCGGCGTCGGAACCACCACGGCCTACCGCTATGTCACCGAGGCTGTCCAACTCCTGGCCGCCCTCGCCCCCAGCCTCACCGACGCGGTGCGGACCGCGTCGGTGAAGGCGTTCGTGATCCTGGACGGCACGCTGCTGCCGATCGACCGCATTGCCGTGGACCGGCCGTTGTACTCCGGCAAACACAAGAAGCACGGGATGAACGTGCAGGTCATCACCCCTCCGGTCAACTGCTGTGGGCCTGATCGGCCCTGCCCGGCGCCGTCCACGACGTCCGCGCGGCCCGCGAACACGGCATCGTCGACGCCCTCGCCGAGGCCGGCATCAAGTGCTGGGCCGACAAGGGTTACCGGGGTGCCGGCGGCACGGTCCGCATCCCGTGCTGGGGCCGGCGGGAGACCCTCTCCGCAGGCCAGAAGGCTGTGAACCGATCCCACGCAAAGATCCGGGCCCTCGTCGAGCAGGCCGTCGCCACCCTCAAGTCCTGGCGGCTCCTCCGCAAACTGCGGTGCTCGACCAGCCGGCCGTGGCATCGAAGGAATGGTCGCCGAGGCGGCCGGTATACCAGTTGTCCTCGGGGAACCAGGTGATGAACGCCTGATCGGTCAGGGTGTGGTCGACCTTGTTGACCTTGCTGTACGGCGAGAGCACGAGCAGCGGCTGCCAGGTGCCGGGAGGGCAGCGGTCGGCGAGCCGCCAAACGCCTTGGGCCCTTCTGGCAGGCGGGGCCGTCGGTGGCCTTGCCGTTGGAGCCGAGAGAGGTGTTCTTGAAGTCGTGGCGCGGGGCGAGGTAGGCATGGTCGTGCCAGTCGGCGGAGTCGTCCTGGCGATGACGACTGCGGTTCCTGGGCGTAGGTGAACACGTCCGACAGGGAGGCGCAGACCGGACCGGTCGGGGACCGTGCATCCCCGCCCGGCCGGCAGGGCCCGGATCTCTCCGATCGCGCGGATGGTTGAGCGGTCGACGCCGAACCACAGCCCCAGCACCCAGTGCGGGAGATCGTGCTGAGCTTCCCCGGGCTCGGCATCCAGAAAGTCATCCATCACGCGGCGGTGGGTGAAGAACGACCGCCTTAATCACGCCGGCTACCTCTGGGCCTTCGCCTCGCTGCGAGCCTCTGCTGGGGCCAACGCCCACTACCGACGACGCCGCGAGCACGGAGACTGGCACGCGGCCGCCCAGAGGAACCTCTTCAACCGCATGATCGGCCAGCTCTATCACTGCCTCCAACACCGCAAGCTGTTCGACGAGAACACGGCGTTCTCCACCGAACTCGCTGCCGTAGCTTGACGCGTTGGCATCGTGAGGTGTCTGCGCACCATGAATCCCATCGAGTCAACCTTCTCCACGGTCAAGCTCCGGACCGAGGTCACCCGCGGCGCGGGCAGCCCGGCAGGCGCACTGGCGATGGTGTTCAAACTGGCCGAGTCCGCTCAGGCCCGCTGGCGTGCGATCACCGCACCCCACCTCGTCGCCCTCGTCCGCGCCGGCGCCCGCTTCGAGAACGGTCACCTCGTCGAACGCCCTGAGGCCGCCGCGGCATGAACAACCCCGGCTTGCCTTCGAGCGCACTTCAATTGCGAGGATGACCGGCGCGCGCTGCGCGTCTGTGCCATTCGCCAGGAAAGGACCCGAGGTATGCCCGATGTGAACTTCGCGCTGGGAACGATGGGATTCGGCACCACAGTGGACGCCGCTAGGTCGTTAGATCTGCTCGACCGGTTCGCGGACGCCGGCGGGACGATCGTCGACACGGCCAACTGCTACGCCTTCTGGTCCGATCCGAACAGCCACGGCGGACAGAGCGAGGAGGTCATCGGGCGCTGGCTGGCCCGCCGTCCCCGCTGGCGCGACCAGGTGTTTCTCAGCACCAAGGCGGGTGCCCAACCCGTCGGCCCTGGCGACTGGCCGGCCAACCGCGAGGGCCTGTCGGCGTCGGCGGTCAAGGCCGCTGTCGAGGGCAGCCTGCGTCGGCTGGGCACCGACCGGATCGATCTGTACTGGGCCCACATGGAGGACCGCACAGTCCCTCTGGCTGAGTCCGCTGAGGCTTTTGGCGAACTCGTTGCCGAGGGCACGGTGAGCCGGCTGGGCTGCTCCAACCACCCGGTGTGGCGAGTGGAGCGGGCCCGACAGATCGCCAGGGACAACGGCTGGACCGGATACAGCGCGCTCCAGCTGCGCCATTCCTATCTCCAGCCCCGCCCCGGCGTGCCGGTGCCCGGCCAGGCCCACCGTTTCGGATGGGTCACCGACGAGGTCATCGACTACGTCGACAGCGAACCGGACCTGTCCTTGTGGGTGTACACCGCCCTGTTGAACGGGTTCTACAGCCGCCCGGACCGGCCGCTTCCCGATGCCTACGACCACCCCGGCAACTCCCGACGGCTCACGGCCCTGAGCAAGGTGGCCGGGGACCTCGGTGTAAGCCGCACCCAGGTCGTCTTGGCCTGGCTGATCGGCGGCAAGCCGACCGCCACCCCGATCGTCGGGGTCAGCACATCGGAGCAGCTCGACGAAGCACTCGCCGGGGCTCGCTTGCAGCTGCCCGCCGAACACCGTCGCCTACTCGACGAGACCGTCTGACAGCCGGACACGCAGGATCCGAAGGATGGGAAGGACAGGCATGACCGAGACCTATCACGCGGTTCAGTACACGCAGTACGGCGGCCCAGAGGTGTTGGGTGTCGTCGAACTCCAGGCTCCGCACCCTGGGCCGCGCGAGGTGCTGGTCAGGGTCCGGGCCGCTGGTGTGAATCCGATCGCCTGGAAGCTGCGCACCGGTGCCTTGGCGGCGATGATGCCTGTGGAGTTCCCGGCGGTGCCCGGTGGCGACGTGGCCGACGACGTGGAGGAGACCGGCGACGGCGTGTGCGGCCTGACAGTCGGCGACGAGGTATTCGGCTCCATCGGCTCCGGTGGATACGCCGAACTGGCGTTGGCACCGGCAGGACAGCTCGCGCGCAAGCCAGAGGCAGTGTCCTGGGAAGTCGCCGCCGCGCTGCCCGTGGCCGCCAACACGGCCTATCAGGCGCTGACCGATATCGGCTTGAAGCCCGGGGAGACTCTGGTCGTCGACGGGGCGGCAGGCGGCGTCGGCACAGTACCGTGCAACTCGCCAGGCATCTCGGCGCCACCGTGATCGGCACCTCGAGCGAGCACAACCATGAGTACCTGCGCTCACTCACAGCCGAACCGGTGACCTACGGCGACGGGCTGGCCGAGCGGATCCGCGTGCTCTCGCACAAGGGCGTGGACGCGGCATTCGACATGGCGGGAAAGGGCTCACTGCCGGCGTTGATCGACGTGGTGGGCGGCCCCGAGCGGTTGGCGACCATTGCCGCCTTCAACGCGGCTGAACTCGGTGTGCGATTCGTGTCCGCTGACACCGATGAGCTCCCCAAGCGGCTGGCACGAGCCGCGGCCCTGGCGGCGAGCGGCGAGCGGCGAGCGGCGAGCGGCGAGTTGACGGTCCCGGTGGCCGGAAACATACTCGCTGGCCGAGGCCCACGAGGCACACCGCGAAAGCGAGGGCGGGCACGTCCGGGGCAAGTTGGTCATACTCCCAGGCTGATCCACAAGTCTTGACAGTTACTCGTGGCAGCCGCCGTCCAAGACCTACTGGTGCACCTACGCCCGGGCCTGGGTGTGGGTGAAGGCGACGTACGAGCTGTCGGTGACCAAAGCCGAGAAGAACACGCTCACCGAGATGCTGGGTACCTGCTCCTCATGAGCGACCACGGCCTCCAGCAGGAGCGATTCATCGACGAGGCGAAAGCCGGGCCCGGCAGCGTGATGACCGAGGTCGGCGTCATCACCGGCGAGCTCACCGTCACCACCAGTCTCCTCCCCGACGGGCGCGCCGGCATTGCCGTCCAGTACACGGACGCCGACGAGTGGTACACCCTCACCGGAAGCCTGCTCCCGGTGCCGCCGAAGGGCCGTACTCCATGCACGGGTGCTGGAGCAGGTCCGGCGGGGCAGCGAGGCGGCGGGGCCGAAGCACCCAGCCGCCCGTGAGGGCGGCGGGCCGTCGAGGTGGAGAGACTGAAGGAATTCGCTGACCTGCTGAAGCGCGGCTCCAATCGTGTGCAGCTCCCGCAGCCGCTCGTGAGGATTGGCCCCCGTGCGTCGGATGTTGTCGGACCCATCACTCGCGAGAGGCGGTGGTGAGCGGGAAACCTCCGCTGCCGCCGCCCCGCATGTCCTCCATGTCGAACGGGTCTGCGTCGGCCCGGACGGCATGGATACCGAGCCGTCCCCGGCCCGCGGGGGCGTCCTCGGCGGCGCTGATCCGGTACTCCACGGTGCGGGTGCCCTGGGCGGGCAGGTCCTGTGCACCGGAAGCGCCGGTCAACGGCTGATAGTCGTTGGCCACGACCAGTTCGACGGGATGCCAGTCGCCGTCGGGGGCCTCGCGCCGCTCCACCGACAGCCTGGGCGGCTGCTCGCCCGCGTAGTTGGACTCGACCTGCGCGGAGAGCGCGATGTCGCGGAGTGCCTTGCCGGTGGTGTTGCAGAGCTTGACGAGGACTGTCTGCGGTTCGCCGCCGGGGCGGACGGTGATGCCTTCGCGCGGGCCGGCGGCCGTGGTGATCAGGTGGCCGTTGGCCTTGTCGCCATCGGTGAGCTCTGGACAGGGCTTGGCCTGGAAAGCCGCGAAGTCGGGATTCGGCGAGCTCTCACCGTCTGCCAGGGCTGACGGCCCATCGCAGGCGGTGATGAAGAAGATCACCGCCCCTGCCGCGGCGACGGCGGATCTGGCCCAGCGCCTGTCTACGTGCACGGATGCCCCTTCTCATGGATCACTCGTTGGTGATCATCATGCCTGAAGACCGATCATGGTTGCGCCGCGAGGAAGGTGCCGTGACCGCCTCAGCGGGAGCCAAGGCCGAGCCGCGCCGATCCTCCCCGCGTATCTCGCACTCGCTCTGGACGTCCGGACGACGTGGCACACTGGCGGCTCAGGCGGCGGTGAACGGGGGATGATCCGGTTGGGTCTGGAGATCGAGAGCCGGCCGTCGGAGCTGCCGTACATCGAGCGGGTGTGGCGCAGCCGTAGCGAAGACGTGAGCCGGATGACGTCGATCGCGACATCGCACTGGGAGCTCGTCTTCTGGGAGCACCACGGTCAGGTCCAGGCGGCCGTACTGGGCCCGGAGCCCAAGGCCTGCCTGGCCCCCGTCCCCAAGGACGCCATGTTCTTCGGCATCAGCTTTGCCCTCGGCACCTCGATGCCGCACATACCGATCAGCCGGCTCGTGGGCGGTAGCGCGGAGATACCCGACGTGACGCCGCACTCCGTCTGGCTGAAGGGCTCCGCTTGGCACCCGCCCGATTACGACAACGCGGAGGCGTTCGTGCGGCGCATGGTGCGTGAGGGCATCGTGGACTGTGACCCGATCGTGCCCGCCATGCTCGACGGCGCCACCCTCGACGTCTCCGAGCGCACCCTCCAGCGGCGCCTTGTCGCGGCGACGGGCCTCACCTGGGGCGCCATCCGGCAGATCCGACGCGCCCGCGAGGCGGCGGTACTGATCCAGGAGGGTGCGCCGGCCCAGGACGTCGTGCACCGGCTGGGCTACTTCGACCAGCCGCATCTGGCGCGGTCCCTGGCCCGGTACATCGGCCGGACCGCCACTCGGCTGAGCGCTCCGGACAGGGCGGAGCCCCTGTCGCTTCTGTACAAGACCTCAGTCTCGATGCCCGCATAGTCTTCCTGGCGTAGCCGACGGGGTCGGCTCGTCCCGGTCAGAGGGCCGTCCCGGCCGGGACCGGGCAGACGACCCCGAACTCATGACGGAGGAATCATGCGCAAGGTCGTTTCGGGTCTGTTCGTCTCGCTCGACGGTGTCGCCCAGTCGCCGAACGAGTGGCAGTTCGCTTTCGACGAGGAGATGGGCGCGGCGCTCGGGGAGACGCTGGAGACGGCCGACACGATTCTGCTGGGCCGGGTGACCTTCACCGAGTGGGCCGGGTACTGGCCGACGGTGACCAGCGGCGAGGATGTCGGCTTCGCCAAGTGGATCAACGATTCTCCCAAGTACGTCGTCTCCTCCACGCTGGACAGTGTCGAGGACTGGGCGAACAGCACGCTCATCAACGGCGATCTGGCGGCCGCGATCGAGGAGCTCAAGGCGGGCGAGGGCAAGGACATCACCGTCGCGGGCAGCCCGACGCTGGTGCGTTCGCTGCTGGAGCAGGACCTGCTGGACGAACTGGTACTGCTGATTCACCCGGTGGTGGCCGGCGAGGGCCGCAAGAAGCTGTTCGCCGACGATGCCAACCTGAAGAAGTTGCAGCTGGTGAGCGCCCGGCCGACCAGCAGCGGAGTGATCATCGCGACCTACCGTCCGACGCGCTGAGCGCTGCTCGGCGCGGGCTTGGTAAAGGGACGGGCAGGAGATTGATCCGCTTGGCCATGTCGAGGCGGACGTGCCAAGCCACCGCGCACGAAATCACCGGAACCTGAGCGGCTCGCGCCATCACCGCCACCCCGACCTTGCCCTTGCACAGCCGGCCATCGGGGGAACGCGTGCCCTCCGGATAGATGGCGACCAGCTTTCCCTTCGCCAGCACCCCCTGCCCCTCTCGGATCTCCGCCTGCCCTGCGGCCCTGCCGACCTGTCCACCAAAATCTGCGCGGCACCGCGGACCCTGCAGCAGCTCCGAGCAGTCTCCAGCCTGCGGCGCCCCCACCCGTCAGCCGTCGAGAAATTTACCTAAAACCCATTGACTCGGAACATAAAGCGTGGATGGTGGTTCTTAGGCCACAACACCGAAAAGGTCGCAAAGTCGATGAGGACGCCTAGTCGGCGGAGCGGCTCCGACAGGATGTGGTTCAGGCCCCCGGCAAGCCGGCGCGATACCGAGGCGACAGTGACGACTGAAGCTTCAGGACACGTGCAGCACTACCGGGGACTGTTTTTTGCCCTCGCAGCCTTCGCAGAGGCCTGGCCACAAACCACGAACGTCCCCGCTCCCTGCCTGGTGGCAGGGAGCGGGGACGTCGGTAGGGGTTCAGGTGTCGTCCTCGTTGCCGTCGTCCGGCGGCCAGTCCGGCTCACGGATCCCACTGACGTCGCACCCGTCGGAAGGCCGAATGCCGTGGACAACCGCGGCCGACTCGCCTACGTCGTCACCCTGCGCCCCTTGCGGCCCCTCGCGCCGTCGCGGTGATCAGAGCCCGGCCGCACTCCTGGATCCGTGGGGCGGGCGAACCTGCGCAACATCCTCACCGCGTCCTTCACCGGTCGGGGCCTCGTCGTGCATCCGCAGGCGTCCGTGATCACCGGGGTGCGCGCCTGTCGGTCCGTGGCCGCGCTGCCGCAAGTGCTCGACCTCGCGGTCGTCGCCGTCCCCACCGCGGCCGTTCCCCAGGTGGCCCAGGAGTGCGGGGAAGCCGGCGTGCACGCCCTGCTCGTCGTCTCGGCCTGTCTGGACGCAAACCTGGCGGAGAACCTGATGAACGCGCGCCGTCGTCACGGCATGCGGCTGGTGGGCCCGAACTGCCTGGGCCTGACCAACACCGAGGACGCCGTCCGCCTGGACGCCACTTTCGCCGCCGGGCATCCCAGGCCGGGCACGGCGGGTGTCGCCGTGCGGTCGGGCGGTGTGGGCATCGCGCTGCTGGACGGGCTGGCCCGGCTCGGCATCGGCGGGTCCACTTTCGTCTCGCTCGACGACAAGTACGACGTCAGTGGCAACGTCCTGTCCCGCACCGCCCGCCGTGTTGCCCGCACCCTGACGGTCCTGGCCGTGGACGCCGGGCGCTCCGCGGCGGGGCGGCGGGGCGGCGGGGCGGCGGGGCGGCGGGGCGCGACCTCCCATAGGGCGGCAGCCGCCACCCCCACCATGACCCGCCGCCGACCTGCTGGTCCTCGGGCTGGTCCCAGTCCTGCGGCGCGCCGGTAAGACCGGAACCCGGTTCTGGCACAACGTGAAGGAATAGGAGGCCAAGGAATCCCCCACGGAAACCGTGCCGCGTAGTGGCACAGCAGCCCATGGGACGGCCAGAATCCTCGGGCTTCAGCCTGAGGAGCATGCCGAGGGGCGCGTACGACTACACCACGCCCGACGACTGGGGGCGGGAGCCGGGACGTTCACGGGGAACCTGGCTCGACAACGTACGAAGGCGCGCCGCCGAACTCACCCCACAACGCCTCGTCGACCTCGACAATCTCGGCATGCGCTGGTAGGCCGCTTGCTGCCGGGTCCGGCGTCACGTCGCATCAGTCTCGCGTGACCAGAGAGGGCCCTTCGCTCCGCAGTTGGTCGATCGAGGTCACTCCAAGCAACTGCATGGTGCGGCGCAATTGGTCGGTAAGGACATGCAGGAGGCGGCTGACTCCCTGCTGTCCGCCGGCCGCCAGGGCCCAGAGGTAGGGGCGCCCGATGAAGCAGGCATCGGCCCCCAGGGCCAGCGCAGCAGCGATGTCCGCGCCGTGCCGGACACCCGAGTCGACCAGGATGGAGAAGTCCTCGCCCACCGCCGAGCGGACAGGGGACACCAGGTCGATCGGGGCGATGGAGCGGTCGAGTTGGCGCCCACCGTGGTTGGACAGATGTACGCCGTCCAGTCCGAGTTCGCGGGCCCGCACGGCGTCCTGCGCGCTGATCGGCCCCTTGATGACTATTTTGCCCGGCCACTGGTCGCGAATACGCGCCACGTCGTCCCAGGTGACTGCCGGATCGAACTGGCTGGTGATGTTCTCGATGGTGTAGGCGGGTGAGCCGTCCCCGCCGTCGGAGCTTACGTTGGCGAACTGCAGCGCCGGATGGCGCAGCATGCTGGTCCAATAGCGCGGACGCATACCGATGTCCACGAGGCTGGACAGGGTGAGCGCCGGCGGGATCGTGAGTCCGTTGCGCACATCGCGTACACGGAAGCCGGAAACGGCGGTGTCCACCGCGATTTCCAGAACCGAGTAGCCGGACTGTGCAGCCCGTTGCACCAGTTGTTCGGTGAGTGTGCGGTCCTTCCAGACATACAGCTGGAACCAGCGCTCTGCACTGGGCGCCGCTGCCGCGACGTCCTCCAGCGACGTGGTGGCCATAGTGGACAGTACGTACGGAAGGCCCGCGGCAGCGGCCGCGGACATCACCGCAGGCTCTCCGAGTGCGGAGATCATGCGGGTGTAACCGGTCGGCGCCAGACCCAGTGGTGCTGAGACGGCTTGGCCCAGGATTTCCGTGTTGAGGTCAGGAGCGGAGACATCGGTCAGCGCGCGCGGCACGAACCGCCGGCGTCGGAAGGCATCCACGTTGGCACGCAGGCTCGTCTCCTCGTCAGCGCCGCCGTCGATGTAGTCGAAGACGGAACGAGGCAGAGCCCGGCGGGCCAGCAGCCGGAAGGCCTCCGTGGTGTGTGCGGCCGCCAGGTGCCGGCGATGCCGGTTGAGTTCGATGGGCTTGAGCTGGATGAGCGCGCGCACTTCATGGATTTTCATCGGCAGTTCGCCTCGCCCTTCACAATTCCGGGTCTTGCGTATGAGACAGCTGTCTCGAATTAAAGGTGCGGATTTCTCCGTGTGCCCATCCTGTAGGGCGGCAGGTGGATAGCTCGTGGGCTGATGCTGGTGCACGCATCGTTCCCTCATCGGCATTGAGGTTCCCGACGTCCTCGACTCCTCGTCGTGGGCCTTTGCGTGGTCGGTGGGCTGAGTCCAGGTCTCAGATCGCCTTGGCGGGGTTGAGGATGCCGATGGGGTCGAGTGCCGTCTTGATGGCCTGGTGCACGCTCATGGCCTCGGCCCCGATTTCCAGTTCGAGCCATCGTCGCTTCAGCGCGCCGACGCCGTGCTCACCGGTGAGGGTGCCGCCCATCGACAATGCCGAGCGGAAGACCTCGTCGGCTGCCTCCCAGACATTGTGCGGGACTTCATCGGTGCCTGATTCGAAGACGAAGGTCGGGTGGAGGTTGCCGTCGCCTGCGTGAGCGACCGTCAGGACGGTGACTTCGTGCTCGGCGGCGATCTGCTCGATCCGCTCGACCATGTCGGGGATGCGGGATCGCGGGACGCCGACGTCCTCGACCAGGCACCGTCCGAGGCGCTCGGCGGCCGGGTAGGCGAGCCGGCGAATTTCCAGGAGCTGGGCGGCTTCGAGAGCGTCACTCGAGGTGGCGACGAAGTCGGCGCTCGCCGCCTCGAAGGCGTTGCCGATCAAAGCCGCGGACTGTTCGTCGTCGGCCTGGGCGAGGAGCATGGCGGCGGTATCGGTGTCGAGGCCGATGTGCTTCCAGTCGTCGATGGAGCGCAAGGTGGCCCGATCCATCAGTTCCATCAGACCGGGAGTGATGCCCGAGCGGACGACACCGGCGACTGCCTCGCCTGCGCTGCGCAGAGAGGGGAAGCTGCCCACGATGGTGATGGGCTCCTGGGCCGGGCGCGGGCGCAGTCGGAGGGTGGCGCCGGCGATGATCCCGAGCGTTCCTTCCGAGCCAACGAACAGGCTGGTCAGGTCGTATCCGGTGACGCCCTTGACGGTGTGGCCGCCGGTATGGATCACGCGGCCGTCGGCGAGGACCACTTCGAGCCCGAGCACCCAGTCGCGGGTGACTCCGTGCTTCACGCAGCGCAGACCGCCCGCGTTGGTGGCGAGGTTGCCGCCGATCGTGGAGGTCTCCCAGCTGGACGGGTCGGGCCCGTACATCAGGTTCACCGCCCGAGCGGCGCGGTCCACATCGGCGGTGATGACGCCGGGCTCGACGACGATGTACTGGTCTTCGGCGTTGACCTCGCGGATGGCTGTCATCCGGGACAGGCAGAGCACGAGGCAGCCGTCGGTGGCGGTTGCCCCGCCGGCGAGGCCGGTTCCGGCGCCGCGGGGCACCACGGGTACGCCGTGGGCGTGCGCCCAGCGCATGGCTGTTGACACTTCCTCGGTGCTGGTGGCCAGCAGGACGGCGAGGGGGTGACCGGGCACGACCGTGTGGGCCTCGTCGCGGCGGTAGCCGTCGATGATCTCCGGGTCGGTGATCAGACGGCCTCCCGCGAGGAGGCCGGCGAGTTCTTCGATGGGGTCCATGGGAGCGTCCGTTCGTCGCTTTCATCAGCTTTCGAAAGGGTCCGACCCCGCCGATCCGGGGGGATGTCGGCGGGGCCGGACTTGGGCAGCCGGCGCTCCGGCGGCAGGCACGGCCACAGGTTGCGCCGGCTGTGATCAGCTCGAAGTTGTGGCGCCGGCGGGGGCGGTGTCGGACAGGAAGCCCTCCGGGTAGATCATCTGTTCCGGTGCCGGGGAGCGACTGCGGCTGAGGGGGTAGTACAGGGCGGCGGTGACGACCAGTCCGACGATCCAGGAGATGTCGGCACCGCCGAGCATCTTCGTCATGGGGCCGGTGTAGAGGGTCTGGGCGAGGAAGGGGATCTGGGTGACGATCCCGGCGGCGTAGCAGCCGAGCGCGACGGGGTTCCAACGGCCGTAGCGGCCGTCGGGGTCATACAGGGCGGGAATGTCGACGCGTTCCTTGGCCACGAGGTAGTAGTCCACCAGGTTGATGGCGCTCCAAGGGGTGAAGACCATCAGCAGGGTGAGGACGAAGTTCTTGAAGTTGCTGAGGAAGTCGTGGCTGGCCAGCAGGGCAACGAGAACGGACAGCGCCAGGAAGCTGGTGATGTACAGGGTGCGCACGCGCGAGGAGATCCGCCGTTCGCTGGTGAAGGCGGAGACGGTGGTCAGGATCGACATGAACCCGCCATAGGCGTTGAGAGTGTTGACGGTCAGTTTGCCCACGACGATGACCAGGTAGATCAGCAGCGCGACCGCACCGCTGCCGCCCAGGTGTCCCAAGAAACCGATCTGGCTGTCGAGGAAGCCCTGCCCCGCAGCGGCCGGCAGGGCGGCGAGGAGTGCGCCGAAGGCCCCGGACCACTGCGAGCCGAGCACGCTGCCCCACAGGGTGCAGTGGAAGGTGGTGCGCGGGGAGGTTGTCCTGGGCAGGTAGCGGGAGTAGTCCGCGACGTAGGGGCCGTAGGTCAGCTGCCATCCGGCACCGAGAGAGATCGCGAGCAGGAAGGTCGCGGCGTTGAAGGGCTTGGCCCCGAGCAGGGAGCTGAGGTGGTCCGTGGTGGTTACGAGCCGGAAGGCCAGGTAGGCGAAGCCGATGCCGCCGAGAACGGTCGTGACACGCCCCAGGGCGTGGATGTAGCGGTATCCGAGTACCGCGACCAGCGCGGTCAGGGCGCCGAAGACGATGATGCCCACCGGGCGGGCACTGGTGTGCACGATCTCGTTGACGGCCTGGCCGGCCAGCACGGTGCCGGTGGCGGCGAAGCCGAGGTACATCACGATGACCATCACGAGCGGGAGGACTGCGCCCAGGACGCCGAACTGCGCGCGGCTGGAGATCATCTGCGGCAGGCCGAGGCGCGGACCCTGGGCGGAGTGCAGCGCCATGACGATGCCGCCGAGCAGGTTGCCCATCAGCAGGCCGATGATCGCCCACAGGGGGTCGGCACCGAAGGCCACCGCGAGCGCCCCGTTGACGACGGCGGTGATCTGCATGTTCGCGCCGAACCACAACGTGAACTGGTTGAAGGGTCTGCCGTGGCGCTCGGATTCGGGCACGACGTCGATGGTGCGGCGTTCGACGAGCTCGGTGGGTCTGACGGGCGGATCCAGTTGTGCCATGGGTGCGCCTCCTACGGCGACGGTATGGGGCTGGGCGGGGTCAGAGGTGTGCGAGGTGCTTCGGCCAGGCCTGACGGACCAGTTCGGTCGGGGCCGGGCGGCGTCAGGCGAGAGCTCGCTCCACGAGTTCGAGCCCCCTGGTCGTCGGGACACTGATGCGTACGGTTCCGGGCACGCCGAGGGCGCTTCCGGGGCGGACGGCCACGCCGTGCCCGGCGAGCCTGTCGATCAGTTCTGTCTCGTCCTGGGCTTCTACCAGGACGAAGTTGGCCTGGGAGGGGACGACCTGGTAGCCGGCGCGGGTGACGAGGCTGGTCAGCGCTTCTCGGTGGGTGAGGGTGTGCCGGCGGACCGCCTGGTGGTGCCCGGCATCCCGCAGGGCGGCGAGGCCGGCGGCCTGTGCCAGCACGCCGACTGAGAAGGGGGCCCGGATCTTGCGCAGCGTCTCCACTATGGCGCTGTCCGCCACCAGGTAGCCAACTCGCAGACCAGCGAGCCCGTGGATCTTGGAGAAGGTACGCAGGACCGCCACCCTGCCCTCGCGGGCGAGAGGCATCGCGGTCGTGGTGCTCGGGTCGTCCGTGAAGTCGATGTACGCCTCGTCCACCACGACCAGGCGGGCACGACTCTCGGCCACGAAACGTTCCAACGCCGCCAGCGGCAGCGCGGTGCCGGTCGGGTTGTGCGGGTTGACCACGTAGGCGATGTCGGCGTCCGCCTTGGCCATCGCGTCCAGGTCGTGGGCCCAGGCGCGCAGCGGAACCTTCGTCAGATGGGCACCGACCACCTGGCTGCTGATCTCGTCCATGCGGTAGGCCGGGTCCGCGCAGACCGCGCGACCGCCGTGAGCGAGATACGCCCACGCCAGCAGGAAGATCAGTTCGTCGGAGCCGTTGCCCACGAGGATCTGCTCGGGAGCGACCTGGTGCAGCCGGGCCAGCTCGCCGCGCAGCTCACCCGCCAACGGGTCCGGGTAATGGTGCGCCCCGGCGGCGGCCTCGGCCACCGCCTGGGCCACCCGCGGGCTCGCGCCGAGCGGCGACTCGTTGGACGCGAGCGAGCCGTCCTCGCTGCTCGCATGCACACCGGGCCGGTAGGGCTCGATACGGCTCAGCCACGGCCGAGGTTTGATCATTGAGGAGACCCTCCCAGGATCGATGCCAGTCGTCCGCCCGCGGGCCGACGTGCTCGCCCGCGTGTCAGGAGTGAAAGGTTCGTTCGTATATACGAAAACGAAACGCTTATACGGACGGAGGCACCATAGGAGCGGCTCAACCGGAGTGTCAATGGCCGGTTGTCGAGCGCAGTGGACCCATTGATGACAACCAGGGAACGGTGTTTCTATATGCGAACAGACCCGGAGGAGGAACGTGAGTACATCCGTCGTCCGCGCCATGCGCATCCTCGACCTACTGGCCCACGCAGACGAGGCGATGACGCTGACCGAGATCGCCGAAAAGCTCGACATACCCAAGAGCACGGCCTTCGGCATCCTGCGCGACATGGCGAACGAGTCCTTCGTGTCGCTGCCCAAACCGGCCACCTACACCATCGGCCTGAAGGCATTCGAGGTCGGCTCCGCCCACCTCCGCCGCGTCGGCGTCACCGGCATCGTGACCCCTGAGCTGAGCCGGCTCACCCGCGCACTCGGGGTCACCTCGCACTACGCGATCCTCGATCGCACCGACGCCGTCTACCTGTGCAAGCAAGACCCACCCGGCCTCGGGATCCGTCTGGCAAGCTCTGTCGGCGCGCGCCTTCCGTCCCACCTGACCGCCGTCGGCAAGGCCTGCCTCGCCTGGCTGGCCGAAGAACGTCTGCCCGAACACATCGAACTGACCGCGCCGGACGACACCGGCATGGCGAATCCGCTCCAGCAGCTCACCGCGGAGCTGACCGAGATCCGCCAACGCGGCTTCGCCGCCGACAACGGACAGATCACACCAGGAGTCACCTGCGTCGCAGCACCGGTCTTCAACCCGGCAGGCTGCCAAGGCGCCGTAGGTGTGAGCTACCTGCGCGACACCGCAGTGGACTTCGACACCCTCGTCACGCAGGTCCGCGAGGCAGCCGGGCGGACCTCCGCACTGCTCGGCGCAGCCCCGGCCTGACAACGCTCCCTTGACTTCTCCCCCTCCTGAAGGAGGGGGATTCTCACGGCTCGCGCTGTGAGGTTCTCTGCTTCGTCGCCGACTGCCCGTCCGGACTTCTCCGTTGAGGTCTTACACCGGCTCCACAGACCGACGCCGCCAGCCCGGCGGCCAGGAGGTTCTTCGCCGCGTTCACGTCCCGGTCATGGGTCGTCCCGCAGACACACGTCCAGGTACGGACGCTCAGCGGCATGCTCTCGGCGAGGACACCGCAGGCGGAGCACAGCCTGGAGGACGGGAAGAAGCGGTCGACCGCGTGCCTCGGGTTGGCGATCTTCTCACCGGTCGAGAGGGTCAGCAGGTGGTCCAGTCCCACGTCGATCCCGACCGCCGCGTCCGCAGCTGGCAGCGGGCGCACGCCGGGTCCTCGCACAGCATCGACACGAACCAGCGCCCCGCGCTGTCCCGGGATACGGTCACCGTGGACGGGAATGCGCCCTCAGGCAGGGGCCGGGACCAGACGATGTCCAGCGGCCGGTCCATCTTCGCCAGCGTCAACTGCCCGTCCCGGAACCGGAACCCGCTGGTGGTGTACGCCGCGCTCCTGCGCGACTTCTTACGCGACTTGAACCGCGGGTACTTGGCCCGCTTGCCGAAAGAGCCCGCGAACGCCGTCTGCAAGTGCGCAAGGAGTTTCCGATGGCCGCAAGGAACACGCGGATCTCACCTGCCCCGCCGCCCAGAAAGCCGCCGGACGCTTGGAGACGTTCGGCGCTCGCGCCCGCATCCAGGGGCAAGATCGTCCTGGAGGAGAGCCGACTGCGACGGGTTGTGACCCGCCACGACCCGGCCATCCATCTTGGCGAGCAGGTCGCCTGCGTCCGATCAGCGGACGAGACGGGGCAAGTCGATGTCGATGCCGAAAGGGACTGCTGACTTCATGCGGTCGCGACTGATACCGGTGGCGACGTAGGCGCGGGTGGTGTGGTCCAACTCGTACGTGTGGATGACGGGCAGGCCGTTTTCCTCCTCGATACGCCAGTAGTGCGGAATACCCGCCTGCGCGTACTTGAACGGCTTCAGCGACCGGTCGCGGTCGGCGGACTCGTCTGAGACGACTTCGATGGCGAGGGCAACCTGGTCGGGGAGGTAGCGCGTGCGCTGTCGGGTTCCAAGAGGGCGGTGCGGGCGGCGGCCATGGCGGCGGGGTCGGGGGCGAGGGGCGCGCGGGCTACGGCGACGCCGGCCGGGCCGCCGTGGCGCTGGGCGCGGACGAGGCGGGCGAAGTCGCGCGGGGCCAGGCCTGTGGCGCGCACGAGTTGGTGGAACCAGTCCTCGCTGATGCCTGTCGCGGCGAGGCGTACCGCGTCCTCGACGGGGGCACTGGTGAGCGAGGCGGTGTGCCCGGCGGCGAGGCTGCGGGCGCGCTGGGCGGTGTCGCGGGTCAGCGCTTCGAGGTCGTCGAGGGTGAAGGGGGTGCCAGGTGCGGGCGCCGTGGTGAGCGGGGTAAGGACGGTGTCGGTTTCGCCGGGCGCGGTACCGGCCGTCTCGGGGGTGGGCGGGGTGAAGGTGCCGTTCCAGGCGGCGAAAGCGTCGCGGGCGGGCACACCCTCGCCGCGGGGTGCGTCGGCGGTCGTGGACGCGGTGCCGGTGAGCATCTGGCGGCGGGTGCGCAACGCGCTCAGGACGGTGTCCTTGGTGCGGCCGCGGAGGGTGAAGAGCCAGAAGGGGTCGTCATCGAGGTGGGCGGCGGTGGCGTAGCACAGGGCGGCGGCGTGCTTGCAGGGGTAGCCCCAGTCGGGGCAGGAGCACTCGGGGTCGAGTTCGCTCGGCTCGGGCAGCAGGGGGATGCCGGCGGTGCGGGCATCGTCGACGAGGTCGGTGGGCATCTCGCCGTCGAGGAGGGCGGCGGTGCGGCCGACTTGGGCGGCGATGGCGTCGAGGAGGGTGTCCCACTGGGCGTCGGTGAGGACGCGCAGGTGCACCGCGGCGTCGTACGGCCAGGGGGCGCTGCCCTCGACCTCGGCGCGCAGCACACCGGGGGTGACGGTGACCGTGCCGACCATGCCCTTGCGGGCGTAGGTGCGGCCGCGGGAGAGGCGGCCGGAATCGAGGGTGGAGGCCTCCAGGGCGTCCACCCAGGCCTGCCCCCACCAGGTGGCGGCGAAGGCGCGGCTGCCGCTACGGGGTGCCTTGCGGGCGGGGGTCATTCCTCGAACTCCTTGGAGAGTGCGACGAGTTCGGCGAGGTCTGCGTCGGAGAGTTCGGTCAGGGCGGCCTCACCGGAGGCGATGACCTGGTCCGCGAGGGCGCGCTTGGCACCGAGCAGGCGGGCGACCCTGTCCTCGACGGTGCCCTGGGTGGTGAGGCGGTGGATCTGGACAGGGCGGTCCTGGCCGATGCGGTAGGCACGGTCGCCGGCACCCGCGGGGCCTCAAGGCGGCGCAGCGCGTCAGCCGGCTCCGTGCCGTCGCAGGCGTCCACCACCTGCACCGCCGCGGAGCGTCCCCCCGCCTCCGCCGCCGCATCCGCCTCGCCCCCATACGAGGGGAGCGCGGCCAGCAGCTCGCGGGCGTCCGCCCCGGCGAGCGACCCGATCACCGGCGCCGGGATGCCCGCTCCCGCCAGCAACGTACGCAGGCCGGAGCGGCCCAGCGGGGTGCGCCGCAAGCGGCTCACCGGCAGCGCGTCGCGCCCACCGCCGTCGAGAAGCAGAGTGAGGGCGGCGTCTGTCAAAGTCCGGTCGTCTTCCCACTCGGCGGCCCCGAACAGCTCCACCGTTGCGGCGGTGCCGTCGTACCGCTCGGCGAGGAGTGCCGACACCAACTGCCAGGCCGACCCCTCGGGCAACCCCTCCAGACCGCCGGTCAGGTAGTCGCCTACGTCCCACTCCTCGCCGCCGTGCCGGACGACCGTGGGGCGCGGGCGCTCCCCTGCCTCGTATCGCTGCAGCAGTTCGGCCGGGCCCCACACGCCGCCGAGGTCCTCGGCGGCGGGCATGGCGCGCCGCCCGCCCGTGCACAGCGCGAACTCCCCTCGCCCTTCACGGCGGGGCGTACCTCCTCCACCATGATCCGGTGCAACCAGTCGTCGCCGAAGTCGTAGATATGGTCCATGCGGTCGCCGGTGCGCGGCAGGAAGTCCGCGAGAGCGGCCTTCTCCTCGTCGAAGGCAGCAACGCCGAAGTCGCCCGGCGGGGCGTATCGCCCGCCCGAGCGGTCCTCGAAGGCATGCAGATGTGCGCCCTGCCGGCCGAACGCCACTTGGAGCACGTCATACGGCGAGCCCAGCGAAACATCCGAGGACATCTCAAGGCGTCGCCACATCGGCGGTTTCGTCCCCCCAAACCAGACTTTGAGCTCGTGGACGGAGGACGTGCGCTTGCCGGGCCTGCACTGGGCGGTCATGAGCTGAGGGCTTCCCACTTGTCGTAGGCGTACGCGCAGCCGCGCCCCGCGCGCCCGCCGCCGTACGCCGAATGGCTGACCCGGCCATTCTCGCAGCCACGAACCGCCGGACCGGCCGCCCGGTTGAATCCCGTCCGGCCGACTTGCGCGTAGCCCAGAGTCTTCCGGACCACCGGGAATTGCTGAGGAGCGTTGCAGGTGACCAGTTCGATCCGGGCCTCGGTGGGGCGGTGGGGGTCGCCCAGCGGGTCCCCGCCCAGTACGTCGAGCCGGCGGTTCCACCGTTGCTGAAGCGGCGGGGGCCGAACCGGTTGGGGAACCACGTGATCAGGCCCTCTGCGTAGACTCCCCAGACCTTCGCCCGCATCCCGGAACGGCTGTTGCTCACGCGCTCGGCCGTCTGGCTGAACTAGTGCCGCATCAGGCAACGTTCGCCCCGTTGCCTGATCGAACTCTGTTGCCGGAATGGGTGGCGACTTCTTTGGTCATGAGACACGAAGTGACCTGTTGGTGAGTGGCGTTGGGCGGTGGGAGAGTGCGCCGGCGCCGGTCCGGCTACGCGAAGCGTTCGTGGTCGGCCAGCACCGCGTCGATCACATCGAGATGGAAGGCGACTCGCCCGTCCCTGGGATCGGAGCACTCGGTCAACGTCAGCAGGGACTTCCACAGCGCCCAGCCCCTGGCCCTGGCCCAGGTGCCGTCATCCTGGCCAACTGTGTGGCGGAATGCCTCGCGGCCTTCCTCGCGGAGCATCGTCCAAGCGATCACGAGATCGCAGGCGGGGTCGCCGATGCCCGAGGTACCGAAGTCGATGACGGCCGACAGCTTGCCGTCGGTGACAAGCAGGTTGTTGCCGCCGAGGTCGCCGTGGAACCATACCGGCGTTCCACGCCATTGGGCCTCGAGTGCCGCTTGCCAGACCTCGGTGGCCCTCACGGTGTCGATCCGGCCGCTCAGGGCGGTGATGCAGCGACGCGTCTCGTCGTCATAGTGGGCGGGTGACGCGCCGCGATACCCGCTGTGCGCGCCGGCGAGAGGACCGCCCTTGGAGTCACAGCGCTGAAGGGCGAGGATGAACCCGGCGACGCTGGTGGCGAACTGGGTCATGTCGTCGATGCGTTCGGGAGAAGCCGTCTCGCCGGGCAGCCAGCCGCGCACGGACCAGGGGTAGGGGTATCCCGCGCCAGGGGCTCCCTTGGCCAGGACCGTGGGGACAGCCACCGGCAGCGCGGGGGCCAGGCGAGGCAGCCAGTCGCATTCCTTGTCGACCGCAGGGGCGTAGCCGGCTGCGGTGGGCAGGCGGACCGTCATGTCGTCACCGAGGCGGTATGTGCGGTTGTCCCAGCCATCCACAGCCACCGGGACCACGGGCAGACGGCTCCACTGAGGGAACTGATCGGTGATCAACCGCTTCACCAGGTCGGCGTTGATTCCCGCGCGCCCGTCCGGCGCAGCTGTAAGCACCCGCTGATCCTTACCGGTGAGGTCGTACCAGGCAAGTGATTAACGACGCGAGACACATCTGAATGTCTAGAGGACCGTCGGACTTCGGGTCGACCGCATGGATCGACGACGAGTCCGGGAAGTATCTCAAGCGATCTCATCCTCCTCGGCTCGCTGCCTGGCGAACCGCTCCCGCAGCCCGACCTCGCCGCTCGGCACGGGCGTCTCCTGCTCCCCTGCGGGAGTGAATACGACCGCATACTCCTCGAAGCCCTCGTTGGCGCCCCGTGTTTCTCGCTACACCGCCTCCTCGTGACGTTCCCGCGAATCCTCCCGCCCCCGCGCCCATATTTGGACGCGACAAACATGGGACAGATCGAGATCAATGGCCGGCTCGCCCGCCTCGATGCTCTGGCCGAACGCCACGATCGGTCCGGGGGCGGGTGATGCGACGCCGTTCATGGTGTCGCACGCGTACATCCGACCCCCGTATACAGGCGCGAAGGAAATGGTAGGCCCGGAAGGCCGGGTCGCCCGGGGCGGCGAACGCGGAGAGGAAGAAAGCCCGTTTGAGTTGCATGGAGCTTGACCGCAGGGGTGCTGAGCTGCTGTTTCGGGTTCTGACGGAGCGCGAGGACCAGCTGACCTTCAACGGCCCATCATCCAGACCGGCACCGAGCCCTACCGCCTCGCCCACACCAAGGCCCAACCGAACAAGCCCAGGCCAGCTGACCGGGCACCACATGGGAGGAGCCGCCTGACAACCAGCCGAAGCAGCGGGCCATCCAGGAGCGGCTATGACACTGAACCTGCGACGCGGTTCAAGCTATGAGCAGGCGGAGGCCGAGATCTGCCGCGTCGAGGTCGGCGAGGTGGCTGTTGCGCTCGGTCCACCGACCGGAGTCGATGTCGTCGCTGAGGCTTCGCACCGCCCGCTGCTCGGCCTCCGGCCCGACCCTCGTCCACACCGACATCGCACGGCGCACGTGATCCTCCAGATACGCCCCTGGTCGGCGCCAGTACGCCTCGAACAGGCCGTCAGCGCAGTCCCACGGAATGGGCACCGGCTCAGCGTGGGCGCCGATCGCGTCGGCCATCCCGGCAAGTGAGGGAAACTCTGCGAGGACGGCGAACTCGGGCAGGTAGTCGCGGGTAAGCCAGAACCGGTCCTGCCATCCGGGCTCGTCGGTGTCGAACGTGAGCACCACCACGCGGCGGGCCACGCGCCGCATCTCGCGCAGCCCCGCTTTCGGGTCCCCCCAGTGGTGAACAGTGGAGACGGCCATCGCGGCATCGAAGGACTGATCCTCGAAGGGCAGGCTCTCCGCGGCGGCGGCCACTCACGGCGCCGAGCCGGCAGGCCGCTGCCCTCGCATGACCGCCGATGGTTCCACCGCGGTCACGTCGCGATCAGCAGGCTCGTAGGAGCCGGTGCCGGCCCCGACGTTCAGTACCGTCTGCGCGTCCCCGAGCGCGTCCCAGATCTGCGCGGCGATCCGCGGCTCGGTACGCCGTGTCGCGGTGTAGGCGCCGCCGATCGCGTCGTACAGCCGTGCACCGAGCATCTCCAGTTGCTCCTCCGGTGTCACCTTCAGGCCCTTCGCCCGCGCCTCGAGTTCCCTGTCGATGGCCGCCACCATGGCGTCAGCGCGATCACGCCGCTCCAGCAGCAGGCCGCGCAGCCGGCGCAGGTGCGCGACCGCGTCGGTGGACGGGTCGCCGACCAGTTCCGCCACCTCCCGCAGCCCGAAGCCCAACCGCCGATAGCCCAGAACCTCCCGCAGCCGCTCCACGTCGCCCGACGAATAGGCCCGGTACCCGGCCGCAGTCCGCGCCGACGGCCGAACGAGCCCGATCTCGTCATAGTGATGCAGCGTGCGGACGCTCACGCCGGCCAGCTCGGCCACGCGTCCCACAGTCCAGTGGTCCTCCACGGCACCGACTATGCAGCCTGACGCCACGTGAGGGTCAAGAGCCGCACTCACGGCAGCAAGAGCCGAACGTGAAGCAGCGGTCCGAGGCGACTCCTGCAAGCCAGAGGGTCCTGGTCCGACTTCTGTGAAGCGCCTACTCCCTGTGCCCGTTGGCCTCGCTGGTACGTCCCGCGAGATCGTCTGCAAACTGCCGGCGCTGACGGTGTTCGGGCTGATGGTTCTGGGCTGTGTGCGAGGTACTGCCGGCGCAGGGCGCACCGCCGTGGACGAAGGCGCAGTCACCAATGACGGAGCCGTGGGCGCCGGTCACGCCACGGGCCCGGTCCTCGGTGGGAGGTCCGGGCCCGGCTGTTTACCGTGGTGCCGTGACAAGCGCACCCGCCCCGTCCAGGGAACGGCTCGCCAGCGGTCCACCGCGTACGGTCACCGGCGCAACGTACTTGATCGGACCGACGTGCTTGATCGAGCCGTCCGCGTTTGAGTGCCGATACGCGGCGCGGCCTGAATGGCAGCGATGGCGTTCCGAGCTCCCCAGGGTCCGCGGGCTTTGCTCAGCGCGTGCCTGTCGTCGCAGTGCTGTAGGCGTACAGGGCGACGACGCCGACCACGCAGGCGAGGACTGTCCAGGAGGCGAGGCTCATCCGTCTTCCTTTCCGCCGGGGCCGTTTCGGCTTCTCGGACCGCTTGGCGCGGCCGGGAGCCGCCGGGGCGGGCGGTGCGGCGTCGGCGGCGGTCTCGGCGAGCAGGCGGCGGCAGGCCGTGGCGAGTTCGCCAGTGCCGGCGCCGAGCGGGACGACAGTCTCCGAACGCGCCGGAGCGGTGGTGCCGCCGTCGAGGATACGGCCCGCACGGAGCAGGATTTCGTCCTTGCGACCCGAGGGGGCGAGACTGATCCAGCGCTGCACGTGCTCTCCCCGGATGACCACACCCCCGGCCCGGTCCCGGTACACGGTGTGCTGACGCCAGAGCTTGTCTGCCAACTGCGCTGCGGTGTCTCTTAGTTGGGCGCTCAAGGCCCGTCCTTCCAGAGCCGTACGGTCAATCGAACGAGAATCGTACTTCGGCCTCCCGGCTTCGCTCGGGCGGCCCAGGGCGGGGTGATGCGGTCTGCGGCATCCGCCGGCCCCTGTGGAGCATGAGCCCGCACTGAGGGAAGCAGGCACCCGTGGGAGGTAGGTCCCACGCTTACAGCGCACCGAGAGTCCCTGACGTCACACATCCAGCCGATCGCCCGCGAGCACCAGGCACACGGCGACTCGAGCTCAAAGGCTTGGTGATCTTGTAAGGTCAGGCCGCCACCTGTGACACGCAGGACCTGGAACGCGCTGAACACAGTGACCCCTGAGCGGGTCACGCCGCCTGCAGTCCCGGGGGAGTTGCGCGGGTGGCACCAAGACAGAGGCGGGCCCGTTCATCCCCGTGGCGGGCCCGCCCCCTGTTCATCTCGCAGCGTTTCGAGTGGAGTTCACGTGCAGCGTTATGTCATGCCCATGGCTTCGGCGAATGTGGCGTTCTCCTCCGCGTGAGCGGCCGGCAACACCTTGGCCGTCCCCTCCCCCACTCAACGAAAGACCCCCACTTCGTGACCGTCTCCTCCCATGAGGTCCAGCCGGCCGGCCGACACGCTGCCCTCCCCGCGGGCAGCCTGTTCCGGCGCGTCTACACACCCCGCGCCTGCGACGCCCTCGCCTACTCCATGGCGACCTATGCCATGCCGCTCGTCGTGCTGGCCACCACCGGCTCCGCCTCCCTCACAGGCCTGGCCTTCGCACTGGAATGGATACCCCGGGTAGCCGCGTTCGGCATCGCCGGCACCCTGGTCGACCGCAGCGGCGCGGCCATCGTCTGCTTCATCGCCTCACTCGCCCGCGCCCTGCTGGTGGCAGGCGCCGCTGCCGTGCTGATCGTCCTGCCGCCGGGTACGGCCGAGACCGTCACCGTCATGGCACTGGCCGCTGTGACCGGGGCCCTGACACAGTTCAGCTTCATCGCCAACGAAGCGGTCGGCGCCGTCGTGAGCCGGCAAACCCAAGGACAGTCCCACAAAGTGCAGTCGGCGCTGATCGGCATCGACCAGACGGCCACCCTCATAGGCCCCGCGCTGGGCGGCGTCCTGATGCTCACCGGCCCGACGCGCATGCTCGCGTGTCTGAGCGTGCTGTCCTTCGCCTCCGCCGCACTCGCCCTGCAGACCCCGCCCACTCCCCTGCGCGCCGCACGCCGTGGCGGACCGGCGCCGGGCGGTGGTCTGCGGGAAGGATGGCAGACCCTGCGCTCCCTGCCGTCCCTGCGCCGACTGGTGGCCGGACTGGCCTGCTCCAACCTCATGCTCGGTCTGGTGCAATCGGCCAGCCCCATCCTCGTGGAGGACCGCTTCGGCCACTCCGCGGCCGCCGTCGGCGCGCTCTGGTCCATCGCCGCGGCCGCCACCCTGGTCGCAGTCGCCTGCTGCCGCGCCGGCCTTGACCGGCTCGGCCTGTGGGGGGTCGGCGCCATCAGCGCAACCATCGCAGCAGCCGCCTGCCTCGCCGTGCCCCAGGCCCCCTCCTACACCGGCTACGTGACCCTCATAGCTCTCTTCATGGCCGCCGACGGAGGACTCACCATCGTCCTGCGCACCCTCCGCTCGCAGGTCATCCCACCCGCGGCCTTCGGCACCACCCTCTCCCTGACCATCCTGCTCCTGCTGCTGCCCTTTCCCCTCGCAGGCATCCTGCTCGCCCTCACCCCGCCGCCCTACCTGAACAGCCTCATCGGAGCATGCGCCCTGCTGCAGGCACTCACCCTGCTCGTCACCTTCCTACGACTGCGCAACGACCCCGCCCTCCGAGTCAGGACATCGCCACCCCGCAACGAAACCTGACCCGCCATTCAGCCATCGAAACGCCAGCTCGACGACAAGCAGGCCGGTCCATTCCGGCCCGTATAGCGGCCCGTCCAGGACCCCGGCAGCACCCTCGCCTGGAGCCCAGACTGCAGGTATTCCAGCCGCGGCCGTCTCGTACCAGCGCGCCGGACCGCTCCAGGTCGGCCAGGTGATGGGCGACCGACGCGGTACTGCGCATCCCGACGGCGTGGGCGAACCGCCGCGCCGACGGGCCCTTGCCCCTGTCTTCGATCCACCGCCTGATACAGCGCGGGATCTCCTCTCCCGCTCGGTCACTCAGCCACCACCCCGGGACCGACGCCGAACACCCCCAGAAGATCACCTTCAAACCACGTCGGTGGATCGAGGCTTGGCCGAGCCGCAGCGCCAGACGCCCCTGGGTAGGGGGTTGCCCGGAGTTAGGGTCGTTCCCGTGACGTACCCAGTACCGGCCACGCCGGCCACCTCGACCGCCCCCGCAGCCCCGCCCGCGCATCCCTCCACGCATCCGAGCGTGCCCGCCGGCGCGCACGGTGGCGCGCCCAGTGGCCCTCTCGACGGGCTCGACCGGCGGATCGTCGCCGCTCTGCAGATCGATGGGCGGGCCTCGTGGCGGCGGATCGCTGGGGCCCTCGGGGAGCCCGAGCGGAAGGTGGCGCGGCGCGGGTTGCGGTTGCTGGAGAGCGGGGACGTCGCCGTGCGCGGGCTTGTCGTGCGGGGGGAGACCGTGATCCTGCGGATGACGTGCCGGCCGGGCGCCGTGCGGGACGCGGCCGTGGCGGCGGCCCGGCGCGCTGACTGCATCTTCTCGTACGCGCTCGCCGGGCCGGTCGACTGCGTGGCCGAACTGCAGTGTCCGCCGGGCCGGTTGGCGCCGCTGATGCTCGACGAGGTACCCGCGCTGCCGGGGCTCGTCTCGCAGAGCGTGTCACCGGTTCTGCGGTATTTCCGCACGGTGCACGAGTGGTCGCCCGGGATCCTGGACGCCGGGGAGGTCGAGGCGCTCGGAGGGCCGTCCGGGATCGTCGACGGGCTCGCGCTCCCGGACATCGAGGTCGGGCCGGAGGAGCTGGCGATCCTGGGGGCGCTCGCCGAGGACGGGCGGCGCACGCACGAGGACCTGGCGGCCGTCGCCGGGGTGTCCGTGGCGACCGCGCGGCGCCGCGTGGAGACGCTGACGCGGGAAGGCCTCGTGAGCATCCGGGCCGCCGTCGAGCCCGCGCTGCTCGGCCTGCCGGTCGAGGCGCTGCTGTGGATCAAGGTCAGGCCCGACGAGGTCGAGAAGGTGGGCCGGCTGCTCGTCGAGTCGCCGCTCGTGCGGTACGCGGCCGTCGTGATGGGTGAGCATCAGCTCCTGGTCGACGTGACGCAGCCGTCGAAGGCCGCGCTGCACGCGTTCCTCACGGCCTCGCCGTGGGTGCGGCACGTGGAGGCCGTGCAGTCCCATCTGGTCGTCGAGTCCTTCAAGCGCAGTGGTGTCGAGTTCCCGGGCACCGGCCGCATCCCTTCGTACCGCGACTGAAATCTTCACCATCGACGGTCCAACGTCTTAAAACTTCATCACAGCCAACCTATTGACTGAAAGGGTCAGTAGCTTCAGTGTGGTGCACCACACGCGTCGCGCCTCGGCCACCGGCCGGATCAGCATCACCGCGGCGACGCCCACCGTGCCTGCTGCCCTAGGACTGCCATGCCCGTTGCTCCCGGCCCCGTCGCCCCCAGCCTCGTCGAATCCGTCGAACCCGCCGCATCCGGCCCCGCCGTCCCCGGCCGGGACGAGATCTGCGTGCTTGACGCCGTCGACCTCGCGGCCCGCATCCGCCGTGGGGAACTCTCGGCCCGCGAGGTCGTCCAGGCCCACCTCGACCGCATCGAGCGTCACAACCCCGCCGTCAACGCGATCGTCACCCTCGACTCCGAGGGCGCGCTGGCCGCTGCCGCTGCCGCCGACGAGCGGCAGGCACGCGGCGAGGAGCTCGGCCCGCTGCACGGCCTGCCCATCGCCTTCAAGGACACCCACCTCACCCGCGGCATGCGCACCACGCACGGCTCGCCGCTCTTCGCCGAGCACGTCCCGCACGAGGACGAGCTCCTCGTGCAGCGCATCCAGGGCGCGGGCGCCATCCGCATCGGCAAGACCAACGTCCCCGAGTTCGCGGCCGGCTCGCACACCTTCAACCCCGTCTTCGGCGCGACCCGGAACCCGTACGACATGACGCGGTCCGCAGGCGGCAGCAGCGGCGGGGCCGCGGCCGCGCTCGCCGCCGGGTTCCAGCCGCTCGCCGACGGCAGCGACATGGGCGGCTCGCTGCGCAACCCGGCGTCCTTCTGCAACGTCGTCGGCCTGCGCCCCACCCCCGGCCGCGTCCCCTCGCACCCCTCCGGCAACCTCTGGGACACCCTCGGCGTCGCCGGGCCCATGGGTCGCACCGTCGCCGACACCGCGCTGCTGCTGTCCGTCATGGCCGGGCCCGACCCGCGCGTCCCGATCTCCCTCGACGAGCCGGGCGCCGGCTTCCGCGCGCCGCTCGGGCGGAACACCGCCGGGCTGCGCGTCGCGTTCGCCCCCGACCTCGGCGGCCGGGTCCCCGTCGACCGCGACGTGCGCGACGTCTTCGAGCGCCAGGCCAAGGTCTTCGAGGACCTCGGCTGCGTCGTCGTCGAGGACTGCCCCGACCTGGACGGCGCCGAGGACGTGTTCCGCACGCTGCGCGCCCACGAGTTCAACCTCGGTCTCGGCGCGCTGCTCGACAGCGACCGCGCGTCCCTGAAGTCCAGCCTCGTCTGGAACATCGAGGAGGGGCGGCGCCTGACCGGCGCCGACCTCGTCCGTGCCACCACCGGTCACGCCCGTATCCACCTCGCCGCCACCGCCTTCTTCGAGCGGTACGACGTGCTGATCGCCCCGGTCAGCCAGGTCACCCCGTTCGCCATCGAGTCGGAGTACCCCACCGACATCGAAGGGGAGCCGCAGCGCACCTACCTCGACTGGATGCGCTCCGCGTACTTCGTCACCGTTCTGGGCTCACCCGCCCTCTCCGTCCCCGCCGGCTTCACTCCAGCCGGCCTTCCCGTCGGCCTCCAGATCGTGGGCCCGCCCCGCGCCGAGAGGACCGTGCTCGAGACCGGTGCCGCCTACGAGGCCGCCACCGGGCACGGACGCCGTCGCCCCTCCCTCCCGTAGCCGTATGGAGCCCCGATGAGAAAACCGCACGTCCTCTGGGCCGTCGTGCCCGTAGTGGCTTTCCTCAGTACACCGTTCCTGCCTTTCGTCAACGGCCCGCACCTCTGGTTCGGCATTCCCTCCGTCCTCGCCTGGTGCCTGCTGTGGACGGTTGGTACGACGGCTTCGCTCGCGCTCGTCGAGCACTTCGCTCACCACGCCGATGAGGACGACGAAGACGACGAGGACGACGTGACGCGCGACGCGTACGAGGAGGTCGCCGCGTGAACACCACCATGGCCATCACCCTGGTCGGCATCGTGACCATCGCCGTCGTCGGCATGAGCGGGCGCCGGCCGAGCCGCGGGGAATTCGGCGAATGGACCGTGGGGAAGCGCAAGTTCTCCACCTTCACCACCTGGTTCCTGCAGGCGGGCGAGTCCTTCACGACCTTCAGCTTCCTCGGTCTCGCCGGCATCGCCTTCGGCGGCGGCGTCGCCGCGGCCTTCGCGCTGTGCTATCTCGCGATCAACTTCATCCTGCAGTACTTCACCGCGCCCCGCATGCGTGAACTGGGCCGCAAGGGCGGCTACTTGACACAGGCCGACTTCTTCGCCGACCGCTTCCGCAGTCCCCTGCTCGGCAAGGTCGTCGCCGTCGTCGGCGCCGTCTTCCTGCTGCCGTACCTCCAGCTCCAGATCACCGGGCTCGGGCTGATCGTGCAGCTCGCCACCGGCAGCCGTACGGGCGGCAACCTGAGCATGGTGCTCGCCACCGTCCTCACCGTCGCCTTCGTCCTGTGGTCCGGCATCCGCGGCATCGCGCGCGTCGCCTACCTCAAGGACGCCCTGATGATCGTCGGGCTCGTGGTGCTGATCGTCGGCGTGGCACTGTCCGTGAACGGCGGCATCGGCGGCCTGTTCGAGACCGTGCGGGACAGCCACCCGAACTTCCTGACGTTCCATCAGGAAGGTTACGACGCCACGTTCTTCGTCACCGCCGTCATCATCTCCGGCATCGGTGGCGGACTCGGCACCATGGCCCATCTGTGGCCGCCGGTCCTCGCCGCCGGCAGCGGGCGCGCGCTGCGCAAGAACGCGGTCTGGCTGCCGCTCTACCAGATCGCACTCGGCATCCCCGTGATCGTCGGGTTCGCCGGAATCCTGCTGGTGAAGCCGGGCTCCCCCGCGAACGCCGTCGCCTTGACCCTCGCGGGCCAGACCCTGCCCGGCTGGCTCGTCGGCATCGTCGCGGTCGCCGCGGCCTCGGCGGCGATGGTGCCGTCCGCGGCCATCGTCGTGGGCATCTCCAGCCTGCTGTCCCGCAACCTGCTCAGCGTCCGCAACGAACGCGCGCAGCTGCGCACCAACCACCTGTGCGTCGTCGCGGCCGCCGGCCTCGCCCTCGTACTCGGCCTGACCAGGCCCGGGCTCCTGTCCGACCTGCTGCTGCTCACCTACGGAGGCCTCACCCAGCTCGCCCCGGCGATCGTCATGGGCCTGGCGAAGAAGGTCCGTCTGGACGCGGTGCCCGCGCTGCTCGGCATCCTGACCGGTGTCGGCGTCCTGGTCTGGCTCACCTTCGGAGGCGTGGACGTCGGCACGTTCGACACCGGGCTCATCGCCCTCATCCCGAACCTGGTGGTCACGGCCGTCGCCCAGCTCATCGTACGGTCCCGCTCCCTCGCCCCGGTCCCGGCCGAGGCCAACTGACGGGCCGCCGGGCGGCGCGCGGTGTCGGGCCGCGCGCCGCCCGGCAGTTCATCGCGCTCTCAACTCCCCTACGGGGTCCGGCTTTCACCGTTTCGGTGAGCCGCGGACACGAAGTGAAGGGCCGTCTCCATGACGGCCCTTCACTTCGTGTCCGCTCCTGTCAGACCCGCTGCGGATCAGGCGTTCGAGTCCACGAACAGGTCCTGATAACGCTTGCGCAGCTCGGCCTTCTGCACCTTCCCCATCACGTTGCGCGGCAGCGCCTCCTCGACGCGCACGGCGCGCGGGTGCTTGAACCGGGCGAGGTCGCCGGCGATGAACTTCAGCAGTTCGCTCTCCCGGGGCTCCTGGCCCGGCGCCGGGACGACGACAGCCACGACCGTCTCCCCGAAGTCCGGATGCGGGACACCGATCACGGCGGACTCCAGCACCGTGGGGTGGGCGTCGAGCAGTTCCTCGATCTCCTTCGGGTAGATGTTGTAGCCGCCGGAGATCACCAGGTCCTTGCCCCGGCCGACGATGCACAGATAGCCGTCCTCGTCGATGCGGCCCAGGTCACCGGTGATGAAGAAGCCGTCCGCACGGAACTCGGCCGCCGTCTTGTCGGGCAGTTGCCAGTACCCGCTGAAGACGTTGGGGCCACGGACCTCGATGCTGCCGACCTCGCCGTCGGGCAGCGCCTGTCCGGACTCGCCGTCCACCACCCGGATCTCCGTGCCGGGCAGGGGCTTGCCGACGGTGCCGGGCTTGCGCGGGCCGCCCTCGTACGGGTTGGTGGTGTTCATACCGGTCTCGGTCATCCCGTAGCGCTCCAGGATGGCGTGGCCCGTACGGGCCTCGAAGGCCTCGTGGTCGCTCGCGAGCAGCGGGGCCGAGCCGGAGACGAACAGCCGCATCGAAGCGCAGGTCTCCGGGGTGAGCCGGTCGTGCTTCACCATCCGGGTGTAGAAGGTGGGCACGCCCATGAGCACCGTGGCCCGGGGCAGCAGATCCACGACCGTCTCCACGTCGAACTTCGGCACGTAGTACATGGAGGCACCGGCCGCCAGCGTCATGTTCGCGGCGACGAAGAGCCCGTGGACGTGGAAGATCGGCAGGGCGTGGATCAGCCGGTCCTGGTCGGTGAACTGCCAGGCTTCCAGCAGCACCTGGCAGTTGGAGGCGAGATTGCCGTGGGTCAGCACCGCGCCCTTGGAGCGTCCGGTGGTGCCGGAGGTGTAGAGGATCGCCGCCGGGTCGTCGGCCGACGCGTCGACGACCTCGTCATGGCGGCCGTCGCCCTCCAGCAGGGTGCCGTCGCCCTTGGTGCCGAGGGTCTCGACGACGAGGTCCTCCCCTTCGCGGTGCGCGTGGTCGGCCCGCCGCTCCGGGGAGCAGACCAGCACGCGCGGCTCGGCGTCGCCGATGAAGTACTCCATCTCCGCACCGGTGTACGCGGTGTTGAGCGGCAGGAAGACGCCGCCGATCTGCAGCGTCGCCAGATACAGCGCGATGGCCTCCGGGGATTTGTCCACCTGCATGGCGACCCGGTCACCGGGGGTGACACCGTCGGCGACGAGCCGGGCGGCGATCCGCCCCACAGTCCGCGCCGTCTCGCGGTAGGTGATCCGCCGACCGTCGGGCAGCTCGAAGAGCGCCTTGTCCGGCTGCCGCTCCACCTGCTCGGCGAAGGACCGGCAGATGGTGGTGAAGGGTGGTGCCATCAGGGGTGTTCCTCTCTCATCGATCGTTTGAGGCGGTAGAGGCGGTGGAGGCGTCCCTGGCACGGGGCACCTCGGCGGCCTCGGGGAAGGCGTCGCGCAGCGGTCCGCCGAGGGCGACGGCGCCGCGGCGGACGAAGTCCTCGTGCCGGCGCTCCAGCTGCCCCGGCTCGTAGCGGTAGTTGATCATCGCGCCGTACGACTGCCGCCAGGCTTCGGCCGAGCTGTTCGCCGGCCAGTTCAGCTGCCAGGCGGCGGCTCCGTTACCCAGGTGGAAGCGGGCGACCGGATCGAGGGGGCGTCCGTCCTCGCGCCGCTCGACCGCGATGTACCGGGCCAGGGCGGGAAGGAGCCGGGCACGGATCCGTTCGGCGTCCGCCGCGCCAAGGTCCGCCGGCCCCTCCAGGGCGTCCAGCTCACGGACGAGCAGCCTCAGCTCGGCGTCCCGTCCGGCCTGCTCACCGAGCCAGCGCCGGAATCCGGGGAGGGGTGAGAGCGTGACGAACTGCGTCAGATGGGGCAGTTGCCCACCCACCTGCTCGATGACCTGCTTGATGAGGAAGCTGCCGAAGGAGACTCCGGCCAGGCCGTCCAGCGCGTTGTTGATCGAGTAGAGCGCCGCCGTGTCCGCGTCCGAAGGGCTGAGCGCCGGGCCGGGCTCCAGCAGCGGAGCGATACGGTCCGGCAGGCCGCGCACCAGAGCGACCTCCACGAAGATCAGCGGTACCTCTCCGGTGGCCGGATGGAAGAACGCATAGACGGCACGGTCCTCCGGCTCCAAGCGACGGCGGAGCTCGGCACTGCTCTGCATCGGGTGGACCTTCTCGCCCTGCATCAGGTGCTGGTGCAGCTCCTTCGGTGCGTCCCCGGTGACCTCCGCCATGCGGAGAAAGCCTCGGTTGAACCACGAGGTGAGCAGGTGGTGGAAGTCATGGTCGAGGGGCCGCAGCTCGGGGTGCCGGTGCGTCAGCCGGCGCAGGTCCGCGCGCATCTCGACCAGGGCGAGCGTGGCGTCCGGTGCGTGGTTCATCCGGCGGAGCAACTGCTGGCGGGCCGGCTCGACCACGTCGAAGAGGCGGACCAGCTCCTCCTCGCCCCGGGACCCGGCGCTGCGGGCGTCCTCCCAGCGGCGGTAGGCGGCACGGACCTGATCGGCGTCGGCGTCGTAGGTCTGGGTGATGTGGCTGAAGAAGGCCCGCCTGCCGTCGTCGTCGAGCTCGTCGTAGGCGGCGAGAGCCCTGGCCGCGACCGCGCGCATCGAGGCTTCGCCCACGTCGCTCATCAGGACTTCGCAGGCGGCGAGCAGCTGGTCCAGTGGGGAGTCCAGAGGCTCTCCGGCCGCCGGATCCGTGCCACGCCGCCGCCCGAGAGCCTGGAACAGGTCGGTCAGCAGCCAGCCGTCGTGACGTTCCATGTCCGCACCTTCCGTACGCCGCTGGTCTCGCTTGCCTCTGGTGTCGCCCCCGGCTTTAAATCCATGACCACGGGCGATATATATAACAGCGCTACCGTAGGACACATCGAGGCGCGTGCACCACCCCTGCACCCCCGGATAACCTGATCGCTCGGAGGTGCACATGGCCCGGGTCCCGGAATCCCAGCGCGTTCGCGACGCACTCGAGAACGCTGTCGTCGACGGTCACTACCGTCCCGGCGAGCGTCTGGATCCTGCGCGGCTCGAGCAGGAGTTCGGCTGCTCTCGCACGCCGATCCGGGAAGCCCTCCAGGCCCTGGAGCGCTCCGGACTCGTACAGATCCGCCCCAAGCAGGGCACGTACGTCACCGAGCTGAGCGTCTCCGAGCTGGCCGAGCGCTTCGAGGTCATGGCCGAGCTGGAGGGGATGGCGGCGCGGCTCTCCGCCCGCCGGATCGACCGGGAGGCGCTGGACGACCTCGAACGCGCCCTGCAGGAGTGCGAGAGCCATGCGGCGGCCGGCGACGCGGACCGCTACTATTACGCCAATGCCCGGTTCCACGGCATCGTCTACGACTCCTGTGGCAACGAGTACCTGCGGCTGCAGGCCCACGCGCTCAAGCGAGCCCTGCAGCCGTACCGGCGACTGCAGCTGCGCGTCCCGGACCGCATGCGCCGCTCCCTGGCCGAGCACCGCGAGATCGCCGACGCCATCACCCGTGGCGACGCCGAGACGGCGGAGAACGCCGCCCGCGACCACGTACTCGTCCAGGTCAAGGAGTTCAGCCAACTGGTGCGGACATGGCGACAGTTGACGGAGCCGGCGCGCGACGCCGGATGAGCGCACCGCCGCCAGGGGCCACGGCTCTGATATCACGCACTCCCGACCTCGATCACCATCCCCAGGACGCGGTGGAGATCGCCCGGCTTCAGCGACCACTTCCACGCCGCTTCACTGCCGACTTCCAGTGCCGAAAGCCCACGATGATCGACCTGATAGGGATGAGGCCCGATCGTCAAAGACGGCTACGGAACACACCGTGGCCCGGAGAGCGGGGTGGGACCTTCCCCGCTCTCCGGGCCATCTGGTGTTCGGCATCTTCCGGTTCAGCTCAGCGCCCCAGCGGTGGCACGTCGATCTCACCCAGGTGGTAGGCGCGGACGGCCTGAACCAGCTCGTCGACGGAGAGCTGGTCGCCGTTGGCGTGCATCTGGCGGAATGCGTCGGCCGGGTCGATGTTCTCGACCCCCATGGCGTCCAGCCAGGTCTTGAACTCGGTCGGGCTGATCTGGTCGTCATCGTCCACGTCCGCCAACTCGATCATGGCCTGGATGGTCGGTTTGATGACCTTCCCGAAGTCTGCGCCGCCATTCTCCAGGACGTGTTCCTTAACGATGTCGTTGAACTGCTCGGGGGTCAGCCGGCCGTTCTCCTTGTCGATCCCGGCCTTGTCGGCGAAGAAGTTCCACATGCCCAGGTAGGCGTTGCTCAGCGCACGGCCCTTCGGGGAGCCGGGATTTTCGCCGAAGGCCTGCAGGATGCGCTTGGACTCGGCGTCGCAGTCGGACTGGTCGATGCGGCCGTCGCCGTTCACGTCCCAGCTCTCGAAGCGCTTCTCGATCCGGTCGAGCTGCACGGAAGTGGTCATCTCGGAGATCTCCAGGTGGTTCGTCCGGGCGGGGCCGGTCCAGGGGCAGGGCCAGCGGTGGCACCCGGGTGCATCTGCGAAGTGCCGTCACCCGATCGGGGCGGGCACGGAACGTCACCTTGCCTACACTGTCAGCGATTGCGAGTCACGCACCTATTGCCAACCGAGTGATAGGGGGCGGGCAGATGCCAGATCCGCGTCGTCGTTGTCGGGCGCGGGCGCACCCGGGACCGCCGGCGCCTCGATGCCCGGTCGCCGCGCGTCGTCGGAGCCCGGGGCATCGTCCACGGGAACCAGCCCGAACACGGAGAAGCTGATGGCCCAGTAGGCGATGTAGGCCACCAGCAGCACCACGCCGTGCCAGCGCCTGAGGTGCCCGGTGAGCAGTGCGTATGCGGCGAACCCGTTGATCACCACCAGGGCCGGCAGGTGCCAGCTGAAGATCTCCGGGGTGATCACGAGCGCGCCGCCGGCCAGGGCGATGATGCCCACCTTCGCAGTCACCGAGAACACGACGCTGCCGATGACGTTGCCGACACCGATCGCGGGCGCGCCTCGCCGGGCCGGCTCCGCGGTCAGGAAGATGTCCTCCAGGGAAAGCACCAGCGTCGCGATCGTCGCACCGAAGACAGTGCCGCTGATCGCGAAGTTCTCCACGATGCCCTCGGTTCCCTTCGTCATGGTCCAGGCGCCGACGACGATTCCGGTCAGCGCGAGGATCGCCAGCCCGAGCAGCATCCACCCCGGCCGGCTGGCCGACTTCGTCGCGCCGACCTGGCCGGTCTCGTAGAGGCCACCGGAGCCATGGTCCCGATCCCCGGTGCCACCACCTGGGCCCCCGGCCGTTCCGGCGGCGACGCCGACGAGTTCGGGACTGTCCACCGCTTCGAGTACTTCCGCGCTCCTGAACGTCGGCACCGCCCGACGGGACTCGCGATAGGCGATGTAGGCGACGAACAGCAGGAACAGCAGGACGAGAACAATCGCGAAGACGGTCCCCAGCTCGCCGAACAGTGCCGGCCCGATCAGGATCAAAGGAGCGATCGCGAACAAGGCGATGTAGTCCTTCGGGATCTCCACCCGGCAGGGCGCGACGAGGGCAGCAATCGCGAGCACCAGGCCCGACAGCGAGATGACGGTTCCAAAGACGACGCCGAGCGCGACGTCTTCCAGTCCCTCAACGTTGAGCACCACACCGAAGGCGAGGTCGTCGAACTCGATCCCGGTGAACACAATGGCCAACAAGAACAGCGAGATCGCCAGGCCGCGCGCGGCGCCGACCAGGTAGGTGATCAGCTTCTCGGCACTGTAGATCAGCAGCGCCACTCCGGCGACGAAGATGAGGATGGACGTCATCCGATTGCTCCCCCTTGAGCAGAACGGACTGGCCAGGCCCCCCAGGGGCCTGGCCAGTGACAATCAATCGGAAGCTAGCAGGGATCAGGGCGAGTGACAGCCAGGCGCACTGAGGCACACCGGCCCCCGGGGCGTGCGCCCACCTGTGCTGGTGGTTGCCATCGACGGCACCTACCTGGACGTCGCCGACGATGCGGACGTGCTGGCCCGGCTGGGCAAGGGGGGCAACCAGTACACCGCCGCCTCCGGCTATCCGCAGGTCCTGCTGGTCACTTCGGTGGCCTGCGGCACCCGCGCGGTCATCGACGCGGTCTTCGGCCCCCGCAAACCCGGCGAGCCCGTCCTGGGACGCCGCCTGCTGCGCTCGACGCACCAGGGCATGGTCGTGCTGCTGGACCGGGGATTTGCCACCAACACCTTCCTTCAAGCTGCGGCCGGCACCGGTGCCGACTTCCTGGCCCGGCTCTCCGCAGTGCGCAAGCCGCCGGTCCTGCGCCGCTTCGACGACAGCTCCTTCCTGTCCGAGATCGGCACGGTTCAGGTCCGCATCATCGAATGCGAGATCACCATCGTCACCACCGCCGGGCGGCACAGCGGCTTCTATCGCTTGGCCACCACCCTGCTCGACCACCGGCGTTACCCGGCCTTCGAGCTGGTCAGGCTGTATCACGAGAGATGGGAAGTGGAGTCCGCCTTATTTGCAGTCAAGCAGTCGACGCTCGGCCGCCGTGTGCTGCGCTCCCGCACTCTGCCAGGCATCGCCCAAGAGATCTACGCCCTACTGACCGTCTACCAGGTGATAAGGATCGCCATCGCCGACGCCACCAGCACCCGTCCCCGGGGCCGACCCGGACCGGGCCAGCTTCAGCGTTGCTCTCCACACCGCCCGTGACCAGGTCATCCAGGCCGCAGGCGTAATCGCCGACACCACCATCGACCTCGTCGGCACCATCGGGCGCGCGGCCCTGAACCACCTCATGCCCACCCGGCGCCTACGCGTCAGCCCCCGAGCCGTCAAACGCCCGCTGTCCCGCTACGCCTACAAGAGCCTGCGCATCGACCGACGCACCTACGAAGCCACCATCAGCATCGACATCCTGCTGACAGCACCCATCAGCCCATAACTTCACGGCCTTGACCTAAAGGCGGGAGATTCCAGCCGTCGCCCGCTGGGATTCCTGCTTCACCGACGAGGGCCCCGTCCGGGTTGATCCGAGGGCCTTTCGGTCAGGGCGGCGACGTCGACCACGGTCACCTCGTTCGCCCGAAGGAACCGGGCGAGCTCACAACCGAAGGCACCGGTCGGTGATTGACACCATTGGCCGGCACCTGGCCACCGCTCCGTTCCTCAGCACCTCCGGCGTGACATGCACGCTGTCCGAGCACTCAGCCCCCGCCACAGTGACCCTGACCATCGGAAGGCGTACGGAGGAGCCAGGATCCGGCCTCCGACCACGAGCGGTTCCGATGCCGTCGGACCACAGAGCCAGCCCACTCCCTGCGGGCGACCGCGCGGACCAGCGGGAGCCGACTCGGGCCGCCGCCCCGCTTCCCCGTTGACAGCACGAAGCCGCGCCGGACGCACGTGACGCCGGTCGCCTGACAATCGCTCGCCATGGAGAGGGTCAACAGCAGGCAATTGGGAACGCGAACAGTGCACATCGCTACTCCCACGAGGAGCCTGTCCCCATGTCCACGGGAACCCTTCTGGCGATCATCATTCCGATCGTGGTGGTGCTCGCCCTGGCCGCTGTGGCGGTCTCACTCATAACGCGACGTCGTCACCTCCAAGAACGCTTCGGCCCGGAATACGAACGGACCGTCGAAGGATCCGACAGCCGGCTCGCCGCCGAGCGTGAACTCAGGGAACGCGAGAGGCGGCACGATTCGCTGGACATCAAACCGCTGCCCTCGGTCTCGCGTGATCGATACACACGAGAGTGGAGCAGCGTTCAGGACGAGTTCGTGGACCGGCCGCAGGACGCGGTCCACGACGCGGACCGGCTGGTGACCTCCCTGATGCACGACCGCGGCTACCCGACCGAGGGCTTCGATCAGCAGATGAAGGACCTCTCGGTGGAGCACGGGCGCACCCTCGAGCACTACCGTGCCGCACACGAGGTGGAGTCCCTCAGCCAGCGCAGCCAGGCGACGACCGAGCAACTGCGCAGTGCCATGATCCACTACCGCACAGTGTTCGACGAGTTGCTCTCCGACGGTGGCCGGGCCCAGCCCGCCCGTCCCTGACACCGCCCCCGACTTTGCTAGGAACGCCATGCACCGCAAAAACCCCACGGACCGCACCACCGGCGGCCTGACCACCGAGGATCTCGCGCAGCCCTCCGGCGCTGCCACCGGGACGGGCGCCACCACCGGGACGCCGGGAGAAACGGAAGAGGCCTCCCCGCGAGTCCCGATCTACCCGGGTGAGGGCACCGACGTGACGTCCGGGACGCGGAGCCGGGCCGACGAGGCCGGCGGGGACCGGTCCGTAGCCGGTCGCTCCGACGCTGAAACCGCCACCACGAGCCCCGCGGGCTCGCCGGACACCTCGGACGACGAGGCTCCGCAGCTCCTGACAAAGGAGGAGGACCAGGGCTTCCGCGGCCGCTGGCAAGAGATCCAGAACAAGTTCGTGGATGACCCCCGCGAGGCCGTGCACGACGCCGACGCCCTCGTCGCAGACGTCATACAGACCCTGGCCACCACGTTTGCTGAACACAAGGGGAGTCTGGAGGACCAGTGGGGGCAAGGTGCGCAGGTGGACACGGAGGAACTGCGCAGGGCTCTGCGGCGCTACCGCTCCTTCTTCAACCGGCTGCTCAGCACCTGAACCTCCTTCCTCCGAGCCCGGCCCAAACACCACACAAAGGGCCCTCGCACAGCGCACGGCCCGCGCCAGGATCATTCCTTGATGAGGTATGCCATGTGCCGGGACAGTGTCTTAGGCGGCCCCGGGTCAGGGCCGCCGATGATCAGTTCCGGCTGTACCGAGAGGGCAACCCTCAGGTTCACCAGGGGTGAGATTGCGTTCGCTCATGTCCGAGAAGCCTCCGGATTAGCAAGAACGCGCCTACTGCGATCAAGGCCGTCCCCATAAGGATCAAGGTCGCCCCGACGACGATCAGAGACGTCCCGATGAGGATCAGGAGTGCCCCAATGAGGACGAGCAGCGTCCCAATCATGAAGAGAAAGATCGCGAGGACGGTCACAGTGTCTCCTGTCCTCCCTCCCGCCAGGCTTCTTCCCCGCTCCCGTGCGAACACTCTGCTACACAGTGGTGAGGGCCCCCCGAACACGACCTCCTGCCTCCCCCATCTCGCCAAGGCTGACGGGGCTCGGCGAGGCTCCTACGGTGCACCGCAGGACGCTGGCGACACGTGGCGGTTCCGGGAAGCGGCCCGCAGACGGGCCTGAGGTTCCGTGTCGGCCCCGAGGGGGTGCACCTTCCGCGCGTGGCGGAACCAGCTGATCCGGATCGTCTGGCCGACGCGTGCTGTTCAGGAGCGGTGGGGAAGTCTGTTTGGGCCGTGCGGTACAGGCCGATAATGAGAAGCGCGGTGGAGCTCGCCCAAGGGAGCATGTCGGAAGGGTGCGCCGCGGGCCAGGCCCACCAGTGGGCTGCCTGTTCCGGTCCGTAGCCGAAGACTGAGACGGTCAGGGCGAGCAGTGTTGGGATCACTGTCGAAGCGTGGTTTCCGAGAAATGTTCTGCCGATGAGGGCGAGTCCGGTGCAAGAGGCCAGGTTGCGTACAGCGGATTCAGTGACGGAGCCATTGGCGCTGCTGATCCATCCTGCTGCAACCGGGACTGCCACAGCGGCCGTTGCTGCCACCACCGTGATGGCGAGGAGGGAATCGAGAGCGGCGATGCGTCGTACCGCTGTGGTCTCGATCGGGGTGGGCGTTCCGTAGCAGGCGTTGAGGGCGATGGCCGGTGCTAGGGCGCGTTTCAAATGTGCTGGTCGCAGCCAGCAACGAGTGGCTGTGACCAGCACTTTCGAAACGCACCCCAGCGTCAAGCATGTTGAGGTGTCGTGCATTCCTCATTGAGATCGGCATTGGCGTCACCGCGTGTGGTCGCCGAGAGTATCGGCCCCCGGTGCCGCCGGCTTCGATGACCAGCCGGGGGGGCGGTCTTGTCGTGTGACTGAGGGCCTTCGCGATGACGGGGGCTGACGCAGGAAACCTCTCACCGCTCCCCGGCAGTCGTCCGTCGCGCGCCGGTTCTACTCACAAGCCAGACGCCGAGCGCCGCCAGGAGGGCTGCCGCCAACGCGTACACCGGCAGCCAGAGCGTCGTCGTGGACGCCAGGCAGTCGTTGACGGCGTGCTGGCTCTGGTCGCTCGCGTACGCCAGGGCGTCGCTGCCGTGGCTGCCCAGGCCGCTCAGGGCGGCCTGCGCCTGAAGCGCCGCGTAGCCGCCCAGGTGGGCGCATTTGATGCGAGTGCCCGGCATCGGGAAAAACCAGGCCCAGCGCTGCATGGCGGGGGCCGCCGCGAGGGCCACGCACAGGCCGACGACCAGCGAGTAGGCCGTCAGGTTCCGCACGTATTCGGACCTCGCGCCGTGCGTGGGGGCCGGCGGGCGGGTGAAGGCGAGGATCAACGCGAGCAGTGTGACGCCGAGGTAGGCGGAGAACCACTGCCACGAGCCGGAGGAGAGCGCGAATGCGAGCACGCCGGCGAGTGCGGTGCCCAGCACCCCGGCCCGATTGCCGGCTCCCCGGTCAGTGCCGGTGGTGACGGAGTCCTGGGCGCCTGAGCGGCTGCGGTCGTCCATGCTCTCTCTCCTGCTTGGCTCCAGGCCACCAGTCTCCGGCCTCAGCCCCCTTCGGGCACTCACACCATGCCGTTCCGCCCGCCCTGCTCGCCCGGTTGGCGGGCGCGCCAACATGGCCACGGCCGAGGACATCGACAACGGCATGATTCTCGGTTGCGTCCACTCTATGGGCCCCTGCGGCTGCAGATTCGGCCCAGCGCGGCATCGCGTCCGGCTTTGAGGCTTTCCGGGCCGGTCTCGCACACCGGCACGGCGAGCCCCGCTCGGGCGCGGACTTCCGCGATTCCGCTGCCCATATCGGTTCGCCCCGGAACGCCTGTCAACCCGAATTGAGTGTTAACTATCAGTTGTTAAGGTGGGGACATGCCTGCTGGTACCCCCCGAGCGCTGCGTGCCGATGCGGCACGTAATTTCGACAAGATCGTCCGGTCGGCGCGTGAGGTATTCGCCGAACACGGGCCCGACCCCTCGCTGGACGAGGTCGCCCGGCATGCAGGGGTGGGGATCGCGACGCTGTTCCGTCACTTCCCCGACAAGGGTGTGCTGCTGCGCGCGGTGTTGGACCAGCAGTTCTCCGAACAGGTGCTGCCCGCGGTGGAGCGGGCGGACCGGGACAATGACGTGCGGCGCGGTCTGACGCAGGTGTGGGAGGCGGCGCTGTCGTCGGCCGCCGACGCCTACAACCTGCTGACCGCGGCCCGCGGCGCCGGAGTGCTGACGCCGGAGGTCGGTGACCGGTTCTTCGACGCGCTGACCCCGCTCATCGAGCGGGGTCAGCGGGAAGGCGTGGTGCGCGACGACCTGGTGCCGGAGGACCTGCGCCGCCTCATGACCATGCTGGTGAGCGTGCTGTGGACGATGGATCCGGGTGAGGACGGGTGGCGGCGCTATGTGGCGCTGGTCGTGGACGGCCTCTCGCCCGTCGCGGCGCGTCCTTTGCCGTGCGGGGCTCCGGCGCTGCGGCGCCCGGAGGCGTGAGGGCTGTCCGGACGCCGGCATTCTGATGGCGGGCGGGTCACTCGCCGTGCACGTGGATGGCGCCGGCTGGGCACAGGGCGGCGGCCTGCCGCGTGCGGGAGTGATCTGCCAGTGGCGGCTCGGCGTCGAGGACGATGACCTTGCCGTCGTCGCTCTGGTCGAACACGGCGGGCGCGCTCAGGGTGCACTGGCCAGAGGCGACGCATCGGTCGGTGTCGGTTTCCCGGTGCATGCTCTGCTTCTCCTCGTCCGTCACGGCGTGGTCGTCAGGCAAGCGTGTCACCAAAGGACGGGGACGGTGCTCACACCACCGGCCAGCCGTTCGGTGTGGTCAGGGAGGGTGTGAGGGTCGACGGCGAGGTGCAGGCGGGGCATACGGCGGAAGAGGGCGGTGAAGGCGATGCGCATCTCGGTGCGGGCCAGGGCGTTGCCGATGCAGTAGTGGCCGCCGTGGCCGAAGGCCAGGTGTGCGTTGGGGGTGCGTGAGGGGTTGAAGGTCTCCGGGGCTTCGAACCTCTTCGCGTCACGGTTGGCGGAGTTGATCGCGACGAGGACGGCGTCGCCCCGGGCGATGACGTCCTTGCCGATGGTGACGTCTTCGCGGGCGTAACGCATCAGGCCGAGCCCGCCGGGTGCGGCCATGCGCAGGATCTCCTCGACGGTGGCCTGCACCTGCGCTGCGGGGTCGGCGGCGAAGCGGTCTCGGCGAGCGGGATCACTGAGCAGGAACATCACGCCGAAGTCGATGCGGGTCGAGGTGGTCTCGTGGCCGGCGAACAGCAGGCCCGCTGCCAGGCGGGTCATGTCGTCCTCGGTAAAGGTCGCGTCCTCGGCCTGGACCTTCAGGATGTCGGTGATGACGTCCTCGCCGGGCGAGAGGCGCTTTTCCTTGGCGAGCGTTGCGACGTACGCCTGGAACTCCGCCATGGCCGCCTGCCCGTCAGCCCCGCCGTGAAGGACGCCGATCCGCTCGGACCAGCCGCGCAGCAGGTCCCGGTCGCCGCTCGGCACGCCGAGCAGTTCGCAGATCACCTGGACCGGCAGCGGGAACGAGAGGTGTTCGTGCAGGTTGACCGGCGCATCAGGACGGCTGCGCCGGGCCTCCTCCATGCTGTCGAGGCAGCGCCCGGCCAGGTGCTCGATCCTTGCGCTCAGACACCGCATACGGGGTGCGGTGAAGGCGGGTACGAGCATCCTGCGCATCCGCGCGTGCTCGCGGGCCTCGTCCTCGAACGTGCTGATGGGCCCGGACTGGATCGCGGCCGACGAGATCCTGGACGCGGTCTCTGGCGCGGGGTGCGACTTGCCGAACCGGGGGTCGCCCAGGATCGCGCGGGCCTCGTCGTAGGTGGTCACCAGCCAGGCGGGGTCACCGGCCGGAGTGGTCACCCGGGCCAGTGGCCCCTGCTGGCGCAGGCGCGCAAACAGCGGTGCGAGGTCCAGGGCGTTCGGGCGGGCGAACGGCAACTGCGGTGCGGGGGCGGTCGCGGCCATGAACATCTCCTGGGTGAGGGGTTCGGGCAAGCTGACGGTGCCTGTGCGAGGCGGCCGGACCCGGACGCCCGACCGGCATGGGGGCGCAGGCGGGGACGCATCCGGAGAGAGCCGGGCCGCCTCCGACGCGGCCCGCCGGCACCCGTTGCCCTGACACGACCCACTCCCTTTAACTGATACTCGACTATCTGTTATGGGGGTGCAACACGGCCGTCACCCATGTGGCACGGGCAGGGGGATTTTCAGCCGCACACGCCTTGCGCCTGCCGACCGTTGCGGTCGGCAGGCGCAAGGGCGGGCTGCGCGGGGTCAACGGCCTCTACGATCGCGTGGCGGCCTTCGTCGAGAGCGCCCACAGGCGAGCGGCGCCGGCGCCGTCGAGCGCGTAGTCGGCGACTCCCCGTGAAGGTTGTCCGGATGTAGCAGTTCCGCTTCCTGGCAGTCTTCGAAGTACTGGCCCGTGACGCCTTCGGTGTGCGGGGAGACAGCGAGCAGGACGAAGGTGGCCGCGCCTTGTTCCGCTGTCTTCCAGGGCAGGGCGGGAGAGCCGCTGCCGGCATTGCGGGCGAGGAGAGCTGGATCGACGTGGCGCACCGGCTGCTGATCGCCACGGAACGTGCAGGCACTGGCCGCCCGTGACCCGAGCGGATCGCGCTGCCACCTGTTCCCCGCGTTGTCTGGAGAAGCTGGCGGCGTCTGGTTACATCGGCCGCTCCACCATCGCGGCGCTCGGGGACCTGCGGGCTGCAGTCGAGCCGGTGCATCAGCCTCGTGGCGCCCGAGACGCTGCAAGCCTGCCGCCGCGCAACGGATGACACCTGCGGAGCGCCTCCCGGACGCGCCGGTCGTCCCCCCGGTGACGGCCCGGCGCAGCCGGTCGGCGAGGTCGGCTCGCTCCTGGTCGGTGCAGAACGAGGACTCCATTGATGGAAAGCGAGGACCTCGAACTGCTGGCGCTCGTAGAGCGCCCTGCGAGGCGGACGAGCCAGGCTACGACCAGGTGCGCTGCCTAACGCAGCGTGCCAGCTGCCACTGGTCGCAGCGTGGAAGTACACCCCGTCCTGGGCCCTTGTCAGCCGACAGGACATGACCATCAACCCGGACCAGGAACGCTTCGAGGCCAAGCGCGGCTACTCCCCCACCCGGAGCCGCTGCGCCTCCGGTCACCCAATCCTGCGCCCAGGGGTGTGGTTACCCCCACTCCCCCATGGTGGCTGGCCGGATGGGCAGCGGCATCAGCGTCGGCGATCGTGTGTCCCGGGAAACCACGTGAGCCGAAGGGGGAGACAGTGATTCGTCGCATGGAACGCGCTCTCACGCGCCGCACGCTACTGGCCGGCGCAGCGGCGGCCGGAGTGGGAACGGTGTTTGCAGGCGCGGGGAAGGCCGTGGCCGGCGGGTGGGGAGGGCCGGTGAGACAGGCGGCGGTGGTCGCCGAAACGGCGCGTCTGGAGCGCGCGTTGATCGAGTTGCGGCGGGACATCCACAGGCACCCCGAAGCCCCGGGGCGGGAGCAGCGCACGGCCGCTGTGGTGGCCCGGGAACTGCGGGCGGCGGGGCTGACCGTCACCACCGGGGTGGCCGGCCATGGTGTCGTCGGTGTCCTGCGGGGTACGTGTCCGGGCCGGACCGTTGCCTATCGGGCGGACATGGACGCGGTTCCGCCCACAGACATCGTCGGGACGGGTCCCGCGCCGGCCCACGTCTGCGGCCACGACGTCCACACCGCGGTGGGTATCGGCGTCGCCCAGGTCCTGGCACGGCTGCGGCAGCAGTTGAGCGGAACAGCGGTCTTCCTTTTCCAGCCTGCGGAGGAGACTCTGTCCGGCGCCCGCGCACTGATCGACGCGGGCGTGTTGGAACGTATGGGCATCGAGGAGATCCACGCGCTGCACTGCGGGCCGTTCCCGGTCGGCCAGTTCGCTGTGACTCCGGGCTACGGGATGCCGGGCCAGGACAAGGCGGAGGTATCCCTTTCCGGGCCGGACGCACTCGATGCCGCGCGGCGCCTGGCCGTCGACATCGGCGCGCTTGCAACGGTGGCGCTGCCGCAGACCCCAGCGGACCTGGAGCGCATCGTCGCCGACGCCAAGACGCCCAACGGTCCGCTGGCCCAGTTCGTAGCCGTCCGCGCCACAGCCCAGGAGGCCACGGTGAAGGTGTCCTATCGCTGCTGGCCGCCGGAGCGGTACGTGGAGGTCCGCGAGGACATCCGCCGAGCGAGCCTGCCGTACGCGGGGGCCGCGACGCGCTTCCCCGCCGAGCCGTTCCCGGCCATGGTCTGCCCAGCGCGCGACGCCAACCTGCTCGCCCGTCACCTACGCCATACCGTCGGCCGTGACACGGTCACCGAGCTTCGTGCCGCCTTCCCGCCCTTCAGCGGCGAGGACTTCGCCCTCTACTTGGACCGGATCCCCGGTACATACACGTTTCTCGGCGTCCGTGCTCCTGGAGCAGCCATCACGACGAGCTACCCGCATTATCCCGACTTCTCCCCGGATGAGCGCGCCATCGGCGTCGGCGTACGGGCGATGGCCGGCTGGATCGCGGAGCGCACCCACGGGACGCAGGGCCTGCCAGGCGGATTCAGGGATGCCGGGGCTCCGCGCAGGGCGAGGAGCTGATTGCCGTACGTCGCTGAAAACTTGGCGACAGTCGCAGAGCGGGCACGCCGCTGAAATTGACTGGGTGATGTCGGCGTTCGGCTGACGCGCGACGGTCCGGCCGCCCTGCCTTTCAGCGGCGGGACGGTTGCTGGCGCTCGATGCGGTTGAGGTCGTCGGCGAGAAGGTCACGGTGTCTGATGGTGAAATCCCCGTTGAGCAGGCTCTGTTCGCGGCCGTAGTACCGACCCACGACGGCGGCGGCGGGGAGGAAAGCGCGCAGGCTGTGGCGCATGTCCTGCGGGTAGTCGACGGATTCACCCCAGCCGGTGGGAGCCTGATCGGTGGAGAGCAGCACCCAGTGGTCCACGGGCACGGGGGTGTCGAGATCCGGCGCCGCCCCGGTGCGGCTGTCCAGTGCCGGCACGGTCAGCCGGTCGGGGTCGAGGGGCGGGTACCACAGCAGCAGGGGCTTGGCGCATCGCGCGCTGGCGTTGTCGAAGCAGCACACGGCGATGGTGTGGTCGCCGGGCGCTCCCGCGGTGGGTTCGCAGGGCCGGACACCATGGCGGTGGTGCGCTGAGCGGAGCGCATCTTGGTCCGTACAGGATGGCCGGCACCCGGCGGCATGGTCCGCTACTTCGTCCTGTCATCATGACCACGGCGCGGGAGCGGTGGCGTCGTGATCCGCATGAGGGCATCTACGCCTTGTGTCCTCCGCCGGTGCTGCGCCCCCCTCGCTCCGATGTGCGCGAGCATGCCGGGCGCAAGACGCGCTCGCCTGAGACAGGAGCCGTAATGGCACTGAAGATACGCAGACCGAAGACTGTCGCCGTGGCGCTCGCCGCCACCGTGGCCGCGGTCTCGTCGGGCATCGCCCTTCCCTCTGCCGCCGCCGGGTACACCGCGTCGGCGGGGCCGTGGAGCACCGCCGTCGCCCTGACCGGAGCGGACGGCCAGCAGACTCTCATCGATGTCCAGGTGGCCGGTGACGGCACCGCGTTCGCGCTGTGGCGGGACAAGGCCGCCGGGGCCGGCGGTTGGGATTTCCGGACCGCCGTCCGGCCTGCAGGCAGAGCGACGTGGAGTGCGCCGCACACCCTGGCGACCGGACGTGACAAGAGTTCCGCGGCCGTCCTTGCCGTGAGCGCCGACGGGCGGGCCGTGGTGACCTGGCTGGACGGCAGTGGTGCAGACGGTTCGCTGGTCGCCCTGGCCGTCGGCTGGAACCCGGCGACGGCAGCCTGGTCCGCCCCGGCCACGCTCGCCGCCTGGGACGGCCTGGACATGTCCACGCCCCGCCTGGCCGCGGCGGCCGACGGCACCTTCACCGCCGTATGGGACCAGGGCGACGGGTACCGGAACTACGATGTGAGGACCGCTTCCCTCGCCCCCGGCGACCGGGTGTGGTCCGCACCCCGGACGCTGGGCTCCACCACCACCGGATCCATCTGGAGCATCGACCTCGCGGTGGCCCCCGGCGGAGCCGCCACCGCGGTCTGGGATGAACTCAACCGCTTCACCTACGAGCACACGGTCTCCACTGCCACCCGCACCTCGGCCCAGACCAGTTGGAGCAGCGCCTCCGTGCTGCCCGGCACCGACGCCACGTCCAGCGACATACAGGTGGCGATGGACGCCAAGAGCGCCACCACCGTGCTGTGGCGCAACGGCGCCGACGACCTCAAATCCGCCACCCGTACCGCTCCTTCGGGCAATTGGGGTGCCGCTCAGACCGCCGTTTCCGCCATCGACTACAGCGCCGGGAGCGAACCGCTGGCCGCGCCCAACGGTGACGTCACCTACGTGTGGACGGGCTGGAGCCGCACCGCCGGTACCCCCGTTGTGCAGACCGTGACCCGCACCGCGAGCACCGGGACCTGGTCCGCGCCGAAGACGCTGTCCACCGGCTACGTCAACTGGCAGGTGGACGCCTCCATCGGCGCTGACGGAACCGTGCAGGTCGTGTGGCCGCAGGTGCCGAGCATCGACAACGGCGACGACAACTACCTTGAGTGGGCGGTACGCGCCGACGGCTCCTGGAGCAAGGCCACCGCTCTGAACAGCACGCCCGTCGCCGCCGTCCCCAACACCGACGCCCTCGCCGGCGAGGTGGCTGCCGGACCGGACGGCCGGGCCACGGTGCTGTGGCGCAAGGCCGAGTACACCGGCAGCGGCGGCTACACCTCCCAGGTGTGGTCCCAGTCGCAGACCCTGCAGACCAAGCCGCAGATCACCACCAACGCTGCGGTGAGCGGAACGGCCCGAACCGGCTCCACCCTCACCTGCTCCGCCGCCTGGAACGGCACCAACACCAAGGCCACCTGGTCCTGGCTGCGCGACGGCGCGGTCATCTCCGGCGCCACCGCCAAGACCCGCGCCCTCACCTCTGCCGACTACGCCCACAAGGTGTCGTGCCGGGTCACGGTCAGCAACGGCGCGGGCTCCGTCGCTTCCACCTCCCCTGCGCTGAAGGTCGCGGTCGGCCCCGCCCTGAAGGCCACCACCGCGCCGTCGATCTCCGGCTCCGCCAAGGTCGGCTACAAGCTGACGGCTGCCCGCGGCACTTGGTCGCCGTCCGCCACTTCCTACACGTACCAGTGGAAGCGCAACGGCAAGTCCGTCAGCGGCGCGACCAAGTCCACCTACGTCCTGGTGAAGGCCGACCGTGGCCAGAAGGTCACGGTCAAGATCACCGCCCACCGCAACGGCTGGGCCAACGGCACGGCCACCACCAAGCCCGTCACCGTGCGCTGACCCGACGCGGGCCGGTACCGCCGGCCCGCGTCCGCCGATCCGGAACCCGGTCGACTCAGAGGTGGTGGTGGCCAGCATTCAACTCACCTATGAGAGTGCGGAACGTGAGCTCTTGTCCGTTTCGTGGTTGAGGTTGGGGAAGGATCGCTGCTCGCGGGTGGGGGCCCTCAGGCGTCGGGGCGGGCGAACAAGCCGGGTTCGGGTTCGATGAGGATGCCCCGGCTGAACAGGCGTCGCGTTCACGATCTCCCGCATCGCATACTTCCCCTGATGCCCGCTGACTGACCGATGCCAGGCCTTCCATGCCGTGATCACGGGTTCGACGAGCTCCCACTGCTCATCCGTGAGATCGCTCGGTTCCGGGTTGCGCATGCTCATGCCACCACCCAAACGAACCCCGAACTCCTGACCGGCAGCGATGCCCCAACGTCACACCATCGAGCGATGACAAGACCGGCAGAACACCACAACCCGCACTCTCAGTCCCGTCCCCGCACACGTACCAGCACTACCGGCTCGTCTTCGACGGCGGTGCGGCGACGCCGGCGAGGTGCAGTTGCCGGCGTGATCGGCCGTCCCGCCCACCGCGCGGCACGGTTGCTCAACACCTCTACGAAGGAGGAGACTTGAGAGCACGTAGCGCGCTGTGACCGACGGGGGTGCGATGAGAGCTCGCGACGCTCTGCGCACCGCCGTCGGCACCACAGCCGCCGCCGGGCTCGGCGTGGTTCTGTTGTGGGCCTCGGACAAGACGCCGGGCTGGCTGGCCCCCGCGCTGACCGCCGTGATCACGGGCGTGGCGGTGGAGAAGCTGGCCGAGGTTCTCGGCCGTCGCCGCGCACCGGCCACAGACGGTCCCGGTTCCGGCACGGGTACTGGTTCCGGTACCCGTGACCCGTTGCCCGCCGGACCGCCCGCACCGCTCGCCTGTCATGTCAAGCTGACCGACACCAGCTTCTTCCACGTGCCCGCGCTCGGCGACGAGCCCGACCGCACCGTGCCCGCCAGCGGTTTCATCCTGCGGCTCACCGTCACCGCGCTCGCGGGCAGGACGGTCGTACTGAGCGCCCTGCGCCCGGTGGTGCTCGAACGGCATCGCCCGCGCGGGTACCTCATGCCGCACGCCGGAGTCGTCTCGCCCCGCCGCTACACCGTCCTCCTCGACCCCGACCCTCCCCGTCTCAAGCCCCGAGGCGACGACAGGCGCCCCTTCTCGTACAAGGTGAGCCCGGACGATCCCGAGGTCTTCGAGTTGCTCGTCGTCGCCGAACACTCCTACGTGGTCTGGACTTTGGAGCTCGACTGGATCTGCGAGGACCGACAGGGGACGACGCTGATCGACCTTGCGGGACACCCCTTCCGCACGATGGCCAGGCCGCCCCGCGGCACGGAATGGAGCGTGAGCTGATGCCACCCACCCGCAGGCCGTCCGGCGTCACCGCGCCCGACGACGGTGTCCGGTTCGCCACCCGCGTACTCGGACTGACACACATCAGCGTGCGACTGCTGCCCAGCTCCGAGGTCGGACCCGAGCCACTGGACATCCCCTGCTCCGGCCACAACGTGTATGTCGATCTGATGGCCAACGGTACGGTCCCCGTGGTCCTGCGCGCGCTGCGCGCCGAGGTCGTCTCCCGCGAGGAGTTCCGGCCCGACGGGGTGGTGGTCGCTCCCCTGCCCGGCCCCTCCATCTCCTTCGCCGAGGACCTGGCCGACGCCCGACGCCGAGGCCTGGAGAACTACCAGCCGATGCTCATGCCGGACCACGAGATCCTCTTGGACGAGACACCGCCCGTCGTCCGGACTGCCGTCGGCAACACGGGACACCCGCTCAATCCGAGCTCCGCGCTGCCGCTGACCGTACCCGTGGGCGAGACCCGGCGGGTGGTCGTCGCCCCGCACACCGAGGACCGGCGCCTGCTCACCTGGCGCCTCACGGCCGAGGTGACCTACGCCGGCAGCCACGCCAAACCCGCTTGGACACTGAAGATCACCGCCGAGACCACTATGCGGGTGTTCGCCCCGGACGACCCCGAGGGGCGCTTCAGCCCCGCCCACGACGCCTCCGACCACTGGGCCCCGGTGGACCGGCGACGCCGCTGAACTCGCAACTGTGCCCGCACCCGCGGCCCAGTCGCCCCCAGGGTCCCCACCTCACCGTGGCCCCGACCGCACGGTCCGGCTTTCGCGGGCTTCCAGGTAGCGGCCGCCCTTGATGAGCAGTCCCTGGCCGGCGGCGGCGCCGACCGAGGCGAGCACGGCGACGGGGATCCATGGCGAAGGAACAGGAGCAGGCCACCACCAGCACCGCCGGCGGTGGCCAGTCTGACGCGGCTACGAGCCGAGGCCCGGTCCGACCCAGTCACGGATCACACCGACCTCCACACCTGCGTCGTGGGCAATGTCCTCGGGCGCCACGCCGGCACTCCAGGCAACGAGGACGGCGCGGCGGAGTTCCTCCGCGCGCGTCTCCAACCCGATCTCGGCGGCCTCCCCGGACGCGGCCATCAAGGCAGCCGCGTCCTCGGTCAGCCGTTGGCCCGCCCGGCGGACCGCCAGGCGGGCTTCTTCCTGCGGACCGTTCACCGTCTGCCTCCAAGGGGCCACTGTCGGTCAGTTCTGCACAGCGGACCGGGCGAGCTTGACGCTGAGCCACAGCAGGCTCACCGGCATCCCGATGCCGCAGGCGTCGGCCAGGGCGAGGATCGCCGGTTCGGCGGCCGGCAGCAGCTGCCGCAGGCCGCGCTCGGTGACCGCGGGGACAGGGAAACGGGGCAGCGTGATGGTGATCGTCATGACGCACCTCCGCCTGATCGGCACCCGAGGCGCGCCGGCGGCGAACACGATCACTGCCTGGCGCTTCGCACTTCGAGTCGAGGCAGGCCGTCAGACGGCGACACGCTGACCGCCGGGCGCCTCGGGGGCAACGGAATGGGAGCTGGGACTACTGCTGCAGGGACTCATCCCGTTCACCTCCTCGCGCTAGCAGCGGTCACATCGATCAAGGGCGCAACACACCCCGTCTCATGCTACGACTTCCTGCAACGCGATCTCCTGCCGAAACCTTCCCCAAGAGCCGATACTCCCGGCCAGGATGTTCACTTCTGAGATTGCTTCCAGAGAAGTTGTGGGCAGGTCCGACCTGATCTGGGAGTTTGCTCCGGATCAGGAGCGAGGCCGCCCGTTTCACGCCTCCTGGTGGTCGGCGTGGGTGTGCTCCGTCCGGGGTCGGTCGCGAGGACCGCCGCGAACGCCCGGCAGTCCGGGAAGCCGGGCTCAACCGCCGCGCCGCACCCGGGCCGCCTTGCGGGCCTCCGCGAGCGTGCGGGCCTCGCTGCTCTTGCGGGACGGCCTGCCGCCGGAACCGCCCTTCGCGTCCTTGGTGGTGCCCAGGCCGCGGAACGGGGCGTTGTGGTTCTTGGGGCGCGGTGCGGCGGGCCCGTTGTCGAGAGGCACTCCGGAGGGGGCCTTGGCGCCGGTGATCCGGCTCAGCTCCGCCTCGCCGGACCGCACTTTGGTGACCTTGGGGGCGACGTCGGCGTCCGTCATGATCTGGCTCGTCTCGCGGCGCTGTCCCGACAGGACGAGTGTCACGACGGTGCCGGAGCGGCCGGCCCGGGCCGTGCGGCCCGCGCGGTGCAGATAGTCCTTGGGGTCGGTGGCCGGGTCAACGTTGACCACCAGGTCGAGGTCGTCGACGTGGAGGCCGCGTGCGGCGACGTTCGTCGCAACCAGCGCGGTGACCTGCCCGTTCTTGAACTGGGCCAGGGTCCGGGTGCGCTGCGGCTGGGACTTCCCGCTGTGCAAGGCGGCGGCGGCCACGCCGCTGGCCCGCAGATGCCGGGTGAGCTGGTCAACGCCGTGCTTGGTGTCCAGGAACAGCAGGACGCGGCCGTCCCGGGCGGCGATCTCCGTGGTCACCGCGTACCGGTCCGGGCCGTGCACGACGAAGACGTGGTGCTCGATCGCGGAGACCGCGCTGGACGAGGGGTCCACGGAGTGGACGGCGGGGTCGCGCAGGTAGCTCTGCACCAGCTGGTCGACGTCGCGGTCGAGGGTGGCGGAGAACAGCATGCGCTGCCCGTCGGGACGCACCTGGTCCAGGATCTCGGTGACCTGTGGCAGAAACCCCATGCCACACATCTGGTCGGCCTCGTCCAGGACCGTGATGCGCACCTGTCCCAGTCGGCAGCCCTTGCGCTCGATGAGGTCGTGCAGCCGACCGGGCGTGGCGACGACGATCTCGGCGCCCTCCCGCAGCACGGCGGCCTGTCGTCCGATGGACACTCCGCCCACCACGGTCGCGAGCCGCAGCCGCAGTGCCTCGGCGTACGGGGTGAGCGCCTCACCGACCTGCTGCGCCAGCTCCCTGGTGGGCACCAGAACGAGCGCCAACGGCTCTTTGGACCGCGCGCGCCGCCCGGCCGTCCGGGCGAGCATCCCCAGGCCGAAGGCGAGCGTCTTGCCGGATCCTGTGCGGCCCCGGCCCAGGACGTCCCGTCCCGCGAGCGCGTTCGGCAGCGTCGCCACCTGGACGGGGAAGGGCACGGTCACGTCGTGCTCGTCGAGCGTCCGCAGAACCTCGGCCGGCAGCCCCAGCTGCGCGAAGGACACCGCCGTGGACACCGCCGAAGTGGCGCCCGGCGCGGTGGATACATCGTCCTGCTGCCGGGCATCGGCACGTACTGATTCGCTCACAGAGAGCCTTCCTCCGAAGGGACCGTACCGAGGAAGGCGCGGCGGGGACGCGGCCACCAGCCAGGGACACCGAACGGAGCACCAACACAGCGACGCCGCAAACGGTACACGGTAGCACGGGGCAACCGCCCAGGCCGCCCATGGCCGCACCGCGACGCTGGATCAGTGGGCCGCTCAACTGCACGCCTGGATGGGCCGGTTCCGTGTGCCGGAGCGCGTGCTCCTGGCCGAGGACGACCAGCAACTCCCCCCGACCTGCGTCAGGGCACGCACCTGGACCAGCTGCGCGCCCACCTGAACGCCAGTCCGAACCGCATCGCGACCCTGCACGATGCGCCACCACCAGACGCCGCCGGCTGGATCGACGGCCGGGCCCACAGCCTCGACCTCCCGCTGAAGGCACGCTCATGGCGGCGGCGGCCTTGCCCCGGACGCAGGACCTGTACGAGGCCGCACTCGTGACGGCGTTGCTGCACATCGAGCACGGTGACCTTCCCACTGCACGGCACCCCCTGGCGCAGGCCCGTACCTGGCGCAGGCCATTGCCATCAGCGTCAGCGCCGGCGGCAACGCGTCCCCGTTCCACAGCGCCCCCGCGCTGGAGTTCGTGCTCAGCCGCGCCGGACATGCCGACCGCGACGTGCGCGGTCGTCGCCCGGACCGAAAGAAGGGGCCGCCCACGAAGCGCTGCCACGCTGACGCCTCTCCGCAATCCCCCAGAAGCAGTACCCACACCCACAGGAGTGATCGAACGCAGCATCACAGCGCGCGACCCTCTGCCCTATCAAGGTTGCGCCCGTTAATCGAGATCTCGTTCTAGATTTCGCCCCCGCAGACCCGTAACGGCGACAGGAATCCTTCAGTTATCCGATCACCTATCCGCATCACGCCCTGAGGAGTGCCCATGCGTACCTTGCACCGGCCTGCGTCCGTTCATCCTGTGTTCGAAACCATCGCCGCTCCCTCGGGCACTGCCGTTCGCCCCACTGACGGCGGCATCGGGTTCCCTGCCAGCGCATCGCGACCGGATACGAGGTACCTGGCATGACGAACCTCCCCGGCGTCGACGGACGACTCACCTCCGTGGAGAAACCCCCACCGGACGACCACCTCCACACCGCGGCCATCTTCGCGATGCTCACCCACGGGCCCTCGTACAGGGCGCTGAACCGGCCCGTGCTCGGAGGCGCCCTGTGAAGGGGTTTTTCGGACGCGTGCGGATGGCCGAACCCCGGGTCTCGGATGCGGAACGGGAGCTGTTCGGCGGTCCGTTGCGCTACGACATGGGTTGGTCCGAACACGAGTACGCGCGACTCGACTTGACCATGGTGTCCGCTCTCCGCTCCATGCCGAGGCTGGTCAGGGCGACCTTACGGATGGCGTGGGACGCGGACCGGAGCGCATTGCTCGCCGTCGCGATCAGCGAGATCGGACAAGGGGTCGCGGCGGCAGTCGGATTACTCGCGGTCAACGCCGTCATGCACGCGTTGCTCGGCTCAGGCACTCCGGTGGAGCGATTGCACGCGGTGCTGCCCGGCTTGCTCGCCGCCGCAGGGGCAGCCGTGGTCAACTCGGGTCTGGCCGCATGGTCGACCTCGCGGGCGGGCCGGATGGAGCCTCTGGTCGAGCGGGTCGCCACGACGCAATACCTGGCCGCCGCCGCGTCGGTGGAGCTGGAGGCCATCGAGGATCCGGAGTTCCGGCGGCTGATCGACGTCGCCCAGTACGGCGCGGGATCCGCCCGCCGTATGGTCGGCGCCTGTGTGGCCGCGCTGAACGGGAGCATCTCCCTGATCTCCACCGCCGGCGTGCTCACCGTCCTGCACCCGGCCCTGCTGCCGATGCTGATCCTCATCGCGGCGCCGCGGGGCTGGGGCGCCATGCGCGTGGCACAGGAACGGTACGTGTCGGTGATGAGCTGGATCGAGCACGTACGGGCCGGCCGCCTCATCGGCAACCTGCTCACCGAACGCACCGCCGCGCAGGAAGTCCGCATCCACGCCGTCGGGCCGTTCCTGCTCAGCCGCTACGAGCGCATGGCCGAGAGCGCCGAAGCCGAGCAGGAGCGGCTGGCCTCCAGCAAGGCCGCCACCGAGTGGGTGGCCTCCGCACTGTCCGGCCTGGCCATGGCGGCAACGTACGGGACCATGTTCTGGCTGATCACGAGCGGACACATGAGCCTGGCCGTCGCCGGCACCGCGGTCATCGCCGTCCGCTCCGGATCGGCGAGCCTGGGTGCGCTGGTGATGAACGTGAACCAGTTGCACGAGGAATCGCTCTACGTCCGGGATCACTCCCGTTTCCTGGACGAGGCGACGCGACGGACCATCCCCAGCGGGGGCGATCCCGTACCGGCACGGGTCAGGCAGGTCGCGCTCGCACAGATCACCTACCGCTACCCCGACCGGGAGACTCCCGCCCTGGACGAGGTGTCACTCACGCTGCCCATGGGCTCGGTCACCGCCGTGGTCGGCGAGAACGGCTCCGGCAAGAGCACCCTGATGAAGCTGCTGTCGGGCCTGTTGCTGCCACAGAGCGGGACGGTGCTGTGGGGCGATGCCGAGGTGGCCTGCCTGGACCGCTCCCAGCTCTTCGAGCGTGTCGCCCTGCTCACCCAGGACTTTCAGCGCTGGCCCGTGACAGCGGCGCTGAACATCCGCATCGGCCGGCCCTCCCATCAGGCAGGACCCGAGGACCTTCAGCCGTCCGTCGACTACGCGGGAGCCGGGCCGATCATCGCGAAGCTCCCCGACGGCCTGCAGAGTCTGCTGGCCCGGATGTTCCGCGGCGCCAGCGAACTGTCCGGTGGCGAATGGCAGAAGATCGGCCTTGCCCGCACCCACTGGCGCAGCTCCACCTCCTCGGCGGACAGCGTCCTCATCGTGGACGAGCCCACCTCCGCACTCGACCCGGAAGCCGAGATCGCCGCGTTCGACCGCATCCGCCGGCTCGCCGCGCCGAACCGGGCCGTCGTCCTGGTGACCCACCGCATGTCCGGAGTCCGCCACGCCGACCGCATCTACGTTCTGCACCAGGGTCGTCTGGCTGAGCAGGGCAGCCACGAGGAGCTGATGGCCGCCCGGGGCCGCTACGCCGCGATGTTCGACGCCCAGGCAGCCCAGTACGCCCCGGCACCTCCCATCCCACGCCCCGCCTCACCCACCGCCGCGGAGTCCTCATGACCGCCGTCCCCGAAAGGCCCGCCATGCCGACGCCTCCCACCGACGCCCTCCCGCAGGGCGACACCTGCGCCGTTCTGCGCGACCGCCTGACCGACCGGCTCCTCGCGGCGGGCCACATCCGCACCCCTTCCGTGGAGCACGCCTTCCGCACCGTGCCCCGCCACGCACCCGACGGTCGCGTCAGCAGCTCCGTCTCCGCACCATGGCTGCAGGCCGACATGCTCGAAGCGGCCCGCCTGCGCCCCGGCCACCGCGTCCTGGAGATCGGCTCCGGCGGCTTCAACGCCGCCCTGGCCGCCGAACTCACCGGCCCGACCGGTGCCGTCACCACCGTTGACATCGATGCCGCCGTCACCGAGCGCGCCACGCGCTTCCTCAAGGCCACCGGATACGACCGTGTCCGCGTCGTCACCGCGGACGCCGAGCACCTGCCGCCGGAGGTGGTCCCGGCCGGCGGCTTTGACGCCGTGATCGTGACGGTCGACACCTGGGACCTGCCCTGGCTCGGCCTCGTTGCGGACGGCGGGCGCCTCGTCGCCCCGCTGCGGATCCACCAGTACGTGTGGTCCATCGGCTTCACCAAGCACGCCGACGCCCTGGTCAGCGATGAGCCGATCACCGTATGCGGCTTCGTCCCCATGCAGGGCGCCGGCGCCTGGAACAGCCATCGCCGCACCATCCCAGGACGCGGCATCCACCTCGCCTTCGAAGACGGAACCCCGCTGCCCGTCGAGCAACTCGCCCCAGCCTTCGACACGCCGGCGTCCGAGGTCCGCACGCACGTCACCGTCGGCGGCGAGGAGCCCTTCGATTCCCTCACTCTGTACCTGGCCGGAGCGCTCCCCGGCTTCTGCCGTCTGTCCGTCGATCCGGATCACGACAGTGGCGTCCTCAGTCCGCCGCCCCCGCACTGGCCCGGCGCGGCGATCGTGCGCGGTTCCTCCCTCGCCCGGCTCGTCACAGAGCGGATCGGGGACGGCGAGTGCGGCAAGGGCGTTCACGAATTCGTTGTCCACGGTTACGGGCCCGCAGGTCGGCAGGCCGCGACCGGGATGGCAGAGCGCGTCCAGCACTGGCAGCGCAACCACCGCGCCGCCATCTGCCCACGCATCACGGTCCGCCCCCGCACCCCCGAGCCGACCAGCAGCGGCAGCGCGCACCTCGTCCGGAAAAAGCACACCCTGATCGCGATCGAGTGGCCCGTCATTCCCGGTACCGCCGCCCTGCTCACCAACGACCAGGGCCGCTACCTGCTACACCTGCGCTCCGCGCACAAGCCCATCCGGAACCCCGGCCAATGGTCGCTGCTGGGCGGCAACCCCGAACACGGCGGGACCTGTGGCCAGGCCATCGCACGCGAACTGAGTGAGGAGACCGGCCTGACCGTCCCCGACCTCACGCCCTTCGTCACCCTGGACAGCCTCGATGCCAACGGCGCCCTCAAGCACCGTGTCCTGGTCTACCAGGGCACGCTCAACCGGCCCGCGCACGAGATCGAGCTGAACGAGGGCGTCCAGCTGCGGTGGACCCGCTTCGAGGAGACAGCGGAGATGACCATGGACCCCGGTACCGCGGCCGTCCTGCGCGAGCACCAACGCGCCCCGCGCCCACGCCTGGCGGACGTCGGCACGCCACCGACCATCCAGGTGCGCGAGGCGAGCGGCCGAAGCCGCAGCATCGTCGGCGCCCACCTCGTCCTCCTCCAAGACGGCGCGGTCCTGCTCGGCAGACGCCACCCCGACAGCGCCTTCGCCCCCTCCACCTGGCACCTGCCGGCCGGACACCGCGAGCATGGCGAATCCGCCGCGGCCTGCATGGCTCGTGAGGCAGCCGAGGAGACCGGCCTGACCATCGCCGAAAGTGACCTCACGCTCGTACACACCCTGGACCTGTTGGACCCCGACAGTCCGATCCCCCGCGTCCAGCTCTTCTTCGCCCCCTCCCACTGGCACGGAGAACCCCGCGTCCTCGAACCCGACCGGTGCACCGAGTGGCGGTGGTGGCCACTGAACGCACTGCCCGAGCAGCTCGTCGACTACACCCGCACTGCCCTGGCCGCCATCGCCCAGGGCAAGCCGTACACGCAGATGGGCTGGCCCGCATGAACCGCCCGGCAGACACCCGGATGACGGGCGCGGCGTACTGGGAACCGCTGTGGCAGAGCGGACGGCGATACCGGACCATCAACGAGGCCGAACTCGAAGCGCTGCGCCGCCACCTCGGCCCCGGCCGCGGCCGGCCCGCACTCGACATCGGCTGCGGCGAAGGCGCGCTCACCGCCCAGCTCACCCAGCTCGGCTACCGCACTGCAGGCATCGACTGTTCCCCCACCGCGGTGGCCACTGCCCAAAGCAACCACCCGGATCTCGGCTTCCACGTCCACGACTTCGGCAACGACGACCCCGCAGGTCTGCCCCACCCGTCGTTCAGCGTCATCTCCTGCCGCCTCGTCTACCGATGGATTCCCGACAAGAGCGCCTTCCTCAACCGCGTACGCAGCCTGCTCGCGCCCGGCGGCACACTCTGGGTGGTCGCCTCCGTCCATGACCCCTCACAAGGACATCCCAAGGCATGGGACCTCAACACCGAGGAGATCGAACTGCTCACCACATCGTGGTCACGGGTCCGCCTGACACAGCTCGACCCTTCATTCCACTGCTACGCACTGCAGTCGTGACCGCCGCGGCCGAGGGCGTGGCCGTCGGCGCGGTCGGGGTGCCGTCGGTGGAGGTTGAGCCGGTGGGCAGGGCCGGGTGGTCGGAGTGCGGCTTCAGCGGGCGAAGACCGTGCTGGCCAGGATCACGTGGGCAGTTGTGCCGCCGAGGATGCTCAGCAGCGCATTGCGGCGCCACAGTTGGAGGCCGATGGTGACGGCCAGAGCCATGAGCGGCGCCGCGGCGCGGGCCTCGGTCGCCGGCAGGTCGTGGAGGCAGTAGACGACCAGGATCAGCATGACCCCGGCGGGCATGCGGGTGCTGAGGTAGTGGACAGTGCCGCTTTCACGCAGGGGGGTGAGGGCGGCGAAGGGCAGCGCGCGCAGGCCCCAGGTCACGGCGGCGGCGACGAGGACGGCGGCGATGACGTAACCGGTGTCAGGCATGGCGGGGCTTCCGGGACGTGGTGAGGTGGCGGGCCAGGAGGACGGCGGTGAACAGGGTGAAGGCGGCCAGGAGCATCTGGCCGGGGAAGAGGAGTCGGGCGGCCAGGGCGCTGAGCACGGCCAGGACGGGGGTGGGCACGTCGCCCCGCAGGTCTCGGACGGCGTCGAGGGCGAGGACGGTGAACAGGGCGGTCAGGGCGAAGTCCAGGCCGGTGACGCTGTCGGGGATGAGGGAGCCGAGCAGCGCTCCAGCGGTGGAGCTGCCCGCCCAGTACAGGTGCAGGAAGAACTGCAGCCACAGGATGCGGCGGCTGGACCAGGTGCGGGCCTGCTCGCCGGTGGTCAGCGCGTACGCCTCGTCGCACATCGCGTAGGTGCTGTATGCCTTGCCGAGACGGCCGGTCACGCGGTGCAGGGGGAAGGACAGCGTGTAGAAGACGTGCCGGACGTTCACCAGCAACGCGGAGACCGCGATCGCCGCGAGCGGAGCGGAGCCGGCGACCATGCCGATGAGCAGAAACTCGAACGATCCGCCGAAGATGAGCGCCGCGGACAGCCCCGCCCACCACCAGTCCAGGCCCGACTGCGTCACCAACGCCCCGAAGGCGAGACCGAGCGGAAGAAATCCCAGACCCACGCCGGCGGAGTCCTTCAAAGCCGCACGGACCTCGGACCGTATCGGGGGCGGCAGGGTGGGCGCGGGCCGAGGCTGGCCCCCGGTGACGACAGGGGTTATGTCCATGAGGGAAATTCTAGAAAGAATCCCGCCTCATATGGTTGCCACTTCCCACTCTATGATCAAGGTATGAGCAATGAAATCACCCTCGACGCAGTGGATCGCGAAATTATGTTTCATCTGCGTCAGGACGGACGGCTGACCAACGTCGAGCTGGCCAAGCGGGTCGGCCTGACCCCGCCACCCTGCTTGCGCCGGGTCAAGCGACTGGAAGAAGCCGGCATCATCACCGGGTACCGAGCCGTCATCGACCCCCAGGCCCTGGGCCGCGGCTTGGAGGTCCTCATCGACGTCGAGATCTACGCCCAGGACCGCAAGAGCTTCCAGGAGTTCGAGAACACCGTGGCCTCCTACGAGGAGGTCACCGAGTTCCGCCGCATGTACGGGCGCCCCGACTACTTCCTCCGCGTCGCGGTCGCCGACCACGCCGCCTACGAAGCCTTCCTCACCGAGAAGCTCAGCGGCCTGCCCGCCGTTCTCCGCCTCGAATCCCACCTGACCATGAAGAAGATCAAGACCAACCCCTGATCGCAGCCCTGCCGCTCACCGCATCCTCGGCGCCTTGAAGGGCGATCACGGCGGCATCATCGGCAAGGTGACCGCCGACGTGGGCGAGGAGATCGGCCCGCAGGCGGCGGATCAGTGACGAGGGCTCGCTCTCTTGTCACGATCGGCACAGCAGGGCCGTCCACAGGTCGAGGCGGTCGGTGAGGCGGGACAGGTCGCGGCCGCTGAAGTGCTCGATGCGCTGGATTCGGTAGTGGACGGTATTGACATGCAGGTGTAGGGCCTCGGCGGTACGGGCCCAGGAGCCGTCACAGGCGAGAAAGGTTTGCAGGGTGTGCAGCAGCACGGCGGAGGAGACGCTGCCGGTCTCGAGGAGGGGGCCGAGGACGGTGCGTCTGTAGGCGGTGCGGACCTCGGTCGGTATGCCGGTCAGCAACTGATCGACGCTGGAGAGCGTGGTGACATCGGTGAGCAGGGAGCGTCGGGGGCCGTACTCCGTGCGGAGGCCAGGGCGTAACGGGCCTCGGCCAGGGCTCCAGCCAGCTCCTGCGGCCCCGCGGCCGTCGCCCCGATACCGCCGCGCAGCGGTACGGACGGCTCGCACCCGGCGACCAGGCGCCAGACCTCGCCGGACAAGAAGGGGAAGTCTCCGGGGAGGACGGCGAACGCCGTGCCGTCCGGAAGGCAGCCCACGGCCGCCGCGATGAGTTTCTGGAACGCCTTGAGCAGGACGTCGCGCAGTGGACCGTCCTTGGGGACGACGGCGCCCTGGTAGAGGTCGTCGAACCCGTTGGACTGTCCGGTGCCCGCGAGTTCCAGTTCGCCCTTGGACTGCTGCACGAAGTAGGTCAGCGGCGCCTGGGAGGAGAAGAAGGCGTCCGCGCGGCCGGACTTCACGGCGAGGCGGGCGCTGGCCGGTGAACTCGCCGTCAGTCCCAGCACCGTGGCCGAGGCCTGGGCGGTGCTGCGCCGGCACCGGATGATCGCCACGCTCGGCCGCCGCGGCACGGTGGTCAGCGGACCCCCGTCGGTCCCCCACCCGGTCCGCTTCGAGCGCGTCGGTGACTTCGGCGGCCACCTCACCCTCGATCTCGCGGTGGCCGCACCGGACCCTGCCCTGCTGCCCGGGCTGACCGACGCCCTGCTCGCCGGAGCGCGCACCCCCCGGCTCAACGACTACTCCCGCACCGCCATCACGGACGGCCTGCTCGACGCCGTGCGCGCCACCTGGCCGTTCACCCCCGAGGCGTGGACGGCCGTCGGCGGCGGCTACGAGGGCGTACAACTGCTGTGCCAGGCACTGATCGTGCCCGGTGACCGGGTGATGGTGGAGGACCCGACGCCGGCCCGGCTGCTGGACATCCTCGAAGCCCTGGACGCGCAGGTCCTGCCCATCGACTGCGACGCCGAGGGCCCCCGTCCCGAGGCCCTGGCCCGCGCCCTGGACCAACGGCCCGCACTGTTCCTGCACCAGTCGCGGGCCCAGGTGCCGTGCGGCTGGACGCTGCGCGAGCGGCGGGCGAAGGACCTCGCCGTACTGCTTGAGGCCGCGCCGAACGTCACCGTCGTCGAGGACGACGGCATCGGCCCACTCACCGCGGAACCGGCCGCCAGCATCGGGGCGCATCTACCGCGGCGCACGGCGCTGGTCCGTTCGTACTCCAAGGCGTACGGGCCCGATCTGCGGCTCGGCGTGGTCGGAGGCCCGGCGGAACTGGTCGAACGGGCCCGTGTGCTGCGGACGTTCGGCTCCGGTTGGACCAGCCGCATCCTCCAGGACGCGCTCGCCCATCTGCTCACCGACCCGGCCACCGGCCGACGGGTCGAGGAGGCCGCCCGACGGTACCGGGAGCGCCGCACCGCCCTCGCCGAACGCCTCGCCGGTCATGGCGTGCCCACCCGCAACGAGGACGGGCTGATGCTCTGGGTGCCCGTGGCCGACGAGACCTCCGCGCTGGTCACACTGGCCGTCCGGGGTGTCACCGTCTCGCCGGGCAGCCGGTTCTGCGTCTCCTACGCCCGGCCCCACATCCGGGTCGCCACCAGCAGGCTCTCCGACGACCCGGCCATCCTGGACGACACGGCCGAACTGCTCGCGCTGGCGGCGTCGGCCGCCGACCATCTGCGTTGAACACGTCCGCGACCGGCGGGCGAAGCGCAAATGCCGCGATCCTCACGAGGCCGACAAACTGAGTCTTAGAGGGTGTCTCACGTGGCAAGTTTCGCGAGCTTCTGGTAGCAGGTCAGGGGGGGCGGCCAGGCCGAGGAAGGCGAGGAAGTGCGAGCCCTTTCGTTGTATCGGACGGTGAGGCGGCGGTAGCCGAAGAGCCGGGCGATCGACCGTTCGATCTTCCAGCGGTGCCGACCGAGGCGTTCGCCGGACTCGATGCCGGGCCGCGCGATGCGCGCGACGAGCCCGCGCTCGCGCAGCCAGGCCAGGTGTTCGGTGGAGAAGTACGCCTAATAGGCACGTGGGTTGGCCGCTGGGTCCGCCCAGGCAGGGGCCGATCAAGACGTCTGGGATGTATGCAGCGCCTGGAGTGCTTCGACAAG
>NZ_JBSFJL010000018.1:69880-161837 GCF_053598035.1 Streptomyces sp. NPDC001204 | reverse complement strand
TGGCGTTGATTTTTGGCACGCTGTTGAGTTCTCAAGGAACGGACGCTTCCTTTGTACTCACCCTCTCGGGCTTTCCTCCGGGCTTCCCTTCGGTGTTTCCGACTCTATCAGATCTTTTTCCGATCCGATTTCCTCGGCGCTTTCCAGTTCTTCGCTCTCGCGTTTCCCTTTCCGGCGGTTCCGACTCTATCAGATCCTTTCTCGACCTGATCCCCAGTCAGCGGGGTTTGTCCTGGGCTTTTGGGCTTTCGCCCGTCGGCCTTTCGACATTCACTACGCTAGCTGATTTCCCCGGCGACTCATAATCGAGTCCTTGCGAGTTCGAATTCGGGTACGCGGGCGCACCGAAGACGACCCCGCTGAAGGGGTGATCGTTAGGTAGTGGGTTGGCCGCTCCGGCTGCAGGCGATCGCCGTACCCGGTTCAGCGGCTTGGGCCACGTTACGCACCTTCCGCTGGCGAGTCAACTTCCCAGTCCACTTCGGCGGCGCCTCGGCACATGGGCCCGGTACGGGCTCACCGTCCGGTCGTCAGCGACCCAGAAGCGCCAGGGGTGGACGTCGCCGTTGCCGCCCTCGCCGGCCACTCCGGTGCGCGGACCGTTGCGTACCTGATCGGCACGGACGGGTGTACCGGTGAGCATCCGTATAGGGGTGTCGCCGGCGGCGCAGGCGTCGGTGCCGTCGAGGGTCCGGTCCACGGCCAGGGCCATGGCCAGACGGGCCGGACCTTTGGCCAGCTCCTTGTCGTCGCGGGCCGAGAGGCGGCGGGCGCGGGCCAGCTCGGCGCCCTCGACGATCTCGCCGGCGCGGAGCAGGACTCCGCTCGCCCTGCCCTCGGGTCCGCACACCAGGTTCATGCAGTGCCACATGCCGTAGGTGAAGTAGACGTATACGTGGCCGGGGGGACCGAACATCACGCCGTTGCGGGCCGTGCGGCCGCGATAGGCGTGGGAGCCGGGGTCGTTCGGACCGTCGTAGGCCTCGACCTCCGTCAGGCGCAGGGCGATCGGGCCGTCGGGGGTCGTTCGCACCAGGACGCGGCCCAGCAGGTCGGGGGCGACCTCCACGACGGGGCGGTCGAAGAACTCTCTGGGCAGCGGCGTACGGGCCGAGGACGCGATCACGGCTCACGAGCGTAGTCCAGCCGGATGGGATCATTGATCGGGAATCATCCAGGAACCGATCAGGAGGTACCGAGGTGACCGAGCTCAAGCGGCGGCCGCTCCCCCACGACTTCCATCCGCCCGTGCCGTCCTTCACGGTCACGAGCGACGACGTCCGGGAGGGCGCGACGCTCGGGGACGCTCAGGTCCACGCGGGCGGGAACACCTCCCCGCAGCTGCGCTGGGCGGGTTTTCCGCCGGAGACCAAGAGCTTCGCCGTGACCTGCTACGACCCGGACGCCCCGACGGGCAGCGGGTTCTGGCACTGGGTGGTGTTCGACATCCCGGCCTCGGTGACGGAGCTGCCTGCGGGTGCGGGCGGCGGCGCGTTCAAGGGGCTTCCCGGGGGCGCCGTGCACGCGCGCAACGACTACGGCACGAAGGACTTCGGCGGTGCCGCGCCGCCGCCCGGGGACGGACCGCACCGGTATGTGTTCACGGTGTACGCCGTGGACCAGGACAAGCTCGGTCCGGACTCGGACGCCTCGCCCGCGGTGGTGGGCTTCAACCTGCGCTTCCACACGCTGGCGCGCGCGCAGCTGATCGGTGAGTACGAGAATCCCGCCGAGGGCTGAGCCGCGCGGCGCGCAGGCCGCCGTTCACTGAACGTTTGCCCGCTTCTGGTCTTGGACGTGGCCGGGGGCGGGCATTTTTATTGCGTTGTCCATCCCGGCGAGCCCGGCCAGAGTTGATCCAGCCCGCCAGGGGGTGGGCCGGCGCTCTTGGGAGGTGGGCTGGGATGCGGGACACGCTGGTGCTGAACGCGAGCTTCGAGCCGCTGTCGACGGTGACGCTGAAGCGAGCGGTCGTGTTGGTGCTCCAGTCGAAGGCCGTGGTCGAGCAGGCTCATCCGGAGCTGCGGCTGCGTGGTGCCGAGGTCGACATCCCCGCACCCCGGGTCATACGGCTGTGCCGGTATGTGAGGGTGCCGTTCCGAAGACAGGCTCCGTGGTCGAGACGGGGTGTGCTCGTACGGGACCGGCACCGGTGCGCGTACTGCGGGCGGCGCGCGACGACCGTGGACCACGTGGTGCCGCGGTCGCGGGGCGGGCAGGACACCTGGTTGAACACGGTGGCCTCGTGCGCGGAGGACAACCACCGCAAGGCGGACCGGACTCCGGAGCAGGCCGGGATGCCGCTGCTGCGGGAGCCGTTCGAGCCGACGCCCGCGGACGCGATGCTTCTGGCGCTGGGGCAGGAGGAGTTGGAGGCGCTTCCCGCCTGGCTGGCCCGGTCGGCCGCGTAGGCGTACATCAGTGGGGCCCGCCTTCGTGACGAAGGCGGGCCCCACTGGCATGGCGGACCGGACGGGTCAGTCGATGGACGGCTTCTCGCGGCGTTCGGTGGCCGCGGGGGCGTTGCCGCCGCTCGGAGCGCCGCCCAGGGAACCGAAGTTGCCGATGGCTCCGGACAGGCCCTTGAGGGCGTCGCCGATCTCGCTGGGCACGATCCAGAGCTTGTTGGCGTCGCCCTCGGCGATCTTCGGGAGCATCTGGAGGTACTGGTAGGAGAGCAGCTTCTGGTCGGGGTCTCCGGCGTGGATGGACTCGAAGACGGTGCGGATGGCCTGGGCCTCGCCCTCGGCGCGCAGGGCTGCGGCCTTGGCCTCACCCTCGGCGCGCAGGATCTGGGACTGCTTCTCGCCCTCGGCGGTGAGGATGGCGGCCTGGCGCGTACCTTCGGCGGTGAGGATCGCGGCGCGCTTGTCGCGGTCGGCGCGCATCTGCTTCTCCATCGAGTCCTGGATGGAGGTGGGCGGTTCGATGGCCTTCAGCTCGACGCGGTTGACGCGGATGCCCCACTTGCCGGTGGCCTCGTCGAGGACGCCGCGCAGGGCCGCGTTGATCTCCTCGCGGGAGGTCAGGGTGCGCTCCAGGTCCATGCCGCCGATGATGTTGCGCAGGGTGGTGACCGTGAGCTGCTCGATGGCCTGGATGTAGCTGGCGACCTCGTAGGTGGCGGCGCGGGCGTCGGTCACCTGGTAGTAGATGACGGTGTCGATGTTCACGACCAGGTTGTCCTGGGTGATCACCGGCTGCGGCGGGAACGGCACGACCTGTTCACGCAGGTCGATGCGGTTGCGGATGGTGTCGATGAACGGGACGACGATGTTGAGGCCCGCGTTCAGTGTTCGTGTGTAGCGGCCGAAGCGCTCGACGATGGCGGCGCTCGCCTGTGGGATGACCTGGATCGTCTTGATCAGGGCGATGAAGACCAACACCACCAGGATGATCAGAACGATGATGACCGGTGCCATCGTTGCTGCCCGTACCCTTCTCCGCCTCGGCTCTTTCGGAAGATCTTACGGTTGTCGAAGATCTTGCTGGTCGAGTCTGACAGACCGTTACCCAACTCGCTGCCTGTTCGGCCCACTTGCGTTGTCGCCTTTGGTGCGAGGTCACATGACGACGGCGGTGGCGCCCTCGATGTCCACGACGTCGACCTGTTCGCCGGCTTCGTAGACGTGGTCCGTGTCGAGCGCGCGTGCCGACCAGATCTCCCCGGCGAGCTTGATACGGCCGCCGGAGCCGTCGACGCGTTCCAGGACGACGGCCTGCTTGCCCTTCAACGCGTCCACTCCCGTGGCGAGTTCGGGGCGCTGTTTGCCGTGCCGGGCCGCGATGGGCCGGACGACGGCGATGAGGGCGACCGAGACGACGACGAAGGTGAGCACCTGGACGACGACGCCGAAGCCGAAGCCCGCGACGGCCGCGGCGGCGACCGCCCCCACCGCGAACATGCCGAACTCCGGCATCGCGGTCACCACGAGCGGGATTCCGAGCGCCGCCGCGCCGACCAGCCACCACACCCATGCGTCGATGTTGTTCACATGGTCATGTTAGGCCGCGGGCGGTGACGGCGGACAGGGTGCGGAGTGGGTTCAGGACAGCGGCAGTCCCTGGGCGGTCCAGCGGTCACCGACCTGTTCGACGACGAGCGGGAGACCGAAGCACAGGGAGAGGTTGCGGGAGGTGAGTTCGAGCTCCAGCGGGCCGGCGGCGAGGACCTTGCCCTGGCGGATCATCAGGACGTGGGTGAAGCCGGGGGCGATCTCCTCGACATGGTGGGTGACCATGATCATCGAAGGGGCGATCGGGTCCCGGGCGAGCCGGCCGAGGCGGCGGACCAGGTCCTCGCGGCCGCCGAGGTCGAGACCGGCGGCGGGCTCGTCGAGCAGGAGCAGTTCGGGGTCGGTCATCAGGGCGCGGGCGATCAGGGTGCGCTTGCGCTCGCCCTCGGAGAGGGTTCCGAACCTGCGGTCCAGGTAGTCGCTCATGCCGAGGCGGTCGAGGAAGGCGCGGGCGCGCTGCTCGTCGACGTCCTCGTACTCCTCCTGCCAGCCGGCGGTCATGCCGTAGGCGGCGGTCAGCACGGTCTGGAGCACGGTCTGGCGCTTGGGGAGCTTCTCGGCCAGGGCGATGCCGGCCATGCCGACGCGGGGGCGCAGCTCGAAGACGTCGGTGCCGGGCCTGCCGAGCGTCTCGCCGAGGACGGTGGCGGTGCCGCTGCTGGGGAAGAGGTAGGTGGAGGCGACGTTCAGCAGGGTGGTCTTGCCGGCGCCGTTGGGGCCGAGGATGACCCAGCGCTCACCCTCCTTGACCGACCAGGAGACCTGATCCACGAGAGCCCGGCCCTCACGGACCACGGATACGTCCTGAAGCTCCAGAACATCGCTCATGAGCGCGTTGTCTCCCCTTGCAGTGTGCCGCCGGTCTCGGCTGTCGCGTACGCCTGTGGCTGGGTCCGCCGCGCCGGTGGGCGCAGCCCTCACCGAATCTACGCCACGAGCCGGGCGGGCCGTTCCATCGGTCCGGTCCTTAGGGTGGAGGCATGCTCTCGGAACCGCGCTCTGGACGCCTCGCCGCTTGGGGAAACTCCCTCTTGTCCGGATATGTCTCACCGGACGACGCCGTGCTCGCCATCGTCGGGGACGACGCTGTCCATCGGGTGGAAGGGCTGCCCGGGGAGTCGGGGCCGGTCGGACTCACGTTGGCGCTGGGGCGGCTGCGGCGGCTCGGGGTGGGCGCGCTGCGGGTGGCGCTGCCCGCGCCGGGGCATCCGCTGGGGCTGAGCGGGCCGCCGGAGTTCAACGCGCGGGCGCTGGAGGCCGGGGAGGCGGTGCTCTGCCACGGGGCCGCGTTCGGGCTGGTGCCCCAGGTGCACGAGGCGGGACCCGAGGGCGATGTCCACGCGGAGGTGCTGTGGCACGTGCTGCCCGTGCGGGAGGCGCCGCCGGCCGACGTGCCGTCACTGGGCGAGGCCGAACGGGAACTGGCGGAGGCGCTGCGGGAGGCGACTTCGGTGCTGTCTCGGCTGGACGTGGCCGGATCGGGGCCGGTGGCGGAGGCGGCGATCGACGCGTACCGGGCGCGGGCCGAGCGGGGGCAGGAGGTTCTGGCGCCGGGGTATCCGCCGCGGGCGGTGCGGGTGCTGGAGCTGGCGCGGCGGGTGGCGCTGCTGGTGTCGCTGGCGTACGAGAAGGGGCACGGGGGCGCCGTGAGCGCGTCCGAGATGGCGGCGCGGGGGGCCGCGCTGCGTCCGGTGGAGCGGACGGCTCGGCGGGCGCAGGTGGCGGCGTACAACTCGGTGGTGGAGGAGCGGGAGAAGCGGGAGAAAGGGGCGCGCTGACGAGTGGCCCGACCGGCGTCGGGACTGCCCGCGGACGGCGAAGGGGAACGCGAAACGGCCTCCCGGGGGGAGCCGGGAGGCCGTCGGTCGAGGTGGCTCAGTGGTTGAGGCCGAGGTTGCCGAAGGCGGGGTTCAGGACGCCGATGACGTTGACGCTGTTCCCGACGGCGTTGACCGGGATGTGGACCGGGGCCTGGACGACGTTGCCCGAGACGACGCCCGGGGAGCCCTTGGCGGCGCCGCAGGCCCAGGCACCGTCGGTGGCGGAGGCCATGGAGGCGCCCGCGGCCACGAGCCCCCCGGCCACCATCGTCACGGCCGCCGCCTTCTTCAGGTTCTTCACTTCCGACCCCTCCTGGTGATCGCCGCGACGGTCGCCGCGGCACGCACTGGAGAACGGCCGGGGCGCACGGAGGTTGCGCCATCCGGGGGACATTCCCACGACGGTATGAATCTCAGTCCGGAGGGGAACCCTCCGCATTGCCGTCCGCGGGTGGAGTCAGCCGCTCACGCCGTGGCGTACGGCCCACAGCGCGGCCTGGGTGCGGTCCGCCAGGTCGAGCTTCATCAGGATGTTCGACACATGTGTCTTGACGGTCTTCTCGGAGAGCACCAGGGCCCGGGCGATCTCGCGGTTCGAGCGGCCGTCGGCTATCAGGCCGAGCACCTCCCGCTCCCGCTCCGTCAGTGACGTTCCGCGGCTCTGGCCGGAGTTGTTCTCCTCCTGGGACAACAGGACGCCCGCGACCTCCGGTTGGAGGAGGACGTGCCCGGCGTGAACCGAGCGGATGGCGCCGGCGAGAGCGTCGGGGTCCACGTCCTTGTAGACGTACCCGGCGGCGCCCGCGCGCAGCGCCGGGACCACCGTGCGCTGCTCGGTGAAGCTGGTGACGATCAGCACGCGTGCGGGGTTGTCGAGTTCGCGGAGCCGGCGCAGCGCCTCGACCCCGTCCATGACGGGCATCTTGACGTCCATGAGGACGACGTCGGGCCTCAGTTCCTCGGCGCGGGCGACTCCCTCGGCGCCGTCCGCCGCCTCGCCCACGACCTCGATGTCGTCCTGCACCTCCAGAAAGGTGCGCAGGCCCCGGCGGACCACCTGGTGGTCGTCGACGAGCAGCACCTTGATTGCGTCAGCCACCGGGGACCTCCATCTCGATCGCGGTGCCCTTGCCGGGCTCCGATTCCACTGTCAGCCGTCCGCCGACCCCGCTCGCCCGGTCCCGCATGGAGACCAGGCCGAGATGGCGTCCCGCGCGGCGCACCGCCTTCGGGTCGAAGCCGGTGCCGTCGTCGGTGATCCGCAGGACGGCACCGCTGCCACGGCGGTCCAGGGTGACGTGGACGTGGTCCGCCCACGCGTGCCGCAGCGCGTTGTGCAGGGCTTCCTGGGCGACGCGGAGCATGGCCTCCTCCTGCGCGGCGGGCAGGGCGCGGATGCCGCGGGTCGTGAAGGTGACGCGCGCGCTGTGGGCGCGGTCGAGGACCTGGATCTGGGTGCGGAGGGTGGCGACCAGGCCGTCCTCGTCGAGGGCGGCGGGGCGCAGCTCCACGACGGCGGCGCGCAGTTCGTCGGTGGCCTCGGCGGCGAGCGCGGCCACCTGCTGCAGTTCGCCCTTGGCGCGCGCCGGGTCGCGGTCCACGAGGGCGGTGGCGGCCTGGGCGGTCAGGCGCAGGGAGAACAGTTTCTGGCTGACCGCGTCGTGCAGTTCGTGGGCGAGACGGGAGCGCTCCTCGGCGATGGTCAGCTCGCGGCTGCGTTCGTAGAGGCGGGCGTTGGTGAGGGCGATCGCGGCGTGCTGGGCGAGGATGGCGAGCAGTTCCTCGTCCTCCTCGGTGAAGCCGCAGCCGCCCCGGGGCGTCTCGCGGTTCTTGTTCGCGAGGAACAGGGCGCCGATGACCTCGTCGCCGTCGCGGATCGGCAGGCCCAGGAAGTCGGACATCTCCGGGTGGGCGGCGGGCCAGCCCTCGAAGCGCGGGTCCTCGCGCAGGTCCGCGAGGCGCTCGGAGCGGGCCCCGTGCAGCATCGCGGCGAGGATGCCGTGCTGGCGCGGGAGCGGGCCGATGGCCCGCCACTGCTCGTCGCTGACCCCGTCGACCACGAACTGGGCGAAGCCCCCGTGGTCGTCCGGCACGCCGAGGGCGGCGTACTGCGCGTCGAGCAGTTCGCGGGCCGAGGCGACGATCGTCTTCAGGACGTCGCGCACCTCCAGATGCCTGCTCATGGCCAGCAGCGCGGCGCTCACCGCGGCGAGGCCGGACCTGGGGCCTTGACTCATGTCCTCACGGTACCGGCGGGGGGTGACGGCGCGGATCGGCCCTGTGACGGCCGCGCCCCGGTCGCTGGACCTAGGTCCGGCGGCCCGGTACCGGACGGGCCGGGGGCGGCGGCGCGTACCGCGTCCCACTCGGAGAACCCGCTCACCCAGTGCGTTGCGACGGCAACCAACGGTGAGAAAACCTCGCCCCCGATGTGAGGGCACCCACAGGACGCAGGTCACGTACGAACGGACATAGGAGACAGCAGGCCCCATCGCGAACGGGACAGACGTTCCCGTCTGTCCTATTTTGTCCGTTCCGCTCCACTACCCGGCTTCGTACGTCACACCTTTGCCAGGGCATTTTGCGGCCGCTAAGAATTGCTCTCGTCGCTCAACGCCGCGGGTTTCCGCTCGCGGCGATTGTGTGGGACGGACCCCCTCCCGCAGTCCGGAGAGCGACCTCCGAGCTACTCGAAGAGGTCTATTTCGCCATGCCCGCAAACTTCCGTCGTCACAGTCGTGCCCTGGCCCACCCCCGCAAGATCGCCGTCGCCGGCGTCGCCGTCCTCGGTGCGGCCGCAGTGGCCTTCTCGGCCGCGCCCAGCCAGGCCGAACCGACGAGCAGCGTCGCCGCCGCCCCGGTGCAGCTCGGCTCCCAGCCGATCCAGGGCGTCAAGGCCAGCGTCACCGACCAGCTCGCGGGCGAGAGCGTGAAGATCCAGGCGATCGCGGCCAAGAAGCAGGCCGCCGTGAAGCAGCAGGCCCGGGCCGCCGCCCTGCACAAGGCCAAGGCCACGCACAAGGCCAAGGTCGCGCACGAGGCCAAGCAGGCCGCGAGCCGGTCCGCCAAGCGCCCCCAGATGCAGACGGTCGCCGTCCACACCAGCTACGGCAACAACCTGGACGGCTGGATCCGGCAGGCGCTCGCCGTCATGAAGCAGCACAACATCCCCGGCTCCTACAACGGCCTGCACCGCAACATCATGCGCGAGTCCTCGGGCAACCCGAACGCCATCAACAACTGGGACATCAACGCGCGCAACGGCATCCCGTCCAAGGGTCTGCTCCAGGTCATCGGCCCGACCTTCAACGCGTACCACGTGCCCGGCACGTCCAAGAACATCTACGACCCCGTCGCCAACATCACCGCCGCCGCCAACTACGCGGCGCACCGGTACGGCTCCATCGACCACGTCAACAGCGCGTACTGAGGCCGGCGCGGACCTCTGACAGCACGCCGAAGGGCGGCACCCCACCGCGGGGTGCCGCCCTTCGTGCCGTGACGCGGCGCGGTTACTTGCGCATGACCTCCGGCTCGTGGCGGCGCAGGAAGCGCGCCACCAGGAAGCCGCACACGACACCGAGCGCGATCAGCGCGACCATGTCGATGCCCCAGGCCGAGGCCGTGTGGTCCCACAGCGGGTCCGTGCTGGTCGGATCGTCGGTGTTCGGGGCGATGTTGTTGAAGTCCAGCGTGGTGCCGGCGGCGGCCACCGCCCAGCGCGACGGCATCAGGTACGAGAACTCGTTGACCCCGATGGTGCCGTTCAGCGTGAACAGGCAGCCGGTGAACACGACCTGGACGATGGCGAACATCACCAGCAGCGGCATGGTCTTCTCGGCGGTCTTCACCAGCGAGGAGATGACCAGGCCGAACATCATCGAGGTGAAGCCGAGCGCCATGATCGGCAGGCACAGCTCGAACAGTGTGGCGTTGCCCAGGATCAGGCCCTTCTCGGGGATCTCACGGCTGGAGAAGCCGATCACGCCGACCATCAGGCCCTGGATCACGGTGACCGCGCCGAGCACGATCACCTTGGACATCAGGTACGCCGAGCGGGACAGGCCGGTGGCGCGTTCCCGCTCGTAGATGACCCGTTCCTTGATCAGTTCGCGGACGGAGTTCGCGGCGCCCGCGAAACAGGCGCCGACCGCGAGGATCAGCAGCACCGTGGTCGCCGTGCCGTTCGGGACGTGCAGCCCCGTCGTCCGGTTGATCTGCTCGTTGACCAGCAGTCCGCGGTTGTGGTCGATGAGCAGGCTGACCGCGCCGAGCACCGCCGGGAGGATCAGCGACAGCGCCAGGAAGCCCTTGTCGGAGGCGATCACCGACACGTACCGGCGGATCAGGGTCATCAGCTGCGAGCCCCAGCCCTGCGGCTTGGGCGGCCTGATGGCCTGCGGCGGAGGCATGTGTACGGACTGCGGCTCGACGGCGTCGATGTCCGCGGCGTACATCTGGTAGTGCTGCGAGCCCTTCCAGCGGCCCGCCCAGTCGTAGTCGCGGTAGTTCTCGAAGGCGGAGAACACATCGGCCCAGGTGTCGTAGCCGAAGAAGTTCAGCGCCTCCTCCGGCGGACCGAAGTAGGCCACGGCGCCGCCCGGCGCCATCACCAGCAGCTTGTCGCACAGGGCCAGCTCGGCCACCGAGTGGGTGACGACGAGGACCGTGCGGCCGTCGTCCGCGAGTCCCCGCAGCAGCTGCATGACATCGCGGTCCATGCCCGGGTCGAGACCGGACGTCGGCTCGTCCAGGAAGATCAGCGACGGCTTGGTGAGCAGCTCGAGGGCCACCGAGACGCGCTTGCGCTGGCCGCCCGAGAGGGAGGTGACCTTCTTGTCCTTGTGGACGTCCAGCTTCAGCTCGCGCAGCACCTCGTCTATGCGGGCCTCGCGCTCGGCGGCCGTCGTGTCGGCCGGGAAGCGCAGCTTGGCCGCGTACCTCAGGGCCTTCTTCACGGCCAGTTCCTTGTGCAGGATGTCGTCCTGCGGGACCAGGCCGATGCGCTGACGCAGCTCGGCGAACTGCTTGTACAGGTTGCGGTGGTCGTAGAGGACCTCGCCCTGGTCGGCGGGCCGGTAACCGGTGAGCGCCTTCAGCAGGGTCGACTTGCCGGAACCGGACGGGCCGATGACTCCGACCAGCGACTTCTCCGGGAGGCCGAAGGAGACGTCCCTGAGGATCTGCTTGCCGCCGTCGACCGTCACGGTCAGGTGGCGGGCGGAGAAGGACACCTCGCCGGTGTCGACGAACTCCTCCAGCCGGTCGCCGACGATCCGGAACGTCGAGTGGCCGACGCCGACGATGTCGGTCGGGCCGAGCTGCACCGAGCCGCCCTTGGGGACCGGGTGGCCGTTGACGTACGTGCCGTTGTGCGAGCCCAGGTCGCGGATCTCGAAGCGGCCGTCGGGCGTGGCGTGGAACTCCGCGTGGTTGCGGGAGACCTGGAGGTCGGAGACGACCAGGTCGTTCTCCAGGGCACGGCCGATGCGCATCACGCGGCCGAGCGAGAACTGGTGGAAGGTCGTCGGGCTGCGGTCGCCGTAGACCGGCGGCGCCCCCGCGCCGCTGCCGGGGCCCTGCTGCTGCGGGATCGACGGCGTCTGCTGCCCCTGCTGCGGTTCCTGCCAACCGGCCTGCGGGGACTGCTGTTGCGGCGCCTGCTGCGCCCAGCCGGGGTTCGCACCCTGGGCCGCGTACGGCTGCTGCTGCGGCTGGGCCTGCGGCGTCGCCGCCGGGGCCGCGGCGCCGGAAAGGCTCAGCAGCGGCCCGTCGGTCGCGTTGCCGAGGTGGACGGCCGCGCCCGGCCCGAGTTCCAGCTGGTGGATCCGACGGCCCTGCGCGAAGGTGCCGTTGGTGCTCCCGTGGTCATCGATGACCCAACTGCGGCCGTTGAAGCTGACCGTGGCGTGACGCCAGGAGACCCTGGCGTCGTCGAACACGATGTCCCCCTGCGGATCGCGTCCCAGGGCGTAGGACCGGGACGGGTCGAGCGTCCAGGTCCGTCCATTGGTTTCCAGTACGAGTTCCGGCACTCCAAGCCCCACTGAGTTGTCCCCCGAGTTGCCCCCGTCGCGGGGAGTCTAGGGATGTCGAACATCGTGGGGAACTATTTCAGGCTCAGCCCACTGACCGAAAGCCGGGCCTTGTGAAGAGTGTGTACGTCCGCTTCGGCTGCTTTTTCGCCTACGGGGTTGAAACCCGGCCGGAGAGTGGTATTTCACGCGAGGGGGGACATGCGCGGCAGTCGGGCCGCGCCGCGGATCGGGGGGTCTGCCATGAGCGCTGCCACGGACGTAGGGACCGCGAGGCATGGTGCACGTCTGCCGTGGCTCGACGTGCTGCTGTCCGCGATCGCCTCCGTGAGCTGGGCGTTGATCGGCATGGCGGGCACGGCCGCGCTGGGTCTGCATCTGCTGCGGGCCGACGCGGCGGGTTCGCTCGGGCCGATGACCGCCGCGGTGGTGGCACTTGGGGCGGGTGGTTCGGTCACGCCGTCCGGTGATGTGTCCGCGTTCGGCCTGAAAGGCGCCGAGGCGCACACCGCCCTCCAGATCACGCCACTCGGGGTGAGTCTGGTCGGTGCGCTGCTGCTGTCGTGGTTCTTCCTACGGTCCTTGCGCGCGGCGGGAGTTGTGATCGCCCCGGCCGAACTCCTGGCCCGGGCGGGCGCGGTGGTGGCGCTGTTCGTGGCGGTGCTGGGCGGGCTGGCCTGGGCGGGCCACGACGTCGTCACGATCGACGGGGGCGCGCTCGGGGTCGGGAGGCTGCCGGGCGGCGCGGGATCCGGCGGCGTGAACATTCCGGGGCTCGGCGACCTGGGGAACATCGGCGGGCTCCTGCCCGACCGCATCGGCCGGCTCATCGACGCCAAGGCCGCGGTCGGCTTCACCGTCGACACGGGGCCGACCCTGCTGGGCGGGCTCGCCTGGTCGGCCGGGGTCCTGCTGATCGCCCTGCTCGCCTCACGCCGCACGCCGCTGCCGCGCGGCTGGGAGGCCGTGCACCGGGTGGTGCGGCCGGCCGTGTCGGCGCTCGTCACGGTGCTGATGGTCGCCGTGGCGGCGGGTCTCGCGGCGGCCGCGTACGCGGCGACCGGCGACGACCACCCCCGGCGCATCGCGGGCGCGGCACTGCTCGGCACCCCCAACGGGGTGTGGCTCGGCATCACGATCGGTCTCTTCGTCCCTTGGGACGGCAGGGCGACCGGCGAACTGACCGGGCTGCTGCCGGACCCGCTGGACAGGCTGCTGACGGCGCACTCCGACCAACCGGTCACGCTGTCCCGTCTGGCCGACCTGGACGGCCGGGTGTGGCTGCTGGGCGTCGCGGCGGCGCTGGCGATGCTGCTGGCGGGGGTGCTGACGGCGGTACGGACTCCGGTGGGAGCGGCGCCGGGCCGCGGCGCCCTCGGCTTCGCGGGGCGGTGCGCGCTGCGGCTGGGCGTCGCCACCGCGCTGGCGCTGCCGTTGCTCGCGTGGACGGCGGCGGTGTCGGTGGACGCGTCCTTGTCCGTCCTCGGCTTCGACGCGTTCGGCGCCGGGGTGGAACTGCGCGGGCAGCTGGGCACGGCGCTGCTGCTCGGCGCCGTGTGGGGGGCCGGCGCGGGCGCCGTGGGCGCCCTGCTGGCGAGCGCGACCGGAGCCGCCGGCAGCCGTGCGGCGCCCTTGGCACGGGGTGACAAGACCGTCGCGGAAGGGGCCGCCCCTGGGGCCGGGACCGCGGAGGAAGCCGGTCACGGGATACGGACCGCCACGAACGAGGCCGGAATGCCCGGCCGTACGAGCGGACCCGGCCCCTACGCGTCGGGGACCCCCTACGCACCAGGGGCGCCGTACCGCCCGCCGAACCCGTCCACCAACCCGTACCTGCGCCTACCGGACGAACTGCGAGCCCCGCAGGAAGCCCGTCCTGAGGAGTCCCGCCCACGGGACGCACGCCTGCCGGACGGCCGGGCGCGGTACGGCGGGGCGGAGTCCACCGAGGCGGCTGGGGCGGCCGAACCCGGGGGACGCGGCGGGGGGTGGGCTCGGCCGGCGGACTCGGGCGGGCCGCGAGGCCGGCAGGACACCAATCCGGCGAGCCGCCGTCCGCCCGACGGCCGCGGCCAGTCCGGTTGGGCAAAGCCCACCGAACCGGACGGACAAGGCGGACCAGGCAGGGGGCGGGCTCGGCCAGGCCCGCAGGACGACCGAAGCCAGTCCGGCCGGGCCCAGCCCGCCGAGCCGGAAGGGCCGGGCCGACCGGGCCCACCCGGCGGCGGACGGGACCGGCCGGCGGACTCGGGCGGACCGCGAGGCCGCCAGGACACCAATCCGGCGGATGGTCGTCCGCCTGATGGCCGAAGGCGATCCGGCCGGGCGGAGCCCGTCGAGCCGGGTGAGGCCGGCGGACCCGGCGATGGGCAGGATCGGCCGGCGGGTTCGGGGGACGACGTGTACGGGGCGCCGACGGTGGTGGGGCCTGTGCGGCCCCTCCCGCCTCCGCGGCCGCCGAAGCGGCCCCCGGGCGCGCAGGACGATGGGCCCCCTCCGCCGCCTCCGCCGCCTCCGCCCAGGCCGCCGCGGTCTCCGAAGAAGTGAGCACCGGACGGCAGGCAGGCCGTCGTCCGGTGGACACCTGTTGTTCGCTGTCCGTCAGGCGGACCTGAGGGGCAGCGGGCACTGGGTGCCGGATACGGTGGAAGCACCATGAGCGCTTCGCAGACCTCTGCCGATCCCACCCTTCTCGTCAAGATCTTCGGGAAGGACAGGCCGGGCATCACGGCCGGCCTCTTCGACACCCTCGCCGCCTACTCCGTCGACGTGGTCGACATCGAGCAGGTCGTCACCCGTGGCCGGATCGTGCTCTGCGCGCTCGTCACCCAGCCGCCCGCCTCGCTGGAGGGCGACCTGCGGGCCACCGTGCACAGCTGGGCCGAGTCGATGAAGATGCAGGCGGAGATCATCTCCGGCCGCGGCGACAACCGGCCGCGCGGCCTGGGACGCTCCCTGGTCACCGTTCTCGGCCACCCGCTCACCGCGGAGGCGACCGCCCGGATCGCCGCGCGGATCACCCGGGCCGGCGGCAACATCGACCGTATCTTCCGGCTGGCCAAGTACCCGGTGACGGCGGTGGAGTTCGCGGTGTCCGGCGTGGAGACGGAGCCGCTGCGCACCGCTCTCGCGACGGAGGCCGCGGCACTCGGTGTCGATGTCGCGGTCGTGGGGGCGGGCCTGCACCGGCGGGCCCAGCGCCTGGTCGTCATGGACGTGGACTCCACGCTCATCCAGGACGAGGTGATCGAACTGTTCGCCGGGCACGCCGGCTGCGAGGACAAGGTCGCCGAGGTGACGGCGGCGGCGATGCGCGGCGAGCTGGACTTCGAGCAGTCGCTGCACGCCCGTGTGGCCCTGCTGGAGGGGCTGGACGCCTCCGTGGTGGACAAGGTGCGCAGCGAGGTGCGCCTTACGCCGGGGGCGCGCACCCTGATCCGTACGCTCAAGCGGCTCGGTTACCAGGTCGGTGTCGTCTCGGGCGGCTTCACCCAGGTCACGGACGATCTGAAGGAACGGCTCGGGCTGGACTTCGCGCAGGCCAACACCCTGGAGATCGTCGACGGGAAGCTGACCGGCCGGGTCACCGGCGAGATCGTCGACCGGGCGGGCAAGGCGCGGCTGCTGCGCCGGTTCGCCGCCGAGGCGGGCGTTCCGCTGTCGCAGACGGTCGCGATCGGTGACGGCGCGAACGACCTGGACATGCTCAACGCGGCCGGTCTCGGGGTCGCCTTCAACGCCAAGCCGGTGGTGCGGGAGGCGGCGCACACGGCGGTGAACGTGCCGTTCCTCGACACCGTCCTCTACCTGCTCGGGGTCACCCGCGAAGAGGTCGAGGCGGCGGACGCGCACGAGGAGAGCTGAGCGGTCCGCGCCGGCCGCCTCCCGCACCGCCGTCGGACTACTCCGACGGCGCCCAGTAGTCGAGCAGCGTGGCCACACCCGGCTCCAGGGCCTTCCAGGAGCCGTCGAAGGACACCACCGCGAACGCGGCGGCCGGGAATCCACGGCGGCTCATCCGTTCGCGGGCGTCGCCCTCGGCCGAACCGGACAGCACCTCGGCAAGGCCCTGGATGCCTGGGTTGTGGCCGATGAGGATCACGCTCCGCACATCGTCCGGCGTCTCGTTGAGCACGGTGATCAGCTCGCCGGGCGAGGCGTCGTAGACCCGCTCCTCGTAGACCGTCTTCGGCCGATGCGGCAACTCGTGGACGGCGAGCTTCCAGGTCTCGCGGGTTCGGGTCGCGGTCGAGCACAGGGCCAGGTCGAAGGCGACACCGGCGTCGGCCAGTTTGCGGCCGGCGACTGCGGCGTCCTTGCGGCCCCGCTCGGCGAGTGGTCGTTCGCGGTCGGTCACCTGCGGCCAGTCGGCTTTCGCATGCCGGAAAAGGACAATCCTGCGGGGTTCTGCGACGCTCATGCGTCCCAGCTTCGCATGAAACAGGCCATGGGGCGCAGGGAGTTGACATGCGCCTTCTCAGGCGGGCGGGCGGCCCGGGACCATGAGCCGGGGACGGCGTCCGGGGCGCCCCCTTTGGGCGTCAACGGGCGAGCAGTTCCCGGGCGTGCCGGAACATCTGGGTGATCGCGGGGTCGCCGGAGGCCGCCTGTGCCTCCGCCGGGTTGCGGATCATGAGGAGCAGCGCGACGAACGCCAGCACCGGCAGGGCCAGGGCCCACCACGGCAGCCGGGACTCGACGCCGGCGTCCGTGGTCGCCGGGTGGGGCCGGGTGTGCGTACGCGCCGACATGATCGCCTCCGCTGGTCTCCGAGGTCCGTGGACCGCCTCTCGCGGTCACATCTCGAAGCTACGGAATCCGCGCTCCCCGGCCCATCCGGTGATCCACCCACTTGCCCCTGACCCTCACCCCCTAGGGGATGGGGGGTTAACCCCACCATCGACCCCGAGGACGAGCATCACCGGCCGGCGGACGTCACAGGACGCACGTACGGCGCGGGGAAAGCGGCCGCCGCCGCGGCGCGGGGCCGCGGCGGCAGGTCGGTCACGGCGCCGCGAGGGTGGCGACGATGGCGATGATCACGAAGATGGCGAAGAACGTGCCGAGGACGAACAGCATCTTCCTCTGGCCGTCCTTGGGGTTCGGGTCGAGCACAGGCTGCATGCGCCCCAGTCTCGCACCCTTCGCCCGGAACGCGGCCCGCGGGGCAGCCTCAGCGCGCCGCCTCGTCCTCCACCGTGCGGTCGCGGCCCGCCACGTAGCCGACCACCATCTGCGGCACCATCAGTCCGGCCATGAGCGCGATGGGCAGCCCCCAGCCGCCGCTGCTCTGGTACAGCACGCCGACCAGCAGCGGACCCGGGATGGAGATCAGGTAGCCGGTGCTCTGCGCGAACGCGGACAGCTGGGCCACGCCCGGACCGGTCCTGGCCCGCATGCCGACCATCGTGAGCGCGAGCGGGAAGGCGCAGTTGGCGATGCCGAGGAGCAGGGCCCAGGCCCAGGAGCCGGTGGCGGGCGCGAGATAGAGACCGGCGTAGCCGACCAGGCCGCAGGCGCCGAGCACCAGCACGATCGGGCCCTGGTGGGGCAGCCGGGTGGCCAGGCGCGGGATGACGAAGGCCAGCGGCACGCCCATCGCCATGGTGACGGCGAGGAGCAGTCCGGCCTTGCCGGCGGGGACGCCCGCGTCCCGGAAGATCTGCGCCATCCAGCCCATGGTGATGTAGGCGGCGGTGGCCTGGAGTCCGAAGAAGACGGCCAGGGCCCAGGCGGTACGGCTGCGGGCGATGCGCAGCGCCGGGGCCTGCGCCTCCCGCGCGCGGGCCGTTTCCCCGGACGCGGCTCCGGTGTGGGCCGGCGCCTGCGCGGTGGTACGGGACCGGTCCCGTACCACCGGCAGCCACGGCAGCACCGCCACCGCGGCGAGCAGGGCCCACACGGAGAGGCCCGACCGCCAGTTGCCGCCGAGCGCCCCGGTCAGCGGCACGGTCACCGCGGCGGCGGCCGAGGTGCCGAGGGCGAGGGCCATCGAGTACAGGCCGGTCATGGTGCCGACCCGGTCGGGGAACCAGCGCTTGACGATGACCGGCATCAGGACGTTGCTGACGGCGATGCCCATGAGGGCCAGCGCGCTGGCGGCGACGAACGCGGCCGTGCTGCCCACGTAGGGCCGAATCGCCAGTCCGGCGGCGATGGCGACCATGCCCGAGCACACCACGGCGGCCGGTCCGAAGCGGCGGGCCAGCCGGGGTGCCATGACGCCGAAGACGGCGAAGCAGAGCGGGGGCACGGAGGTGAGCACTCCGGCGACGCTGCCGCTCATGCCGAGCCCGTGGCGCACCTCCTCCAGGAGCGCGCCGAGGCTGGTGATGGCGGGGCGGAGGTTCAGTGCGGTCAGCACGAGTCCGACGACGACCAGGCGCGTGGTCCACGCGCGCGTGGCGCCGCCACCGGGCGCTCGTCGTCCGTGCGGTTCCGGCTCCGGAATGTCCCGGGAACCGGTGGTCGCGGCCGGGACGCGTTCGGTCGTCTGTGTCGTCGTGCGGGTCGTTTCCTCGCGTGGCATGAGAACCATCATAGAATGATGGGATGATTGGTTGTCGACGCCTCGGGGTCCTGACCCCGGGTCCCGCGTGCGAAGGTGTGCCATGCCGCTGAACCATCCGCGCCGGTCGGCGCTGTCCGAACAGGTCATCGCCGCCCTGCGCAGCCAGATCACCACGGGCGAGTGGCCGGTCGGCTCCCGCATCCCGACGGAGCCGGAGCTGGTGGAGCAGCTCGGTGTGGCCCGCAACACGGTCCGCGAGGCGGTCCGGGCACTGGCCCACAACGGTCTGCTGGACATCCGCCAGGGTTCGGGCACGTACGTCGTGGCGACCAGCGAGCTGGCGGGCGTGATGCACCGCAGGTTCGCCGAGGCCGATCCGCGGCACATCGCCGAGCTGCGTTCCGCGCTGGAGTCGGCCGCGGCCGGGCTGGCCGCCGAGCGGCGCACCGAGAAGGACCTCAAGCAGCTCCACGCGCAGTTCCTGCGCCGCGAGCAGGCCTGGGAGTCCGGTGACACGGAGGCGTTCGTGACCGCGGACGCCACGTTCCACCTGGCGGTGGTGGCCGCGTCCCACAACGACGTGATGACGGCGACGTACGCGGATCTGGGCGAGGTGCTGCGGGACTGGCTGCGCGCGGACGTCGGCGCGGAACTGACGCCGGACACGTACATGGACCACACCCGGCTGCTCGACGCGATCCGCGAGGGCGACGCCGAGACGGCCGCCGCCGAGGCCGCGAGCTACGCGCTGCTGTGCCGTACGGGCCGGATCACTTCGCCCGCTGGTGAGTGATCCAGGCCGAGCGCACCTCTTTCCAGCAGCGGCCGGTCAGCCGCACGGTCTGCGCGGGTTCCGCGGCCACCGGGGAGCCGTCGCTGCCGATGTCCCACCAGTCGTCGCACTCGACGTGCAGGCTGACACGGTCGGTCCCGGGATACGGGTTGTGGCAGTACGCGGTCACCTCGGAGCCGGAGACGGTGGTGCGGCAGCCGGCGCCGAACGGCTCCTGCGCCGCGGGCGGACCGGCACGCGCGCGTGTGTCAGGCGTCGACCCGTACGGCAGCGACAGCGCGAGGGCGACGGCCACGATCAGTGGGGCCGCGCCGCGGAGCAGACGCACACCGGAACCTCCTCGGCCGTCCTGCGAAGGAGAACGCGAGGTGAGGGCGGACTTTCAGCGTGCACACCCGGCGCGTCGCCTGCCCGGCCGAGTGCCCCGACCGGGTGAACCGTCCAACCGGCCGCGGAGGACAACCCCGGGCAACGGCGGAGGGCCCGCACCCCCTCGGGGGTACGGGCCCTCACACGTCGCTGAGGCTCAGCGGCAGCGTCACGCGCCGATGGCGTGCAGACCGCCGTCGACGTGGATGATCTCGCCGGTGGTCTTCGGGAACCAGTCGCTCAGCAGGGCCACGATGCCGCGACCGGCCGGCTCGGGGTCCTTCAGGTCCCACTCCAGCGGGGCACGGGTGTCCCACACCGAGGCCAGCTCGCCGAAGCCCGGGATGGACTTGGCGGCCATGGAGCCGATCGGGCCCGCGGAGATGAGGTTGCAGCGGATGTTCTGCTTGCCCAGGTCGCGCGCCATGTAGCGGCTGGTCGCCTCCAGGGCGGCCTTGGCCGGGCCCATCCAGTCGTACTGCGGCCAGGCGTACTGGGCGTCGAAGGTCAGGCCGACGACCGAGCCGCCGTTCTGCATCAGCGGCAGGCAGGCCATGGTCAGCGACTTCAGGGAGAACGCCGAGACGTGCATGGCGGTGGAGACCGACTCGAACGGCGTGTTGAGGAAGTTGCCGCCCAGCGCGTCCTGCGGCGCGAAGCCGATGGAGTGGACGACGCCGTCGAGGCCGCCGAGCTCCTCGCCGACGATGTCGGCCAGGCGGCCCAGGTGCTCGTCGTTGGTGACGTCGAGCTCGATGACCTTGGTCGGCTTCGGGAGCTTCTTGGCGATGCGCTCGGTCAGCGTGGGCCGCGGGAAGGCGGTGAGGATGATCTCCGCGCCCTGCTCCTGGGCCAGCTTGGCGGCGTGGAAGGCGATGGAGGACTCCATCAGCACACCGGTGATCAGGACGCGCTTGCCCTCGAGGATTCCGCTCATGGTGATCAGTGACCCATTCCCAGTCCGCCGTCAACGGGAATGACGGCTCCAGTGATGTACGAGGCGTCGTCCGAGGCGAGGAACCGCACCGCCGCGGCGATCTCCTCGGGCTGGGCGTACCGGCCGAGCGGCACCTGCCCCATGATGTTCTCGCGCTGTTCGTCGGAGAGCGCCCGAGTCATGTCGGTGTCGACGAAACCGGGGGCGACGACGTTGAAGGTGATGTTGCGCGAACCCAGCTCACGGGCGAGGGACCGCGCGAAGCCGACCAGGCCGGCCTTGGAGGCGGCGTAGTTGGCCTGGCCCGCCGAGCCGAGCAGGCCGACCACCGAGGAGATCAGCACGACACGGCCCTTCTTGGCGCGCAGCATGCCGCGGTTGGCCCGCTTGACGACCCGGAAGGTGCCGGTGAGGTTGGTCTCGAGGACCGAGGTGAAGTCCTCCTCGGACATGCGCATCAGGAGCTGGTCCTTGGTGACGCCGGCGTTGGCGACGAGGACCTCGACGGGGCCGTGCGCGGCCTCGATCTCCTTGTAGGCCTGCTCCACCTGCTCGGAGTCGGTGATGTCGCACCTGACGGCGAGGCAGCCCATTTCCTTGAGGGCGGCCGGCGGCTCCCCCGAACGGTAGGTGATGGCGACCTTGTCGCCGGCGTCGGCGAACGCGCGGGCGATGGCGAGGCCGATCCCCCGGTTGCCTCCGGTGACGAGAACCGAGCGGCTCAACGGATCACCCTTTCGATAGCGGTCTGAAGCATTCCGACAACCCGCCCGAACACCTCGATGACAGGCGGCTTCACCGAAAACCTATCGGTCCGGCCACGCCACCGGGCAATCGGGCACCGACAGTGGCTCTCCCCGGCTCCTGTCGGGTTCCTACAGTCGGAACGTCGTGGCCGGTCCGCCGTGCCGGGACGTTCGCCGAAGGGTCCGCTCGTCCCCGTGTCACTTACTCGGAGGAACACGACGCGTGGGACGTGATTCACTGCCCGCGACGGCCATCACAGGAGAGCGCCTCGAAGGGAAGCCCGCCCGTGCCCCACGAAGTCGATCAGTCGTTCCTCGCCCTGCCCCTACGCCCCCTCGCCGACGCCGCCCTGGCACGCGCGCGTTCACTGGGGGCCGAGCACGCGGACTTCCGGTTCGAGCGGGTGCGCGGTGCGTCCTGGCGGCTCAGGGACACCCGGCTCGCCGGGTCGTCGGACACCACCGACCTGGGATACGCGGTGCGCGTCGTGCACGGCGGGACCTGGGGGTTCGCCTCCGGGGTGGACCTGACGCCGGACGCGGCAGCCAAGGTCGCCTCACGGGCGGTCGCGATGGCCAAGCTGTCGGCGCAGGTCATCAAGGCCGCGGGGTCCGACGAGTATGTGAGGCTGGCGGACGAGCCGGTGCACGGGGAGAGGACCTGGGTGTCCTCGTACGGGATCGACCCCTTCACCGTGCCCGACGAGGAGAAGGCGGGGCTGCTCGCCGAGTGGAGCGCGCGGCTGCTCGCGGCCGACGGCGTCGACCATGTCGACGCCTCACTGCTGACCGTGCACGAGAACAAGTTCTACGCCGACACCGCCGGGACCGTGACCACGCAGCAGCGGGTGCGGCTGCATCCGCAGCTGACCGCCGTGTCGGTGGACGAGTCCAGCGGCGAGTTCGACTCGATGCGCACCCTCGCCCCGCCCGTCGGGCGCGGCTGGGAGTACCTCACCGGGACCGGCTGGGACTGGGAGGACGAGCTGGAGCGGATTCCCGGGCTGCTCGCCGAGAAGATGCGCGCGCCGAGCGTCGAGGCGGGCGTCTACGACCTGGTCGTCGACCCCTCCAACCTGTGGCTGACCATCCACGAGTCCATCGGCCACGCCACCGAGCTGGACCGGGCCCTCGGCTACGAGGCCGCCTACGCCGGCACCTCCTTCGCCACCTTCGACCAGCTGGGCAAGCTGAAGTACGGCTCCGAGCTGATGAACGTCACCGGCGACCGCACCGCCGAGCACGGCCTGGCCACCGTCGGCTACGACGACGAGGGCGTCGAGGCGCAGTCCTGGGACCTGGTCAGGGACGGCACGCTGGTCGGCTACCAGCTGGACCGCAGGATCGCGCAGCTGACCGGGTTCGAGCGGTCCAACGGGTGCGCCTTCGCCGACTCCCCCGGCCATGTGCCCGTGCAGCGCATGGCGAACGTGTCGCTCCAGCCCGACCCGGCCGGGCTGTCGACCGAGGATCTCATCGGGAGCGTCGACCGCGGGATCTACGTCGTCGGGGACCGGTCCTGGTCGATCGACATGCAGCGCTACAACTTCCAGTTCACGGGTCAGCGGGCGTACCGGATCCGCGACGGCCGCCTCGACGGGCAGGTCCGCGACTTCGCCTACCAGGGGATCACGCCCCAGTTCTGGGGCTCCATGGCGGCCGTGGGCGGACCGCAGACGTATGTCCTGGGCGGCGCCTTCAACTGCGGCAAGGCCCAGCCGGGCCAGATCGCGGCGGTCTCGCACGGCTGCCCGTCGGCACTCTTCAAGGGCGTCAACATTCTGAACACCACGCAGGAGGCCGGTCGATGAGCGTCGGTTTCGGAGCCGGCCGGGGGTCCGGGGGTTGTCCCCCGGAAAAGCACAGTCTCAACACCACGCAGGAGGCCGGTCGATGAGCCCGCGTAGCAGAAAGCCGCACGAGGTCGTCGAGCGCGCCCTCGCACTGTCCCGGGCCGACGGGTGCGTCGTGATCGCCGACGAGCAGTCCACCGCCAATCTGCGCTGGGCGGGCAACGCGCTGACCACGAACGGTGTCACACGCGGGCGCACCCTCACCGTGATCGCGACCGTCGACGGCCGGGAGGGCACCGCCTCGGGCGTGGTGTCGAGGGCCGCCGTGACCGAGGACGAGCTGGAGCCGCTGGTGCGGGCCGCGGAGGCCGCCGCGCGCGGGGCCGGGCCCGCCGAGGACGCCCAGCCGCTGGTCACGGACGTACCGCGGTCCCCGGGCTTCACCGACGCGCCCGCCGAGACCTCCTCCGCGGTGTTCGCGGACTTCGCGCCGGCGCTCGGCGAGTCGTTCGCACGCGCGCGTGCCGGTGGCCGCGAACTGTACGGCTTCGCCAACCACGAGATGGTGTCGACGTACCTGGGCACGTCGACGGGCCTGCGGCTGCGCCACGACCAGCCGGCCGGGACGCTGGAGCTGAACGCCAAGTCCCCGGACCGCACCCGCTCGGCGTGGACCGGGCGGTCCACGCGGGACTTCAAGGACGTCGACCCGGCGGCGCTGGACGCGGAGCTGGCCGTACGGCTCGGCTGGGCGGAGCGCCGGATCGAGCTGCCCGCGGGGCGGTACGAGACGCTGCTGCCGCCGACGGCGGTCGCCGATCTGCTGATCTACCAGATCTGGTCGTCCTCGGGCCGGGACGCCGCCGAGGGGCGCACGGTGTTCTCCAAGCCGGGCGGCGGCACCCGCGTCGGCGAGAAGCTGACCGAGCTTCCGCTGACGCTGCGCAGCGATCCGGACGAGCCCGGCCTGGAGTGCGCGCCGTTCGTGGTGGCGCACTCCTCCGGGGAAGACAGGTCGGTGTTCGACAACGGACTGCCCGTGCACGCCACCGAGTGGATCGGCGGCGGCGAGCTGCGGCATCTGCTGACCACCCGGCACAGCGCGGGCCTGACCGGCCTGCCGCTCGCCCCGTCGGCCGGGAACCTGATCCTCGACGGGGGTGGCGATCGCTCCCTGGAGGAGATGGTCGCGGGCACCGAGCGCGGGCTGCTGCTCACCTGTCTGTGGTACATCCGCGAGGTGGACCCCGCGACGCTGCTGCTCACGGGCCTGACCCGGGACGGCGTGTACCTCGTGGAGAACGGCGAGGTGACCGGCGGGGTCAACAACTTCCGGTTCAACGAGTCGCCGGTGGACCTGCTGGGAAGGGCGACCGAGGCCGGGCGGACCGAGAAGACGCTGCCCAGGGAGTGGAGCGACTACTTCACCCGGGCCGCGATGCCGGCGCTGCGCGTCCCGGAATTCAACATGAGCTCTGTCAGCCAGGGCGTATAACCTCGTAGTCGGCTGTCACCCGACTGCCCGAAGAGCACCGAGCTCGCACCGAGCTCGCACCGAGCTTCATCTAGGAGACACGAGAACCGTGACGGACATCGTCGACGAGCTGAAGTGGCGTGGGCTGTTCGCCCTCTCCACCGACGAGGACGCTTTGCGCAAGACGCTCGCGGACGGTCCCGTCACGTTCTATTGCGGCTTCGACCCGACGGCGCCGTCACTGCACGTGGGGCACCTGGTGCAGGTGCTCACCGTGCGCCGGCTCCAGCAGGCCGGGCACCGGCCGCTGGCGCTGGTCGGCGGGGCCACGGGCCTGATCGGCGACCCCCGTCCGACCGCCGAGCGCACGCTGAACGACCCGGAGACGGTGGCCGGCTGGGTGGACCGGCTGCGCGGCCAGATCGAGCCGTTCCTGTCCTTCGAGGGCGAGAACGCCGCCGTGATGGTGAACAACCTCGACTGGACGCAGGGCCTGTCCGCGATCGAGTTCCTGCGGGACATCGGCAAGCACTTCCGGGTCAACAAGATGCTGACGAAGGACTCCGTCGCCCGCCGTCTGGAGTCCGACCAGGGCATCAGCTACACCGAGTTCAGCTACCAGATCCTCCAGGGCATGGACTTCCTCCAGCTCTACCGGAGGTACGGCTGCGCGCTCCAGCAGGGCGGCAGCGACCAGTGGGGCAACCTCACGGCGGGCCTCGACCTGATCCACCGGCTGGAGCCGGACGCGGCGGTGCACGCGCTCGCGACGCCGTTGATGACGAAGGCGGACGGCACCAAGTTCGGCAAGACCGAGGGCGGCGCGGTCTGGCTCGACGCGGAGATGACGACGCCGTACGCGTTCTACCAGTTCTGGCTGAACGTGGACGACCGGGACATCTCCCGCTACATGCGCATCCTGTCCTTCAAGTCCCGCGAGGAACTGGAGGAGCTGGAGCGGCAGACCGAGGAGCGTCCGCAGGCCCGGGCCGCGCAGCGCGCGCTGGCCGAGGAGCTGACGACGCTGGTGCACGGCGCCGAGCAGACGGCCGCCGTGATCGCCGCGTCCAGGGCTCTGTTCGGCCAGGGCGAGCTGACCGGGCTGGACGAGCGGACCCTGACCGCGGCGCTGTCGGAGGTCCCGCACGCCCAGGTCACCGAGCTGGGCCCGGTGGTCGACCTGTTCGCCGAGGTCGGCCTGGTGCCCAGCAAGTCGGCCGCGCGCCGCACGGTGAAGGAGGGCGGCGCCTACGTGAACAACGTCAAGGTCACCGCCGAGGACGCGGTCCCGGCCACGGAGGACCTGCTGCACGGCCGCTGGCTGGTGCTGCGCCGGGGCAAGAAGAACCTGGCGGCGGTCGAGGTCACGAGCGGCTGAGTCCGCGCATGAGGCCAGGCGCGAAGGGGGCGGCCCACCCGGGATTCCGGGTGGGCCGCCCCCTTCGGCCGTCCTTCCACCGCCCCTCGGCCCGTGCGCCCGCGCTATGCCCGCTGGGCATCCTGCCGCTTCTTGTTGCCCCACAGCGCCATGTACGCCATGTCGCCGACGAAGACGATGATGATCGCGGCCACGAGCTGGAAGAAGTGCCTGCTCCAGTCGATGCCGCGGGTCGAGGCGACACCGGCCGCGCGGGCCACCGCGTTGCCGACGATCGCGCCGAGCATGCCGAAGATCGTGGTCAGCCAGATGGGGCTGTGCTGCTTGCCCGGGATGATCGCCTTCGCGATCAGCCCCAGCACGAAACCCACGATGATCGCCCACAACCAGCCCATGGCTGCCTCCTCGTCCGGCTCTACATGAGCATTACGCCCAGTGTCGGGGCGGCTTCCGTGCGTCGCACGTCGGGTGCGGCCGCCGGAACGTCCTGGGGCGGCCCGCGGGACGGAGCCGGCGCCGTTCGTGCAGGCAGAACGGCGGCCCCGGTCTCGTAGGCGGTGGGAACGCGGCGTAACGTGTAGTTCGTGCGGTCGTTGTCCCGACCGGTCCAGGACCGGAACGCGGGCCGGGGAGTTGTCCGATACGGACGAATGGTGGACAGGTGATGCGGAAACAGCACGGCGAGGGCAACGCCCAGGTGTTCCGGATCACGGGAGCCCGGACGGGCCTTCAGGAGGATGTGCGCGGCCGGCAGCGCCGGTACGTCATCTCGATGTCGATCCGTACGGCGTCGGTGATCCTCGCGGTGGCGCTGTGGAACGTCGAGCGGTATGTGGCGATCGTGGCGCTGGTGCTCGGAGCGGTACTGCCCTACGTCGCCGTGGTGATCGCGAACGCGGGGCGGGAGGGCGCGCCCAAACTGCCGTCGACGTTCGTCACCATGCCGTCGAAGCCGATGATCACGCCGCCGCGGAGCGACGACGATTTCGCCCGGTCCGCCACGGACGACACCGCGGGCGACAGCGCGGCCGGCGCGGCGCGCGAGCCGCGTGACGGGGCTTGACCTGGCGCGTCGGCGCGGCCGCACGGCGGCTTTCCCGGAAGCTCAAGAAACGCTCAGATCAATCATGTTGTTCCGGTGCCGGGCGGCGGGTTACCCGTGACATACTTCGTACGCGCTCCGCATCCCCCGTCGGAGCGACAGACCGACGCCGGGCAGCTCCCCCCGTGGCTGCTCGGCGTCGCCTTGTGTGCAGTGGCTGTGAGACGAACCCGTGACTGACGAAACCCCGATCTGCTCCGCCAAGAGCTGCCATGCCGCCGCGGTGTGGGTGCTGGCCTGGAACAACCCGAAGATCCACACACCCGAGCGCCGCAAGACGTGGCTGGCGTGCGAGGAGCACAGGGAGCACCTGTCGCAGTTCCTCGGTGTGCGGGGCTTTCTGAAGGACGTGGTCCCCTTCAGCGAGTGGGAAGCGCCGGACAGGCCCTAGCCGTGCCCTAGCCGCCGATCGCCGACATCGGCCGCTCCGGCTGGACGAACGACGGGTCGTCCAGGCCCGCTCCCGCCTTCTTGCCCCACATCGCCACCCGCCATATGCGGGCGATCTCCTCGTCGGGGGCGCCGGAGCGCAGGGCGGCGCGCAGGTCGGTCTCCTCGGTGGCGAACAGGCAGGTGCGGATCTGGCCGTCGGCCGTGAGCCGGGTGCGGTCGCAGGCGGCGCAGAACGGGCGGGTCACCGAGGCGATCACGCCGACGCGGTGCGGGCCGCCGTCCACGATCCAGCGCTCGGCCGGCGCCGAGCCGCGCTCCCCGGCGTCCTCGGGGGTCAGCTCGAAACGGGTGCCCAGCGAGGTCAGGATCTCGGCCGCGGTCACCATGCCCTCGCGCTTCCAGCCGTGCTGGGCGTCCAGGGGCATCTGCTCGATGAAGCGGAGCTCGTAGTCGTGCTCCACCGCCCAGGCCAGAAGGTCCGGGGCCTCATCCGCGTTCAGGTCACGCATCAGGACGGTGTTGACCTTCAGCGGGGTCAGGCCGGCCTCCCGGGCGGCTTCGAGGCCCTCGATGACGTCCTTGTGCCGGTCCCGGCGGGTGAGCGCCTTGAAGACGTCCGGGCGCAGGGTGTCCAGGGAGACGTTGACCCGGTCCAGGCCGGCGGCCCTCAGAGCGGTCGCCGTGCGCTTCAGTCCGATGCCGTTGGTGGTGAGGGACGTCTGCGGGCGGGGGTCCAGCGCCGCGACGCGCTCGACGATGCCGACCAGGCCGGGGCGCAGCAGGGGTTCGCCGCCGGTGAAGCGGACCTCCCTGATGCCGAGGGAGGTGACGGCGATGTCGATCAGGCGGACGATCTCGTCGTCGGTGAGCAGGCTCGGCTTGGCCAGCCACTGCAGCCCTTCCTCGGGCATGCAGTACGTACAGCGCAGATTGCACCGGTCGGTCAGCGAGACTCTCAGGTCGGTGGCCACCCGGCCGTAGGTGTCGATGAGCATGTGGCCCCCTCCCTCGTCCCGGATCCATGTGGCGCACCACTCGAAGTTGTCGTCATCTGCGAGCCTACGTGACACCACTGACAACGACAGCGCCGGAAGTCACGAGATACGGCGCGGCCGCGTCGTAGGGATCTACGATCCCCGCGACGCGGCCGCCTCGGACGGGTGGGCGTTCAGTGCGCTCCGGTGCCCGTCAGGGAGCGCACCTCCAGTTCGGCGTACTTGGCGTCGTCCGGGGTCTCCTTGGACAGGAGGGTGCCCACGACGCCGAGCAGGAAGCCGACCGGGATCGAGATGAGGCCGGGGTTCTCCAGCGGGAACCAGTGGAAGTCGACGTCGGGGAACATCGACGTCGGCTTGCCCGAGACCACCGGCGAGAACAGCACCAGGCCGACCGCGGTGACCAGGCCGCCGTAGATCGACCACAGGGCGCCCGAGGTGGTGAACCGCTTCCAGAACAGGCTGTAGAGGATCGTGGGCAGGTTTGCGGAGGCGGCGACGGCGAAGGCGAGCGCGACCAGGCCGGCGACGTTCAGGTCGCGGGCGAGGGCGCCCAGGACGATCGAGACCGCGCCGATGCCGACGGTCGCCCAGCGGGCCGCGTTCACCTCCTGCTTCTCGGTGGCGGTGCCCTTCTTGATGACGTTGGCGTAGATGTCGTGGGCGAAGGAGGAGGACGAGGCCAGGGTCAGGCCGGCGACGACGGCGAGGATCGTGGCGAAGGCGACGGCGGAGATGGAGGCCAGCAGGATGGCGCCCCAGTTGGAATCGACTCCGCCGAGATGCAGGGCGAGCAGTGGCGCCGCGGTGTTGCCCGCCTTGTTGGAGGCGATGATCTCGTCGGACTTGATGAGCGCGGCGGCGCCGAAGCCGAGCGCGAGGGTCATCAGGTAGAAGGCGCCGATCAGGCCGATCGCCCAGATCACGGACTTGCGGGCGGCCTTGGCCGTGGGGACGGTGTAGAAGCGGATCAGGATGTGTGGCAGACCGGCGGTGCCGAGGACCAGGGCGATGCCGAGCGAGAGGAAGTCGAGCTTGGTGGTGCCCGTGGCGCCGTACTTCAGTCCGGGCTCCAGGAAGGCGCTGCCCTTGCCGCTGTTGGCGGCGGCCTTGCCGAGCAGGTCGGAGATGTTGAAGTTGAACTTCAGCATGACCAGGAAGGTGAGCAGCACGGCGCCGGCGATGAGCAGCACGGCCTTGACCATCTGCACCCAGGTGGTGCCCTTCATGCCGCCGATGGTGACGTAGACGATCATCAGCACGCCGACCAGCGCGACGATGGCGATCTTGCCTCCGTCGCTGGTGATGCCGAGCAGCAGGGAGACCAGGACGCCGGCGCCGGCCATCTGGGCCAGCAGGTAGAAGATCGACACCACGATGGTGGAGGTGCCGGCCGCGGTGCGGACCGGGCGCTGGCGCATCCGGTAGGCCAGTACGTCGCCCATGGTGTACCGGCCGGAGTTGCGCAGTGGTTCGGCGACCAGGAGCAGGGCGACCAGCCAGGCGACGAGGAAGCCGATGGAGTACAGGAAGCCGTCGTAGCCGAACAGCGCGATGGCGCCGGCGATGCCGAGGAAGGACGCGGCGGACATGTAGTCGCCGGAGACCGCGAGGCCGTTCTGGAACCCGGTGAACTGCCGTCCGCCGGCGTAGAAGTCCGCGGCGTCCTTGGTCTGCCGGCCGGCCCACACGGTGATGACGAGGGTCGCGAGGACGAACACCGCGAACAGGGTGATGATCAGCGGCCGGTGCCGGCTCGCCTCACCGGCCGCGAGGGTCAGCGTGGGTGCGATCGCGGGGCTCATTCGGCGCCCTCCATCCGGGACTTGATGGCCTCGGCCTTGGGGTCGAGCGTGGCGGCGGCATGCCGCGCGTACCACCAGGCGATGAGGAACGTGGTGAGGAACTGGGCGAGGCCCAGGACGAGGGCGACGTTGATGTTGCCGAACAACTTGGTGCCCATGAAGCCGCCCGCGTAGTTGGAGAGCAGCACGTACAGCAGGTACCAGGTGATGAAGGCGACGGTCAGCGGGAAGGCGAAGGATCGGTAGGAACGGCGCAGTTCGACGAACTCCGCGCTGTCCCGCACCGCGACGAACTCCTCGGTGCTCGGGAGTGGGGCCTGGGTCTTCGAGGGTGGCGGTGTCTCGGTGGCCACTTCGGTCTCCTCGCGTGTCGGATGCGGTTGGGACAGGGGCCCGATCGTGCTCGGGTTCCCCGCCCAAGGTCCACGGCGCCACGCGGTGACCGGTTCAAGTCCCGTTGGTTGTTTCGCAACCGGTCTGAACAAGTCATTGCTAAGTCATTGCTGGTGGGGGAGGCGGCGAGATAGCTTCACCCTGCACCACCCGTCATGTACCTGCCTGCGCTGCCACCTGTGGCCGGGCAGGTCTGCACCCGGATGATGTGGAGACCCCATGGCTCATCTGCGTTCCAGACGCCGCCTCGCCCTGGCCGTACCGGTCGCGCTGTCGCTGACCGCGTCACTCGGCTTCCTCCCCTCGGCGGCGTCGGCGGCGCCCCGAGCGGCCTCGGCGGCGCAGGCGAAGGACGCGCCGACTATGGCTTACGTCGTCAATACCAAGACGGACCGTCACACGATCGCCCAGGTGCAACGGTCGATCACCGCGGCCGGCGGCACCATCGTGATGACGTACGACCAGATCGGCGTCATCGTGGCGCGCTCCGCGAACCCGGACTTCGGCAGGACCGTCCGCAAGGCCCATGGGGTCGACTCCGCGGGTGCCACCCGCACCGCGCCTCTACGCGCGTCCGGGACGACGGACGAGGGCGCGGTGCAGTACCTCTCCGAGGCCGAGGTCGCACAGCTGAAGAAGACGGCCAAGGCCTCGAAGGCCCCGAAGGGTTCGGTCGCCCAGGAGCCCCTCGAGGCCGAGCAGTGGGACCTGCGGGCCATCGGCGCCGACAAGGCCGCCGCGATCAACCCGGGCAGCCCGAAGGTCACCGTCGCCGTGATCGACACCGGCGTCGACGACACCCACCCGAACCTCGCGCCGAACTTCTCCGCCAAGCAGTCGGCCAGTTGTGTCGGCGGCAAGCCGGACACCTCGCCGGGCGCCTGGCGGCCCGCCAGCCCCGACCACTACCACGGCACGCACGTCGCGGGTGAGATAGCCGCCGCCCGCAACGGGACGGGCGTCGCGGGCGTCGCGCCGGGCGTGAAGGTCTCCGGCATCCGGGTGGCCGAGCCGGACACCGAGCTGTTCTACCCGGAGAGCGTGGTCTGCGCCTTCGTGTTCGCCGCCGACCACGGTGTGCAGGTCACCAACAACAGCTACTACGTGGACCCGTGGCTGTACAACTGCAAGGACGACGCCGACCAGAAGGCCGTCCTCGACGCGGTCGGCCGGGCCCAGCTGTACGCGCAGCGCAAGGGCACCCTGAGCGTGGCCTCCGCGGGCAACTCCAACCACGATCTGGCCGCCAAGTCGATCCTCGACACGTCCAGCCCGAACGACACGACCGCGGTCGACCGCACGATCGACCCGAAGAAGTGCCTGGACGTGCCGGCACAGCTGCCGGGTGTGGTGACGGTCAGCGCCACCGGCGTGCAGACCCTCAAGTCGTACTACTCCAACTACGGCGACGGCGTCATCGACGTCGCGGCACCGGGCGGAGACAAGTACCAGATCCCGGACACCCCGTCGCAGAACGGCCGCATCCTGTCGACCATGCCGGAGGGCCAGTACGGCTTCCTCCAGGGCACGTCGATGGCCGCCCCGCACGTCGCCGGTGTCGCCGCGCTGCTGAAGTCGACCCATCCGAACGCCAAGCCCGCCCAGTTGCTGGCCCTTCTCAAGGCCCAGGCGGACAACCCGGGATGCCCGGTCGAGCCCTACGACCCCGACGGCAACGGCGTCGTCGACTCGTTCTGCAAGGGCAACAAGAACCGCAACGGGTTCTACGGCTCCGGCGTCGTCAACGCGCTCCGCGCGGTCAAGTGACCGGCACGACCCGTCACTTCCACATACGCCCCCCACGTTTCGCATGCCTGTCGCATGCCGCACCGCAATGGTTCGAAACACTGGAGTTCACATGAGCGTTCGCCTCAACCGGCGTACCGTCACCATCCCGCTCGGCATGGCCGTCGCCTCCGCTCTCGCGTTCCTGCCGAACGTGGCGTCCGCCACCGAGGCCGGTCAGCAGGTGGCCGCCGCGCAGAGCATCTCCGCCGCCGCCGACGGGGACGCGCTGAGCTACGTCGTCAACGTCCGTCCCGGCCACAGCTCCGCGGCCGTGCAGAAGGCGATCGGCAAGGCCGGCGGCTCGGTCGTCGTCGCCTACGACCAGATCGGCGTCATCGTCGTCCACTCGTCGAACGCCGACTTCGCCAAGGAGATACGCAAGGACAAGGGTGTCGAGTCGGCGGGCTCCACCCGGACCGCTCCGCTGTCCCCGCAGTCGACCACCGAGATGTGGTCGCCGCAGGTGCTCACCGGTGCGGAGCTGGCGGCGGCGACCGAGGCCTCCGCGGCCGACCAGGAGCCGCTCCAGGGGCTCCAGTGGGACCTGCCGATGATCAAGGCGGACAAGGCCCACGAGGTCACCCTGGGCAGCTCCAAGGTCACGGTCGGCGTGATCGACACCGGTGTGGACGACACCCACCCGGACCTCGCCGCCAACTTCGACCGTGCCGCGTCGGTGAACTGCGTGTCGGGCAAGCCGAACACGGCGGACGGCGCCTGGCGGCCGAACAAGGGCGAGAGCGCGCACGGCACGCACGTCGCCGGTGAGATCGCCGCCGCGAAGAACGGCATCGGCATGGTCGGTGTCGCCCCGGGTGTGAAGGTGTCCGGCATCAAGGTGTCGACGCCGGAGGGCTGGTTCTACACCGAGGCCGTGGTGTGCGGCTTCATCTGGGCCGCCGAGCACGGCGTGGACATCACCAACAACAGCTACTACACCGACCCGTGGAACTTCAACTGCACCGACGACCTCGACCAGAAGGCTCTGGTGGAGGCCGTGTCGCGGGCCACCAAGTACGCGGAGGGCAAGGGCACGGTCAACGTCGCGGCCGCCGGCAACGACAACTGGGACCTCGCCGGGAAGACCATCCTCGACCCGGGCAGCCCGAACGACTCCACCCCCGGTGACCGGGTGATCGACCCGAAGAAGTGCCTGGACATCCCGGCGATGCTGCCGGGCACCGTCACGGTCTCCTCCATCGGCGCCAAGGGCATCAAGTCCTCGTTCTCCAACTACGGCCAGGGCGTCATCGACGTCTCCGCGCCGGGTGGCGACTCGACCGCCTATCAGCGGCCCGACGCCCCCGCCACCAGCGGCCTGATCCTCGGCACGCTGCCGGGCGGCCAGTACGGCTACATGGCCGGCACCTCGATGGCCTCGCCGCACGTCGCCGCCGTCGCCGCGCTCATCAAGTCGACCCACCCGCAGGCCAAGCCGAACCAGGTGAAGGCGCTGCTGGCCCAGGGTGCCGACAAGAAGGAGTGCACGACCCCGTACGACATCAACGGCGACGGCAAGATCGACGCCGAGTGCAAGGGCGGCAAGGGCAAGAACTCCTTCTACGGCGAGGGTGTCGTCAACGCCCTCAACGCCGTGACGAAGTAGACACGGCGGATGTCGGCCGGTACCGCATAGTGCGGTCATGACTGACATCAGCTACGCGTGGTCCGCGCTGGGCGGCGATCCGGCCCTGCTGTCGCGGGTCACCACCGTTCAACGGGAAGGCGCGCTCCCGGCGCGCCTTCCCGTACAAAAACTGGCACGCACGTGCGTGTGTGCCTGCGCCCTGGCCGCCGCCGAACTGGGAGCGCGGCGGGCGGGGCTCGCCGCGGTGCCGGCGGTTCGGGGGGACGACGGCGCCGTGGCCACGGCCTTCACGAGCGAGCGGCGGCTGCGGGTGGACGGGCAGGCGCCCGTCTCCTTCGCGCCGCTGTCGCGGTTCTGGCGGACGGCGGACGGCTGGGTGCGCACCCACGCCAACTACCCGCACCACCGCCAGCGGTTGCTCCGGGCGCTGGACGTGCCGGAGGACGTGGACCGGGTCGCGTCCGTACTCGCCGAGCGGTCCGCGCACGAGGTCGAGGACGCCGTGTACGCGGCCGGAGGCCTCGCCGTCGCCCTGCGCACTTCCGAGGAATGGGCCGCGCACGGGCAGGGTGCGGCGGTGGCCGCCCGGCCGCTGGTCGAACGGGAGCGGCTGGACGAGGCACACGCGCGCGTGCTCGCGCCCGTGCCGGGCGATCCCCTGCTGCCCGCCGCCGAACTGCGCGTGCTCGACCTGACCCGGGTGCTCGCGGGCCCCGTCGCCACCCGGACGCTCGCCCTGCTGGGCGCCGATGTGCTGCGCGTGGACGCGCCGGACCGTCCCGAAGAGACCGGCCTGCACGCGGACACCGGTTTCGGGAAGCGGTCGGCGGCGCTGAACCTCACGGCCGACCGGGCCGTCTTCGAGGAGCTGCTCGCGTCGGCGGACGTCGTGGTCACCGGGTACCGGCCCGGCGCCCTGGACCGGTTCGGGCTCTCCGCCGAGGCGCTGGCCGAGCGGCGGCCCGGTCTGGTCGTGGCACAGCTGTCGGCGTGGGGCGGGTACGGGCCGTGGGGCGGACGCCGGGGCTTCGACAGCCTCGTACAGGTCGCCACCGGCATCGCCGCGATCGAGGGGTCGCCCGAGCAGCCGGGTGCCCTGCCCGCGCAGGCCCTGGACCACGGCACGGGCTATCTGCTGGCGGCGGCGGTGCTGCGCGCCCTGGCCGAGCAGACGCGGCAGGGCGGCACCCGGGTCGTACGACTGGCCCTGGCGCGCACGGCGTCCTGGCTGACGCGGACCGGCGTCGGACCGGCCCCCACGACGGACGCCGTGCGGGGCTCCGCGTACGACAGCGCCGACCCCTGGCTCGGCCAGACGACCAGCCGGATCGGCCGCCTGCGCCACGCCCGCCCGCCCGTCGCCTTCACCGGCGCCCCGTCCGACTGGTCCCGTCCGCCGGGACCCTGGGGCACGGACGCACCCCACTGGACCTGACCGAAACGGCGGGCAGCCGGGTGGCCGACGGCTTCTCCACACACACCGGGACACCGGGCGGCGGGCGCGTCGGCCGCGATCGCCGCACGGGCGCCGCGCGGGTTGCCGTCGGGTGAGGTGACGACGACGGCGTCCGGCTCGGTCCGTGCCCGGGGGCACAGGGCACGTGCCGGCGCGTGGCGCCGGGAGTCGCCCGGGACGGGGTGTGCCGGGACACCGGGACCGCACGGGCGGAACCGTGCTCCCCCACTTGGCCGCGCGCGCTTGCCCCGTTCGGGGCGGCTGGCGAAGATCATTGGGTGACGCTCATACGACCGGCCGCCGGGACGGGGGACGCGCGAGGGACGGGGCGGCGCGGTGCGACGGCCCGGGCCGTCGCCGTCCTCGTTCTGGTGGCGCTCGCCGCACTCATACCCCTGCTGGGTCCGTCCACCGCCCTGCACGGCACCGGAGAGGCGGCGGCCCCCGGCACCGGCGGCATAGCGGTGCTGCGGACGGTGCTGTTCGCGGCGGTCTGCGTCCCCGTCGGCGAGCTGTTCGTGAACCGGCCGGCCGGCCGCCTGCCCGGGGCCCCGGTCGAACTGCCGCGCAGTTGGGCCCTCTACGCGGCCGCCGCGGGTTTCCTCGCCGCCCTGGGCCTCGCTTCCGTGGTGGCCACCGGCAACCTGGTGCCCGACAGCCCGGCCCAGATCGACGTCGGCGGCCTCTACCGGACCCGGGACGGGGCGCTGGCCCTGCTGGAGGTCAACGCGTTCCTCGTCACCGGTCTGTGCGCGCTCTCCCGGCGCCCGGCGACGCAGCTGTGGCCGCTCGCCGCGGTGGTCGTGGCCGAGGCGCTGCGCGCGCACCCCGGGACCGAGAGCACCCCGCTCGTCGGCTCCGCGCTGACCGTCGTGCACCTGGTCTGCGGTGCCCTGTGGGTGGGCGGGCTGCTGCACGTGCTGCGCACGCTGCGGCTGTGGCGCGGGGCGGTGGCGGGTGCCGCGCTGCTGGGCCGCTACGCGCGCGTGGCGGCCGCGCTCGCCGGGGTGACCGCGACGGGTGTGTGCAGCACGCTGCGCCGGATGCCGGCGGACACGGTGCTGCACCAGCTGACGGCGACGGCCTACGGCCGCACCCTGCTCGCCAAGGTGCTCCTCGTGGCCGGCGTCGCCCTGCTCGCCCTGTGGGCCCGGATCCGGCTGCGGCGGGCACCCGACCCGCTGAGCGCCTGCGTCCCCGCACGGGCCGAGGTCGCCGTCCTCGGCGCGGTCGTCGCGGTGTCGGGGCTGCTGACGGCGCTGCCGCTGCCGATCCGCTGGTGAGCGGAGCCGGCGGGCCCGGTGCGCGAAGGGGGCGTCAGACCCCCACCGCGCCCAGCAGGCTCCCCGCCGCATAGGTCACCGCCATGGCCAGCGCCCCGCCGGCCACGTTCCGCAGCACCGCCCGGCCCGGCCTGGCCGCCCCCAGCCGGGCGCTGCTCCAGCCGGTGAGGACGAGGGCCGCCAGGACGGACAGCACGGTGACGCCCAACCGCCAGGCCGCCGGCGGGAGCACGATCGCCAGCAGGGGGAGCAGCGCGCCCACCGTGAACGCCAGGAAGCTCGCCCCGGCCGCGTGCCACGGGTTGGTCAGCTCGTCCGGGTTGATCCCGAGCTCCACGCCGGCGTGCGCGCGCAGCGCGTCCCGCTCGGTGAGCTGTTCCGCCGCCTCCCTGGCCACGTCACGCGAGAGTCCGCGCGCCTGGAGCAGGTCGGTCAGCTCCCGCAGCTCCGCCTCGGGATGCTCGCGCAGCTCCCGTTTCTCCATCGCCAGCGCGGCCATCTCCGAGTCCCGCTGCGTCGACACCGACACGTACTCCCCCGCCGCCATCGACATCGACCCGGCGAGCAGACCGGCCAGTCCCGCGGTCAGCAGTGCCGAACGGGAGTCCGTCGCACCGGCCACGCCGACGACGAGTCCCGCGGTGGACACGATGCCGTCGTTGGCACCAAGGACGGCCGCCCGCAGCCAGTTGAGCCGCGAGCCGAGCGCGCCGCCGTGCGGCTCGTCATGCGTTGGTTCCGTCACAGGACGGAGGATCGCACGGTTCGTCCCCCGTGTCCCCGCGCGGTTCCTGATGTTCCGTGAGGCACACCGCTGTTCCCACGGGAGGCCGTTCGCCGGCTCCGTGGGGCGACCGGTGGGCGGGGCTGTCGGTCGTGGCCCGTATCCTCAGTGACCATGCTCGAAGACCGCACGCTCGCAGGCTTGTCCCCCACACCGTGGCCGGCCGCGTATCCGAAGGGATACGCGGTCGTTGACGTGGAGACCACCGGCCTGGCCCGGGACGACCGCATCATCTCCGCGGCGGTCTACCGGCTGGACGCGCGCGGCGAGGTCGAGGACCACTGGTACACGCTGGTCAACCCCGAGCGGGACCCGGGGCCGGTGTGGATCCACGGGCTGACGAGCGACGCCCTGGAGGGGGCGCCGCTGTTCGCGGACATCGCCGAGGAGTTCGCCGTGCGGCTGGCGGACCGGGTGCTCGTCGCGCACAACGCGGTGTTCGACTGGCAGATGATCGCGCGGGAGTACGCGCGCGCGCAGCGTGAGGCGCCGGTGCGGCAGCGGCTGTGCACCATCGCGCTCGCCAAGGAGCTGGACCTGCCCCTGCCCAACCACAAGCTGGAGTCGCTGGCGGCGCACTTCGGCGTCGTGCAGCAGCGGGCGCACCACGCGCTGGACGACGCGCGCGTGCTGGCCGAGGCGTTCCGGCCGAGCCTGCGGGCCGCGGCGGCGGGCGGGATGCGGCTGCCGCTGCTGGAGTGCCGGCCGCTGACGGAGTGGTCGGACCGGCCGGTGCCCCGGCAGCAGTCCGGCGGCAACAGCGGCTACCGCGCGGGCAGTTGGCGCCCCTCGCGCAAGCGTCCCGCGTGCCCGTACCCCAACCCGGGTCGCTACGAGGACGGCAAGCGCCTCAAGCAGGGCATGCGGGTGGCCTTCTCCGGCGACACCTCCACCGACCGCGAACTGCTGGAGGACCGGGCCACCGAGGCCGGGCTGCACGTGGCCACCAGCCTGTCCCGGCTGACCAGCCTGCTGGTGACCAACGACCCGGACTCGGGCACGTCGAAGGTGGTCAAGGCGCGGCAGTACGGCACCCCGGTGGTGGACGAGGCGGCGTTCGGCCAGTTGCTCCGGGACGTGGAACCGGCGGAGAGCCGCTGACGGGCGTACGGGTGATTACCGGGCGACTCGCCCACGGTCCGCTCGCCCGCGCCGCGGCCACGGCTCACCCTGTGGCGCATGGCGAGATGTGAAGTATGCGGCAATGACTACGGAATGACCTTCGAGGTGCACGCCCAGGGTTCGGTGCACGTCTTCGACTGCTTCGCCTGCGCGATCCACCGCATGGCACCGATCTGCGAGCACTGTCGTGTCCAGATCATCGGCCAGGGCGTCGAGGTCGAGGGCCACTGGTACTGCGGCGCGCACTGCGCCCGCGCCGAGGGGAGGGTCGGGATCGTCGACCGCGTTTGAGGACACCCCTGCCGAAAACACCCCACGGCCGCAGAGGTACCGTCGTGGGGTGTACCGCTTCCTGTTGACCCGCCAGTGGGTGATCCTCACCATCGTCGCGATCGCGCTGATCCCGACGATGATCCGGCTGGGTTTCTGGCAGTTGCACCGCCATGAGCACAAGGTCGCGCTGAACAAGGTGATCGCCGAGTCGCTGGCCGCGCAGCCGGTGCCGGCCGAGTCGCTGACCTCACCCGGCGCGACCGTGAAGCACGCCGACCTGTACCGCAGGGTCACCGCCAAGGGGCACTTCGACACCGCGGACGAGGAGGTCGTGCGCCGCCGCACCAACGACGACGGCGATGTCGGCTACCACGTGCTGACCCCCTTCGTCCTCGAGGACGGCAGGATCCTCCTGGTCAACCGGGGCTGGGTCCCCGCGGACGCCTCGCAGACGGCGTTCCCGGCGATCCCGGCGCCCCCGCGCGGAGAGATCACCGTCACCGGCCGGCTGATGCCCGACGAGACGACCGCGGCGAGCGGCATCAAGGACGTCAAGGGCCTGCCCGACCGCCAGGTGATGCTGATCAGCAGCACGCAGCAGGCCGAGCGGCTCGGGAAGCAGGTCCTCGGCGGCTACGTCCAGCTGACCTCGCCCGCGCCCCGGGGCGGCAGCCCCCAGTTGCTGCCCGACCCGGAGCACGGCGACATCGGCCCGCACCTGGCGTACGCCATCCAGTGGTGGCTCTTCACGGCGGGCGTCCCGGTCGGCTGGGTGGTCCTGCTGCGCCGCGAGGCGCGTGAGCGCGCGCAGGCGGCGGCGAAGGAAGCGACGCCGGAGGCGGAACCCGCGGCGGTGTAGCACGGGACGTCCCCCCGCCGGCCTCGCCCCGCGCCGCGGCGACCGGGCAGGATGGGGGCCATGGATCTTGGACTGAAGGACCGGGTGTACGTCGTCACCGGCGCCACGCGCGGACTGGGCAACGCCACCGCGCGCGAGCTGGTCGCCGACGGCGCGAAGGTGGTCATCACCGGACGGGACGGCGAGCGGGTCGCGGAGGCGGCGGCCGAGCTGGGGCCGAACGCGGTCGGGGTGGCCGTGGACAACGCGGACGCCGAGGCGCCGGCGCGGCTGATCGCGACGGCGCGGGAGCACTTCGGCGGCTTCCACGGCGTGCTCGTGAGCGTCGGCGGGCCGCCGGCCGGCTTCGTCGCCGACAACACCGACGAGCAGTGGCAGGCCGCGTTCGAGTCGGTGTTCCTCGGCGCGGTGCGGCTCGCCCGCGCGGCGGCGGCCGAGCTGGAGCCGGGCGGGGTCGTCGGGTTCGTGCTGTCCGGGTCCGTGTACGAGCCGATTCCGGGGCTGACCATCTCCAACGGGCTGCGGCCCGGCCTGGCCGGGTTCGCCAAGTCCCTCGCCGACGAGCTGGGACCCCGGGGCATCCGGGTCGTGGGTGTGCTGCCGGGCCGCATCGACACGGACCGCGTGCGCGAGCTGGACGCGCTGTCCGCGGATCCGGAGGCGACACGGGCGGCCGCCGAGTCGCGGGTGCCGCTGCGCAGGTACGGGAGGCCGGAGGAGTTCGGCCGGACGGCGGCCTTCCTGCTGTCGCCCGCGGCGTCCTACGTCACCGGTGTGATGCTGCCGGTGGACGGCGGGGCCCGGCACGGGTTCTGAGCGCGGCGCGGCCGGGACGCCGGGGCCGCGGACGGGTCAGCTCACCCGTTCCGCACGGTGCCCGACCGCCGTCAGCCGCACCTCCGCCGGAAGCGCGGCGAGGCGGGCGGAGTCCCGGGCGTGGGCGAGGGCCCGGCCGGTGAGGTGGTCCAGGGCCGCTCCCGGATCCACATGGGGTTCCAGGAGGAGCTGCACGTGGGTCCTGGGGGCGCCGCGGCGGCCGGTCAGACGGACCTGGGCGCGGGCGACACCGTCCGGCTGCTCGGCGTCCGCGGCCAGGACCCCCTCCAGGGCCCGGCCCCGCAGCAGGGCCGCCTCGCCGTCCCCGGTGTCGACGACCACTTCCCCGAGCCGCCGTCGGCGCACCACCGCGACCAGCCACCACAGAGCCAGCAGCACCAGGACCGCCAGGGCGGCGAGGACGGCGGGCCACCACCAGCCGGCCTCCCGCCACCGTGTCCGCTCGGCGGTGCTCAGCAGGACGTCGTGCCGGCCGCGGTGGATCCACCAGGAGGGCGGCCGTACGCCCAGCGCGACGGCGAGCACCGAACCGCCCACCACCAGCAGCACCAGCCCGACGAGCCCGGTCAGCACCCGGTTGACGATCCTCAGCACGTCCTCACCCCTTCCTCCCGGGCCGCGCGACGCGCACCGTCAGGACGGGCGGCCGGGTCAGGCCCAGCCCCCGGACCGCCTCGGCGAGCACGGTGTCCAGGTCGGCGCGCACCTCCTCCAGCGCCCGGAAGTGCGAGACGACGCGTACGTCGGCCCTGCGGCGGCGCAGCCGTACGCGCACCGACCGCACACCGGCGATCTCCATGGCCCGGTCGCGCAGCACCAGCGCGGCGGCCTCCCGGTGCAGCCCGGCCCGTACGTCGGGGTGGGTGCGCCGCATGGGCAGCAGGCGGCGCAGCCCCGGAGTGGCGGCCAGCACGATCAGCCACAGGCCGAGGACCGCGGCGACGCTCGCGCCGACGAGCACCCAGGTGTCGTCCAGCGGCCGCTCGGCCAGCTGCCGGGTCAGTTCCCGGCGCCAGCGCAGGCCGGGCCGGCCGGCACGGACGGCCGCGATGTCGTACAGGAAGGCGCCCGCCACGATCAGGAGCAGCAGCGCGACGATGCCCGCGGGCACCCGGCGCACCGACCAGAAACGGCCGCCGCGGCCGTCCGCGCCCTCCTGGACGGGCGGGGAGCCGTCGGTGTCCGGGACGGCGGGCCGCCCGAGGGTGTCGTCCTTCTCGAGGACCGGCAGGCGCTGCGTGGTGCCGTCGGAGCCCTGGGACTCGCTCATCGCGTCCTCCCCTGTGCCGCACCGTACGCGGGTGCCAGATGCAGCCGTTCCACGCGGACCGCGACCTCCGGCACCTGCATTCCCACCAACGCGCCTACCCGCTCGACCACTTGGCGACGCACCTCATGGCAGGACGCGCCGATGTCGCTCGGGTAGACGAGGTCGAGGACGATCCGGACGCGTGCGACGTCGTGGCGCACCACCACCGTGGCGTGCGGTGGCGCGGCGTCCGGCGGCAGGTCGCCGAGCGCCTCGCGGGCCGCCCGTGCGGCGATCTTGGCGACGACGCGGTCGGCGATCGTCGTCGCGCCGCGCTCGCCGGGCGGCATGTCGGCCGGGGTGACGCCCGGCTCACCGTTCCCACCGCTCACCGCGGGTCACCTCCGGCGGTGGTCACGGGGACGGAAGAAGTCGCCGAGTTCCAGGTCCCCCTCCAGGAACCGGCCGACGACGAAGCCGACGGCGCCCAGGGCCGCCACCAGCAGGAAGGCACCGAAGCCGCCGAAGTACCCGGCGAAGCCCAGTGCCATACCGGCGATCATGCCGGCCACGGCCATGCTCATTGCGCGCTCCTCAACTCCTCGGCCGTCGCCGGGCCGTCTTCCGGTCGCCCCTCGTCATCGGTCCTTCACCGGTGTGATGGCCGGCGCGTCACTGGATGCGGGGCTCGATCTCCTCCTCCTCTTCCTCCGGCAGTTGCACGTCGCTGACGGCGATGTTGACCTCGACGACCTCGAGACCGGTCATCCGCTCCACCGACGCGATCACGTTCTCCCGGACCGCCCGCGCCACCTCGGTGATCGACACGCCGTAGTCGACGACGATCTCCAGGTCGAGTGCGGTCTGCACCTCGCCGACCTCGGCCTTCACACCCCGGGTCACGGACTTCGCACCGCCCGGGACGCGGTCCCGCACGGCCCCGAAGGTCCGGGAGAACCCGCTGCCCATCGCGCTCACCCCGACCACGTCGCGAGCGGCCATCCCGGCGATCTTCTCCACGACCCCGTCGGCGATGGTGGTCCGCCCCCGGGTGGCGGGATCTCCCAGACCGCGCCGGGTGGCCTGTGCCCTGCGGGTCGCGGTGGTCTCCGGCACCTCCCGCTCGCCCTCGGGGGTCCTCGTCCGGTCCTGTTCCGTGGTCATCGCCGTACGTCCTCTCGGTCGCCGTCCCGAACCACGGTAGGCGTACCGGCACGATCGCGCGCTCGATGCGGAGCCGCCGTCAGTCGCCGGCGCCGGCCAGGTCCCGCAGGCGCCGGGCCTGCGCCTCGCGCTCGGCGGCGCGCTGCTCCTCGTACGACCGTTCCCGGGCACCGCGCAGCAGCGCCTTGGTCTCGACCACGGCGTCACGGGGCGCGGCCAGGAGCGCCGCGGCCAGGTCCCGTACCGTCCCGTCGAGCTGGTCCGCGGGCACGGCGAGGTTCGCCAGCCCGCTGTCCACCGCCTCGGCGGCACCCACGTACCGGCCGGTGAGGCAGATCTCCAGCGCGCGGGCGTAGCCGACCAGTCCCACCAGCGGATGCGTGCCGGTGAGGTCGGGCACCAGCCCGAGGCTGGTCTCGCGCATGGCGAGCTGCACGTCGTCCGCGACGACGCGCAGATCACAGGCCAGCGCCAGCTGGAAGCCCGCCCCGATGGCGTGCCCCTGCACCGCCGCTACGGACACGATGTCGTTGCGGCGCCACCAGGTGAACGCCTCCTGGTACTCGGCGATGGCCGCGTCCAGTTCGGCGTCGGAGCCACGCGCGAGGTCGATGAACGACGGCTCGCCGTCGAAGCCCTCGGGCGTGAACGCCTGCCGGTCCAGCCCCGCGGAGAAGGACTTGCCCTCGCCGCGCAGCAGCACGACGCGCACGGAGCCCGGCAGCAGCCGACCGGCCTCGGTGAGCGCCCGCCACAGAGCCGGGCTCTGCGCGTTGCGCTTGGCCGGGTTGGTCAGCGTCACCGTGGCGATCGCGTCGTCGACGGTGAGCCGTACGCCGTCCTTCTCGAGTACCGGATCGAGGTCGTGCTCGGGCGAAGCCATGGTGCGCCTCCGACGGGTGCGGTCATCGTGGATGCCCTGCGGGCATCATAAGTGACTGCACAGTAACCACCCGGCCGATCGGAGAACCGACCGGGTGGTCACCGTCGAAAGCCGATGGGCCGCCCGCGGTTTCAGGCCGAGGCGGCCTTCTTGCCCCGCGTCGCCCCGCCACGCCCACGGAGCGTGACACCCGACTCGCTGAGCATCCGGTGAACGAAGCCATACGAGCGGCCGGTTTCCTCGGCCAACGCCCGAATGCTCGCACCGGCGTCGTACTTCTTCTTCAGGTCTGCCGCGAGCTTGTCGCGCGCGGCGCCGGTAACCCGGCTGCCCTTCTTCAGAGTCTCGGCCACCCGTGCCTCCTCATGGGAAGTGCGCTCTGGTCCCCTCATGATCACCCCTCCGGGGCCCGATGGCCACCCATTCGGCAAGGTCCGTGAGACCCGCCCGTGACGACAGGAGCACATCCCCACAAGCGGAATCTGTGATTCCGCGCCTCGGCGTCCGTACCGCTGATCGGGTTCTTCCGCGAAGTACCTGGTCAGCGACGCACTGCGGCCGAGCCCTTGGCACATAAGGGCTCGGCCGCGAAATCGATGAAGGACACACCTCGATACGAGGAGATCTCACGCAGATGATGGATCACCGATGGGCCGAATGATCCATACTCCGTTGATCAGCTGTTCGGTCAAGCGAGGGCGACGAGATCCGCGTAGTCCGCGCCCCACAGGTCCTCGACACCGTCGGGCAGCAGGATGATCCGCTCCGGTTGCAGCGCCTCGACCGCGCCCTCGTCGTGCGTGACGAGGACGACGGCGCCCTTGTAGGTGCGCAGCGCGCCGAGGATCTCCTCGCGGCTGGCCGGATCGAGGTTGTTGGTGGGCTCGTCGAGCAGCAGGACGTTGGCGGAGGAGACGACCAGGGTCGCCAGCGCCAGGCGGGTCTTCTCGCCGCCGGAGAGGACCCCGGCCGGCTTGTCGACGTCCTCGCCGGAGAACAGGAACGAGCCGAGCACCTTGCGGACCTCGACCAGGTCCATGTCGGGAGCGGCCGAGCGCATGTTCTCCAGCACCGTGCGGTCCGGGTCCAGGGTCTCGTGCTCCTGGGCGTAGTAGCCGAGCTTGAGGCCGTGGCCCTCGACGACCCGGCCGGTGTCGGGCGTCTCCACCCCGCCCAGCAGGCGCAGCAGCGTGGTCTTGCCCGCGCCGTTCAGGCCGAGGATGACGACTCGGGAGCCCTTGTCGATGGCCAGGTCGACGTCGGTGAAGATCTCCAGGGAGCCGTACGACTTCGACAGGCCCTCGGCGGTCAGCGGCGTCTTGCCGCAGGGCGCCGGCTCCGGGAAGCGGAGCTTGGCGACCTTGTCGGACTGGCGGACCGCCTCCAGGCCGCTGAGCAGCTTGTCCGCGCGGCGGGCCATGTTCTGCGCGGCGACCGTCTTGGTGGCCTTGGCGCGCATCTTGTCGGCCTGCGCGTTGAGCGCGGCGGCCTTCTTCTCGGCGTTGGCCCGCTCCCGCTTGCGGCGCTTCTCGTCGGCCTCGCGCTGCTGCTGGTAGAGCTTCCAGCCCATGTTGTAGACGTCGATCTGGGCGCGGTTGGCGTCCAGGTAGAACACCTTGTTGACGACCGTCTCGACCAGGTCGACGTCGTGGGAGATGACGATGAAGCCGCCGCGGTAGGTCTTCAGGTAGTCGCGCAGCCAGATGATCGAGTCGGCGTCGAGGTGGTTGGTGGGCTCGTCGAGGAGCAGGGTGTCGGCGTCGGAGAACAGGATCCGGGCCAGCTCGATGCGGCGGCGCTGACCGCCGGAGAGGGTGTGCAGGGGCTGGCCGAGCACCCGGTCGGGCAGGTTGAGCGCGGCGGCGATGGTGGCGGCCTCGGCCTCGGCGGCGTACCCGCCCTTGGTCAGGAACTCGGTCTCCTGGCGCTCGTACTGCTTGAGCGCCTTCTCACGGGTGGAGCCCTTGCCGGTGGCGATGCGCTGCTCGTTCTCGCGCATCCTGCGGATCAGCACGTCCAGGCCGCGCGCGGAGAGGACGCGGTCGCGGGCGAGTACGTCGAGGTCGCCGGTGCGCGGGTCCTGCGGGAGGTAGCCGACCTCACCGGACCGGGTGACGGTGCCGCCGGCGGGGATGCCCTCGCCGGCCAGGACCTTGGTGAGGGTGGTCTTGCCGGCGCCGTTGCGGCCGACCAGGCCGATGCGGTCGCCCTTGGCGACGCGGAAGGTGGCGGACTCGATGAGGACGCGGGCACCGGCGCGCAGCTCGATGCCGGAAGCGGAGATCACGGACAGACTCCAGGGCTGGGGACCCCTGCTCGAAGAGCTCGGGGGAAGGGTGGCGGGTGGGCGGCTGAGGACGTACCCGCCGTCTAATGCACGAGGAGAATGGCCATGGGGGACAGTCTAACGGGGGCGGGCAAGCGCTTTTCCGGGTGTTTGCGCCGGGGCGCTGTCAGTGGCCGGTGCCAGACTGGGCGGCGCACCGGACACCTCGGTGCGAACCGACTCACAAGGAAGTGATCGGCATGGCGGACACGGCCGGCGAGAGCCCGAGCATCTACCCGACGCTGCTGTACGCGGACGCCAAGGCGGCCGTCAAGCAGCTGACGGAGGCCTTCGGCTTCACGGAACTGGCGGTGTACGAGGGCGAGGACGGCCTCGTGCACCACGCCGAGCTGGTGCAGGGCAACGGCGCGGTGATGCTGGGCTCGAAGGGCCGCGGCGGCCGCTTCGACGAGGCGATGCGCGGCGCGGGGCCCACGGGGGTGTACGTCGTGGTGGACGACGTGGACGCCCACCACCGGCGTGCGGCGGACCACGGCGCGGAGATCCTGATGCCCCCGACCGACCAGGACTACGGCTCCCGGGACTACATGGCCCGGGACGTCGAGGGCAACATCTGGAGCTTCGGCACGTACGCCCCCCGCGTCGAGGGCTGACCGGCCCCGCGGTCCCGGGTGGTCAGCTGCCTCCGGTGTGGACCTGGAAGGCCGCCCGGCGGACGGCCTTGGCCAGCGCCGGGTCGGGGTGCGCGGCGGCGAGCGCGACCAGCACCTGCACGGTGCGGGGGTGGCCGACGGTGCGCACCTCGTCGAGCAGCATCGGGACGGTGGGCTGCACCGCGGCCTCCAGATGCCGTACGAGCATCGAGGCCTCGCCGTGGTCGGTGACGGCGGCGGCGGTGTCGACCCACAGCCATGTGGCCTCATCGCGGGTGAGCACCTCGTGGGCGTCCTCCGCGTCGACGCCGTCGTGCTCGGCGAGCCAGAGCAGGGCGTACGGCCTGAGCGCCGGCTCGTCGAGCACGGCGTGCACGTCGGGCTCGGCGGGCGCGCCGACGACCCGCAGCGCCTCGAAGGCGAGCCCGCGCAGCAGGGCGTCCTCCCCGCGGGCGGCGCCGAGCAGCTCGGTGACGGCGCTGCCGACGGGGCGGGCGGCGAGCCAGGCGCGGTACTCGGCGCGGGCCGCGTTGGGCCGCAGTTGCGCGCAGCCGCGGAGCATGTCCTCGGCCGACTGCTCGATGTTCCCGGCGGGGCTCTGCGCGGCCACGCAGATCTGCTCCAGCTTCACCCACACCGCCCAGTTCCCGAGCGGGGTGAGCGTGGCCTGCCCGTCCCCGTCGGTCAGCGCCCCCACCGCGGCGAGTGCCCGGAGGGCCCAGCCGAGGAGCGGCGCGAGCGAGGTGCGCTCACCGAGGGCATCGGCCAGTGGGCCTTCCGGCGCCGTGACCGCCGCGCTGCCGGGGTCGGAGACCGCGGTGGGCCGGGCGGCAGGGGCCGGCCGGAGTGCGGTCTCCCGGCCGAGGACGGCGGCGGTCGTGGTGCCGTCCTCGCCCGGGGCCGCCGGACCGGCGGCGGGGTCGTAGGGGACCTCGCAGCGGTCGGTGCGCAGTTCCGTGACGCGCTGGCGGAGGAGGTCGAGGAGCTGCTCGACGGGGACGGGGCCGGCGGAGAGCTGGAGGAAGGACAGGACCTGCGGCATGGCCGAGACGACCTCGGCGACGGCGGCCGCCTCGTGGCCCTCGGGTTCCGGGCAGGCGAGCGACCAGGCGTCGAAGAGAGCCACCCAGCCGCGCAGGACGGCGCTGTCGTCGCGGTTCCAGGCGCGCAGCCGCCAGCCGGGCCGGGCGTTGTCGCCGTGCACCTCGATGAGGCCGGCGAGCCGGGCGGTGTCCCAGTCGGCACGGACCTGAGCGGCGGTCAGGCCCAGATCGGCGGCCGCCCGTTCGGCGGTCGCGTCGGAGAGGGTGGCCTTGTCGTCGGTGGTCGGCCCCCCGCGGCCGGGCCCGAGAGCGGCGTCCGCCCAGCGGGCGAGGCGGGCCGCCCCGGCCAGACGGGAGCGCGCCATTCTGGCCAGCTCCGCGGGTGCCGGAGTGCCCTCCGGGGGGCGCGGGGCGGGGCGGCGCGTGTGCCGCTGGTTCACGGCTGTGGGGGCGGCGGCCAGGGGTCGTGGGCGGACGATGCGAAGCCTGGAGTCGCGCGGGATACGGGACGTCACGGGTGCAGTCTTCCGGTTGACGGTCCGAAAACCCAAACGGAATGCCACGGCAGGCGATGGAGAAGGCCAAGGGAGGGTAAAGAGGGCTCCGGCAGGGCACCATTTCGGCCGGTTCCGAAAGGGGTCCGGAGCTCCGCCCGCACGCCGGCCGCGAGGCAGGTGACACGGGGCGAAACGGAACCGGGCCCCGCCTCACATCAGCGGCGTCAGGAAGCGCCGCAGGGCTTCCTCGTACCCCTCGGGGTCGGCGTTCCACATCGCGCCGTGCGGAGCGTTCGGCACCGTGTTCAGCGCGACCAGGTTGGGACGGCGTTCGGCGAGGCGGCGGGAGAGCTGCCAGGGGGCCACCTGGTCGCCCGGGCCGTGGAAGATCAGCGTCGGTACCGTGAGTCCCTCCGGGTCCGTCGTGTGGGCCAGGCGGTCGCCGTACAGACCGGTGCGCCCCTGCGCGGCGCGCACCGCGAGCGGCAGCAGCGGGCCCGGGGTGTGCCGCGCCCGGGCCAGGGCCCGCAGCGTCACCTCCCAGTTGAGCACCGGGGAGTCCAGCACCAGTCCGGAGATCCGCTCGCGCACCGCCGAGCGGGTGGCGGCGCGCAGCGCCATCGTGGCGCCGGTGGACCAGCCGTGCAGAACGATCCGCTCGGCGCCGTACCGCACGGCGTAGCGGATCGCCGCGTCCAGGTCCCGCCATTCGGTCTCGCCGAGGTGGTTCAGGCCGTCCGGCGGACGGGGCGCGCCGAGGTCGCCGCGGTAGGCGAGGGCCAGCACCGGGAAGTGCCGGCGATGCAGGAACCCCATGATGTTCATGGGGAGTTCGCGGGTGGCGCCCAGGCCGTGCACCGCGATCACCCAGGCCTCGCGCACCCCGGGCACGAACCACGCGGGCAGGGGGCCCAGTTCGCCCGGTATGTCGATGTCGGCGTGCTCGATGCCGAGGGCGGAGCGCGGGTTGCCGACGTGCAGGTTCGGGGTGAGCCACACCTTGTCGCCGCGGTTCAGGGCGCCGTGGGTGACGCGCTCCAGCCGGCGTACGACGGTGTCGGGCCGGTGCGGGGCGGTGGGCAGGACGGGGCCGACCACCGCGTGGGAGCCGTTGCCGGCCAGGCCGTAGGTGCCCGGGCGCAGGGAGGCCAGGTCCCGGGTGAGGCTGATCTGGCCTGCGGCCGTGCCGTGCACGCTGAGCCGGGGTTCGGTGGGCAGGGGCCGGCCCGGAAGTGCCTTGAGCGCGGCGTCGCTGGCGAGCCGGCCGGCGGCGACGCTCGCCGCGCCGGCCGCCAGGGCTGCGGTGACGGCCACGGCCGTCGCTTTGACTGTGGGCACGGCTCCAGTGTCCTGGCGCACCCGGTCACCGGCCAGTGGGACGAAGGGTCGGGGTGACATGTCCGCGCGAGTTCCATGGAGAGCGGCGTTCATTCCCGCGCCGCCCGCACACGGGGCCGGCGGCGCGCACACGGGGCTACCGTCCCGCGCCGTCCCCGACTCCCTGCCCCGGCTCCCGCCCCTGTCCCGACCCCTGCCCCTGCCCCTGCCCCTGCTGTCCGTACGCCCGCAGCCGCTCCCCCGCCCGGGCCAGTTGCTCCGGCGTCAGCAGAGCCGGTGTCAGGCCGGGGACGCTGGACGCCGCCAGCCACACACGGCACATCCACTCCAGCTGGGCCGTACGGTCGTAGGCCTGGTCGAGGGTGGTGCCGTAGGTGACGGTGCCGTGGTTGCGCAGCAGGCAGCCGGTGCGGCCGTCGAGGGCGCGCAGCATGTTCCCGGCCAGTTCCTCGGTGCCGTACGTGGCGTAGGGGGCCACGCGGACGGGCCCGCCGAGCGCGCCGGCCATGTAGTGGATCAGCGGGAGCTCGGTGACGAGGGTCGAGACGGCCGTCGCGTGCACGGCGTGGGTGTGGACGACTGCGCCCGCGTCGGTGCCGCGGTAGACCGCGAGGTGCATGGGCAGTTCGCTGGTCGGCACCAGTGTGCCGAGCACCTGCCGGCCGTCCAGGCCGACACCGGTGACGTCGTCGTCCGTGAGCCGGTCGTAGGGGACGCCCGAGGGGGTGACCAGCACGGTGTCGCCCACGCGTACGGACACGTTGCCGGAGGTGCCGACGACCAGCCCGTCGGACACCGTGCGGCGGGCCGTCGCGACCAGTGCCCGCCAGGCGCGGGCCGTCTCTCCGAGTTCGGTCATGTGCCGATCCTGCCAGGACACCTCCCGCGAGCGACCGCTCTCTCCCCACCGGACCACGGGAACGGACACCACGATGACCGACTCAGTTCATCTTCCGTTCACCCGGGTTACCTACGTTCAACGCGCCAATGACGCTCGAACGATTGCCTGGGTAAATGGAAAGCTTCTCGCTGATCCTCGCGATGGTGGTGATCACCGCACTCGCGTTCGATTTCACGAACGGTTTCCACGACACCGCAAACGCGATGGCCACAACCATCTCCACCGGTGCACTCAAGCCCAAGGTCGCGGTGGCCATGTCCGCCGTGCTGAACCTGGTGGGCGCCTTCCTGTCCGTGGAGGTCGCCAACACGATCTCCAAGGGTCTCGTCGACGAGAACGGCATCCGTCCCGAAGTCATCTTCGCCGCCCTGGTGGGCGCGATCCTCTGGAACCTGCTGACCTGGCTGGTCGGACTCCCCTCCAGCTCCTCGCACGCCCTCATGGGCGGTCTGATCGGCGCCACCATCGCCTCGGCCGGCTTCAGCGCCGTGCACGGCGGTGTCCTGCTCACCAAGGTCCTCATCCCGGCGGTCGCCGCCCCGGTCGTCGCGGGTCTCGCCGCGCTGGTCTCGACCCGGCTGTCGTACGGCATCGGCAGCAGGTCGAATTCGCACGGCAAGGCGGCCGAGAAGGGCCACCGCGCCGGGCAGATCGCCTCCGCGGGCCTGGTCTCGCTGGCCCACGGCACCAACGACGCGCAGAAGACGATGGGCGTCATCACCCTCGCCCTGATCGCCGGCGGCGCCCTCGCCCCCGGTTCCAACCCTCCCACCTGGGTCATCCTCTCGGCGGGCCTGGCCATCGCGCTCGGCACCTACATCGGCGGCTGGCGCATCATCCGCACCATGGGCAAGGGCCTGACCGACCTCCAGCCGCAGCAGGGCTTCGCCGCCCAGACCAGCGCGGCCACCGCCATCCTGGCCTCCTCCCACCTCGGCTTCTCCCTCTCCACCACGCACGTCGTCTCCGGTTCGGTGATGGGCGCGGGCCTGGGCCGCAAGGGCGGCGTGGTCCGCTGGTCCACCGCGACCCGCATGGCCGTCGCCTGGGCCCTCACGCTGCCCGCCGCGGCCCTGGTCGCGGCCGGCGCGGAGGCGGTGACGCGCCTCGGCGACTGGGGCACCTGGCTCGTCGCCGCGTTCCTGGTGGCCTCCAGCGCCGTGATCTGGAAGATCTCCCGCCGCGAGGTCGTCGACCACACCAACGTCAACGAGACCGGGGAGCCGGCCGGCGTGGTCACCCAGGCCATCGCCGCCGTCACCCCGCCCCCGGCCTCCCCGGTGACCGAGGAGCTCACGGCCACGATCCCCGCCCAGGCCTCCGCGCCCGCCGGTGATCCCGCGTCCGTGGCGACCCCGCCGGCCGCCGCCGTCTGAGCCCGCGCCACAGGCAGAAGGAAGAGAAACACCATGCAGATCGACTGGGTGGCCCTCGGCTCCGTCTTCGGCGTCAGCCTCGGCGTCGCGGTGGGCCTCGTGGCCCTGTTCACCCTCGGCATCGCCGGTCTCTCCCGCCGCGAGCGGGCCGTCGCCGAGGGCCACGGCGGCGGGGGCCTCGCGGTCACCGGCGCCTACGCCTGCTTCGCCGCGTGCGCCGCCGCCGTGGCCTACGGGATCTACCTGATCGTGGCCTAGCTGGTGCTGTGACCGGAAAGGTTCACCGGCTCGCGGCGTCCGGCACGGCACCAGCCACGGCACAGCCCGGCGCGGGACCCGGACAACCGGGTCCCGCCCCCCACCTCACCCGCCCTTCCCGGACCGTCCCCACGACGGGCCCGGGAAGGGCGGGTCTTCTGGTTCCCGGCGCCCGAGGTGTGGGCCTCATCTCAGTACCCCTGCGCAGGTCAACGCCAGGTTGACGGGTGTTCGCGGTGCGTGGTGGACTGCCGGAGCCAAGTACGGCGGCAGGAGAGGAAGTCCGGTGCGAATCCGGCGCGGTCCCGCCACTGTGACCGGGGAAGAACTTCCCCGGGAGCCAGGAACTCTCGCCGCCGGTCTCGTCGAACCAGGGCGTGGACACCCTGAGTGAGGACACATATCGCCATGCGCGGCTGCCGACCGAGGTTCACCACCGTCTGTCCGACCGACCGCACGACCGGCTGACCCGATGGGTGCCGATCGCGACTTCGCGTACGGCGCCGCCGCCGGCCTCCTCGGTGACCTGCTCCTCGGCGATCCACGCCGCGGGCACCCCGTCGCCGTGTTCGGACGGGCCGCGGGTGCCGTGGAACGCGCGCTGTGGCGGGACCACCGCGGCTGGGGCGCCCTGCACACCGCCGTGTGCGTGGGCGGTGTCCTGGGATCGGCCGCGCTGGCCGCGTCCGCCGCGCGTTCCTCGCGTACCGCGTCCGTCGCGCTGACCGCCGCCGCCACCTGGGCCGTCGTCGGCGGCACCTCCCTCGCCCGTGAGGCACGGGAGATCGGGCGCGCGCTGGACGCCGGGGACGTCGAGGGCGCCCGGGCGCGGCTGCCGCATCTGTGCGGGCGCGATCCGCAGGCGCTGGACGCCGACGGGATCGCCCGGGCCGTCGTCGAGTCCGTCGCCGAGAACACCTCCGACGCGGTGGTGGGCGCGCTGGTGTGGGGCGCCGCCGCCGGTGTGCCGGGCCTCCTCGGCTTCCGCGCGGTCAACACCCTGGACGCCATGGTCGGGCACAAGTCCCCCCGGTACCGCCGCTACGGCTGGGCCTCGGCCCGGCTCGACGACCTCGCCGGATGGCCGGGGGCGCGGCTCACCGCCGCCCTGGCGGCCGTCGCGGGCGACGACCCGCGCGGTGCCGTACGGGCCTGGCGCGCCGACGCCGGCCGGCACCCGAGCCCCAACGCCGGTCCGGTGGAAGCCGCGTTCGCGGGGGCGCTCGGGGTGCGGCTGGGCGGCACGCTCTCGTACGCCGGGCGCGTGGAGCACCGCCCGGAGCTCAACGGCAACGGACGAGCCGTCCGGCCGGGTGACATCGAGCGCGCGGTGCGGCTCTCCCGCCGCGTGGGCTGGCTCGCGCTCGGCGTGTGCGCGGGCGTACGGCTGCTGAAGAGAGGACGGACGTCATGAGTGGCGGTCTGCTCGTCGCCGGCACCACCTCCGACGCCGGGAAGAGCGTCGTCACCGCCGGGATCTGCCGGTGGCTGGTGCGCCAGGGCGTGAAGGTCGCCCCCTTCAAGGCGCAGAACATGTCCCTCAACTCGTTCGTCACCCGGGAGGGTGCCGAGATCGGGCGGGCGCAGGCCATGCAGGCCCAGGCGTGCCGCATCGAGCCGACCGCGCTGATGAACCCGGTGCTGCTCAAGCCGGGCGGCGAGCAGAGCAGCCAGGTCGTGCTGCTGGGCAGGCCGGTGGGCGAGTTGAGCGCGCGCGGCTACCACGGCGGGCGGCAGCAGAAGCTCCTCGGCACCGTGCTGGACTGCCTCGCCGAGTTGCGCAGCACGTACGACGCGGTGATCTGCGAGGGGGCGGGCAGCCCGGCGGAGATCAACCTGCGCCGGACCGACATCGTCAACATGGGGATCGCGCGCGGCGCGCGGCTGCCCGTGCTCGTCGTCGGCGACATCGACCGCGGCGGCGTCTTCGCCTCCTTCTTCGGCACGCTCGCGCTGCTGTCGCGGGAGGACCAGGAACTCGTCGCCGGGTTCCTCGTCAACAAGTTCCGCGGGGACGTCTCGCTGCTCGAACCCGGGCTCGACATGCTGCATGGGCTCACCGGCCGGAGTACGTACGGCGTGCTGCCGTTCCGGCACGGGCTCGGCATCGACGAGGAGGACGGACTGAGGGTGTCGCTGCGGGGCGCGGTGCGGGAGTCCACCGTGGCGCCGCCGGTCGGCGAGGACGTGCTGCGGGTCGCCGTCTGCGCCGTGCCGCTGATGTCCAACTTCACCGACGTGGACGCGCTCGCCGCCGAACCGGGCGTCGTCGTGCGGTTCGTGGACCGGCCCGAGGAACTCACCGACGCCGACCTCGTCGTCGTGCCCGGTACACGCGGCACGGTCAGGGCACTGGAGTGGCTGCGGGAGCGGGGGCTCGCGCGGGCCCTGGCGAGCAGGGCCGCCCAGGGGCGGCCGGTGCTGGGCATCTGCGGCGGCTTCCAGCTCCTCGGCGAGCACATCGAGGACGACGTGGAGAGCCGGCGCGGACACGTCGACGGGCTCGGCCTGCTGCCCGTACGGGTCAGGTTCGCCCGCGAGAAGACCCTCGCCCGGCCGCGGGGCGAAGCCCTCGGCGAGCGGGTCGAGGGATACGAGATCCATCACGGGGTCGCCGAAGTCACCGGCGGGGAAGGGTTCATCTCCGATGACGGTGGACACAGCCTGGACGGCTGCCGGGTCGGGGCCGTCTGGGGCACGCACTGGCACGGCTCACTGGAGTCGGACGGCTTCCGGCGCGCGTTCCTGCGCGAGGTGGCGGCCGCCGCCGGCCGCCGTTTCGAGCCGGCGCCCGACACCTCGTTCGCCGCGCTGCGCGAGGAGCAGCTCGACCGGCTCGGCGACCTGATCGAACAGCACGCGGACACGGACGCGCTCTGGCGGCTCATCGAGTCGGGCGCGCCGCAAGGACTGCCTTTCATTCCACCGGGAGCGCCCGCATGAGCACAGTGTTGTTGTTGTCGACCGCCGACACCGATCTGCTCGCCGCCCGAGCCTCGGCCGCCTCCTACCGGATCGGCAACCCGACCCGCGTGGACGTCGACGAGGAGCTTCCGGGGCTGCTGGACGGCGCGGACATCGCCGTCGTACGGCTGCTCGGCGGCAAGCGCGCCTGGGAGGACGGGCTCGCCGCGCTGAAGGCCTCCGGCGTCCCGACGGTGCTGCTGGGCGGAGAGGCCGTACCGGACGCCGAGTTGATGGCCGAGTCGTCGGTGCCGGCCGGAGTCGTGGCGGAGGCGCTGAAGTACCTCGTCGAGGGCGGCCCGGAGAACCTGGCGGAACTCGCCCGGTTCCTCTCCGACACGGTGCTGCTGACCGGCGAGGGCTTCGAGGAGCCGCGGCGGATGCCGGAGTACGGCGTCCACGGTTCCCGTGCGACCCGCGAGGGCCGCCCGACCGTCGGCGTGCTCTTCTACCGTGCCCACGAACTGAGCGGCAACAGCGCGTTCGTCGACACGCTGTGCGACGCGATCGAGGCGCACGGGGCCAACGCCCTTCCCGTCTACTGCGGTTCGCTGCGCGGCGCGGACGCCGGGCTGTACGAGATCCTCGGGCGCGCCGACGCCCTGGTCGCCACCGTCCTCGCGGCCGGCGGCACGCACGCCTCGCAGGCCTCGGCGGGCGGGGACGAAGAGGCGTGGGACATCGGGGCGCTCGCGGACCTGAACATCCCTGTGCTGCAAGGGCTCTGCCTGACCTCCTCGCGCACCGCCTGGGACGAGTCCGACGCCGCGCTGTCCCCCATGGACGCGGCCATGCAGGTCGCGATCCCGGAGTTCGACGGGCGGCTGATCACCGTCCCGTTCTCCTTCAAGGAGCAGGGCCCGGACGACGTGCCGGTGTACGCGGCCGACCCCGAGCGGGCCGCCCGGGTCGCCGGGATCGCCGTACGGCACGCGCGGCTCAGGCACAAGCCGAACGCCGAGAAGAAGCTCGGACTGGTCTTCACCGCCTATCCGACCAAGCACTCCCGGGTCGGCAACGCCGTCGGTCTTGACACTCCCGCCTCGGCGGTGCGGGTGCTCGACGCGCTCCGGGACGCCGGGTACTCCCTCACGGAATACCCCGCGGGCGGCGACGAGTTGATCCACCGGCTCATCGAGGCCGGTGGCCATGACGTGGAGTGGCTGACCGAGGACCAGCTGGCCGCGGCGCCCGCACGGGTGCCGCTCGCGGACTACCGGGCGTGGTTCGGCACCCTGGACCCCGAGCTGCGGAACGCCATGCTGGAAGCCTGGGGCGAACCGCCGGGCAGCCTGTATGTCGACGGCGACGACATCGTCCTCGCCTCCCTCCGGTTCGGGAACGTCGTGGTGATGATCCAGCCGCCGCGCGGCTTCGGGGAGAACCCGATCGCGATCTACCACGACCCCGACATGCCGCCGTCCCACCACTACATGGCGGCCTACCGGTGGCTGGAACACTCGTTCGGCGCCGACGCGATCGTGCACATGGGCAAGCACGGCACGATGGAGTGGCTGCCGGGCAAGGGCCTTGGGCTGAGCGGGGGGTGCGCCCCGGACGCGGTCCTCGGCGATCTTCCGCTGATCTACCCCTTCATCGTCAACGACCCCGGTGAGGGCACCCAGGCCAAGCGGCGCGGGCACGCCACGGTCGTCGACCACCTCGTCCCGCCGATGGCGCGCGCGGACACGTACGGCGACCTGGCCAAACTGGAGCAGTTGCTCGACGAGTACGCGCTCGTCTCCGACCTGGACCCGGCGAAGGCACCCGCCGTACGGGCCCAGATCTGGACCCTGGTCAAGGCCGCCGAGCTGCACCACGACCTGCGGGTGGACGAGCAGCCGGACGACGACGCGTTCGACGAGTTCGTCATGCACATCGACGGCTATCTGTGCGAGATCAAGGATGTGCAGATCAGGGACGGTCTGCACATCCTCGGCGGCGGCCCGGTCGGCGAGCCGCGCGTGAACCTGGTGCTGGCCGTGCTGCGCGCCTCGCAGGTGTGGGGCGGGCAGGCGAACGCGCTGCCGGGGCTGCGGGCCTGTCTCGCGGAGCACTTCGGTCTGGTGGAGAAGGAGTTGCTGGCCGAGCCGGGCGCTCCGGTGAAGGTGCCGGTGGAGCTGACGGACCTGGTCGAGGGGCCCTCGCGCACGGCGGCGGACGCCATCGACCTGCTGGAGCAGCTGTGCCGGCGGATCGCCGAGGGCATGGAGGCGCGCGGCTGGGCGGCCGACGCGGGTCCGGCGCTCGTCCGGGAGGTACTGGGCAGCGAACTCCCGGACGCGACGGCCGTGCTGGAGTTCGCCTGCACCGAGGTCGTGCCGCGGCTCGCCCGTACGACGGACGAGATCGGGCACATCCTGCTGGCGCTGAACGGCGGTTACGTCCCCGCGGGCCCGTCCGGCTCGCCGACCCGGGGCCTGGTCAACGTGCTGCCGACCGGGCGCAACTTCTACTCGGTCGACCCCAAGGCGATCCCGTCGCGGCTGAGTTGGGAGGTCGGCCAGTCCCTCGCGGACTCGCTGGTGGCCCGCTATCTCCAGGACACGGGCGCGTACCCGAAGTCGGTCGGCCTGACGGTCTGGGGCACGTCCGCGATGCGCACCCAGGGCGACGACATCGCCGAGATCCTGGCGCTGCTGGGCTGCCGCCCGGTGTGGGACGACGCCTCCCGCCGGGTGACCGGCTTCGAGGTGGTCCCCCTGGCGGAGCTGGGCCGGCCGCGCATCGACGTGACGGTCCGCATCTCGGGCTTCTTCCGGGACGCGTTCCCGCACGTCGTCCGGCTGATCGACGACGCGGTACGGGCGGTGGCGGAGCTGGACGAGCCCGCCGAGCGGAACTTCGTGAAGGCCCACGCCGACGAGGACACCGCCGTGCACGGCGACCGGCGCCGCGCCACGGCCCGTGTCTTCGGCTCCAAGCCGGGCGCGTACGGCGCGGGTCTGCTGCCGCTGATCGACGCGCGCAACTGGCGCTCGGACGCGGACCTCGCCGAGGTGTACGCGGTGTGGGGCGGCTACGCCTACGGACGCGGGCTCGACGGGCGAGCGGCGCGCGGGGACATGGAGACGGCGTTCCGGCGGATCGCGGTGGCGGCGAAGAACGTCGACACCAGAGAGCACGACCTGGTCGACGCCGACGACTACTTCCAGTACCACGGCGGCATGGTCGCCATGGTGCGGCATCTGACGGGGGCCTCGCCCGAGGCGTACGTCGGGGACTCCGCCGTACCGGACCAGGTGAAGACCCGCACGCTGGGCGAGGAGACGCACCGGGTCTTCCGCGCGCGGGTGGTCAACCCGCGCTGGATGAGCGCGATGCGGAGGCACGGCTACAAGGGTGCCTTCGAGATGGCGGCGACCGTGGACTACCTGTTCGGGTACGACGCCACGGCGGGCGTGGTCGACGACTGGATGTACGAGAAGCTCAGCGCCGAGTACGTCTTCGACGCCGAGAACCGGGACTTCATGAAGAAGTCCAACCCGTGGGCGCTGCGCGGCATCACCGAGCGGCTGCTGGAGGCGGCCGACCGGGGGCTGTGGGCGGAGCCGGACGCGGACACGCTGGAGCGGCTGCGGGCCACCTATCTGGAGCTGGAGGGCGACTTGGAGGGCGAGGACAAGTGACCACCCCGTTTCCGTTCACGGCTGTCGTCGGACAGGACGACCTGCGCTTGGCGCTGCTGTTGAACGCGGTGAGCCCGGCCGTCGGCGGTGTTCTCGTGCGCGGCGAGAAGGGCACCGCCAAGAGCACCGCTGTGCGCGCTCTTTCGGCGCTGCTGCCCCAGGTGGACGTCGTCCCCGGGTGCCGTTTCTCCTGCGACCCCGGGTCGCCCGATCCCGCCTGCCCGGACGGCCCCCACGAGCCGGGATCCGGTACGGCGCGGCCGGCGCGGATGATCGAACTCCCCGTCGGCGCCTCCGAGGACCGGCTCGTGGGGGCGCTCGACATCGAGCGGGCGCTCGCCGAGGGCGTGAAGGCCTTCGAGCCCGGCCTGCTCGCCGACGCGCACCGCGGGATCCTCTACGTCGACGAGGTCAACCTTCTGCACGACCACCTCGTGGACCTGCTGCTGGACGCCGCCGCCATGGGCGCCTCCTACGTCGAGCGCGAGGGCGTCTCCGTTCGGCATGCGGCGCGCTTCCTGCTCGTCGGGACCATGAACCCGGAGGAGGGCGAGCTGCGGCCGCAGCTCCTCGACCGGTTCGGGCTCACCGTCGAGGTGGCGGCCTCGCGGGAGCCCGACCAGCGGGTGGAGGTCGTGCGCAGGCGTCTCGCCCACGACGACGATCCGGCCGCCTTCGCCGCCCGGTGGGCGGCGGAGGAGGCCGCCGTACGGCAGCGGATCGTGGCCGCGCGTGAGCTGCTGCCGTCGGTGCGGCTCGGGGACGGGGCACTGCGGCAGATCGCGGCGACCTGTGCCGCCTTCGAGGTGGACGGGATGCGCGCCGACATCGTGATGGCCCGCACCGCCACCGCGCTGGCCGCGTGGGCCGGGCGGACCGACGTGCTCGCCGAGGACGTACGGCAGGCCGCGCTGCTGGCCCTCCCCCACCGGCGGCGGCGCAACCCCTTCGACGCTCCGGGACTCGACGAGGACAAGCTCGACGAGACCCTTCAGGAGTTCGGAGGCCCGGAGGACGACGATCCCGACCCCGGTCCCGATGGGCCCGGCGGTGGCGGCGGGCAGCCCGCCCCCGACGACGGCGGCCCGCAGGGCGGTGACACAGCGGCACAGGCGGAGTCCGGAGAAGGCGGCGAGCCGCAGCCTTCCGGTGCCGGCGCCGGTGAGCAGTCCGCCGTACGCGCCTCCGAGCCGTTCCGTACCAAGGTGCTGAGCGTGCCCGGCCTCGGCGAGGGCGCCGCCGGGCGGCGCTCGCGGGCGCGGACCGAACACGGGCGCACGATCGGGGCGCGGCGGCCCCGAGGCGCCCTGACCAAGCTGCACTTGGCGGCCACCGTGCAGGCCGCCGCCCCGCACCAGCGGGCGCGTGGACGGTCCGGGCCGGGACTGGTGGTCCGCCGGGACGATCTGCGGCAGGCGGCCCGTGAGGGGCGTGAGGGGAACCTCGTGCTCTTCGTCGTCGACGCCTCCGGCTCGATGGCCGCGCGGCAGCGGATGAGCGCCGTGAAGGGGGCCGTGCTGTCCCTGCTGCTCGACGCCTACCAGCGGCGGGACAAGGTGGGGCTGGTGACCTTCCGCGGCAGGGACGCGCAGGTCGCGCTGCCGCCGACCTCGTCCGTCGACGCCGCCGCGGCCCGCCTGGAGTCGCTGCCGACCGGTGGGCGGACTCCGCTCGCCGCCGGGCTGCTCAAGGCACATGAAGTGCTGCGGGTCGAGCGGCTGCGTGATCCCGCGCGGCGGGCGCTGGTCGTGGTGGTGACCGACGGGCGGGCCACCGGTGGTCCGGAGCCGGTGGCCCTGGCCGGGCGCGCGGCGCGGCTGTTCGCGGCCGAGGGGGTCGCGTCGGTGGTCGTGGACTGCGAGTCGGGGCCGGTGCGACTGGGGCTCGCCGGGCAGCTCGCGGGTGAACTGGGCGGTACGGCCGTGACGTTGGACGAGCTGCGAGCGGACAGCATCGCCGGTCTTGTCAGGGACGTGCAGGGGACTTCGAGGAGGGCCGCGTAATGCCTCAGGGGCAGCCGAGCGTCGTACCGGAGGATGGACTGACGACCCGTCAGCGGCGCAACCGCCCGCTGGTCGTCGTGCACACCGGGGTCGGCAAGGGCAAGTCCACCGCCGCCTTCGGGCTGGCGCTGCGCGCCTGGAACCAGGGCTGGCCGATCGGGGTGTTCCAGTTCGTCAAGTCGGCCAAGTGGAAGGTCGGCGAGGAGAACGCGCTGCGGGTGCTGGGTGCCTCCGGGCAGGGCGGCACCGTCGACTGGCACAAGATGGGCGAGGGCTGGTCCTGGGTGCAGCGGGACGCACAGGGTGACAACGCGACCAACGAGCAGAAGGCGCGTGAGGGCTGGGAGCAGGTCAAGCGCGACCTGGCCGCCGAGACGTACCGGCTGTACGTGCTCGACGAGTTCGCGTATCCGATGCACTGGGGCTGGATCGGCACCGACGAGGTCGTGGAGGTGCTGCGGAACCGGCCCGGAACCCAGCATGTGGTGATCACCGGGCGGAACGCGCCCGGTGAGCTGGTGGACTTCGCCGACCTCGTCACCGACATGTCCAAGGTGAAGCATCCGATGGACGCCGGGCAGAAGGGGCAGAGGGGCATCGAGTGGTGACGTCCCTGTCCGTGCCCCGGCTGGTCGTCGCCGCGCCCTCGTCGGGCAGCGGCAAGACCACCGTCGCCACGGGGCTGATGGCCGCGCTGACCCGGCGGGGCCTTTCGGTGTCGCCGCACAAGGTCGGCCCGGACTACATCGATCCCGGGTACCACGCGCTCGCCACCGGGCGTGCGGGGCGGAACCTGGACGCGTACCTGTGCGGGCCGGAGCTGATCGGACCGCTGTTCCTGCACGGGGCCCGCGGGTGTGGCATCGCCGTCGTCGAGGGGGTGATGGGGCTGTACGACGGGGCCGCCGGAGAGGGTGAACTGGCGTCCACCGCGCAGGTGGCGAAGCTGCTGCGGGCGCCGGTGGTACTGGTCGTCGACGCGTCGTCGCAGTCCCGGTCGGTGGCGGCGCTGGTGCACGGGTTCGTGACGTGGGACCCGGAGGTGCGGATCGGGGGCGTGATCCTCAACAAGGTGGCCTCCGACCGGCACGAGGCGCTGCTGCGTGAGGCGCTGGACTCGGTCGGGGTGCCCGTGCTGGGAGTCCTCCGGCGGGTCGAGCAGGTCGACACGCCCTCTCGTCATCTCGGCCTGGTGCCGGTCGCCGAACGGCGGGCGGCGGCCGTGGACGCGGTGGCGGCGATGGCGGCGCAGGTTTCCGGCGGGTGCGATCTGGAGGCGCTGGTCGCGCTGGCGCACAGCGCGGGGCCGTTGTCGTGTGCGGCCTGGGACGCGGCCGAGGTCCTGCTCTCCTCCTGCGGGGAGTCCTCCCCAAAGAGGCCGAGAGTCGCCGTCGCCGGTGGATCCGCCTTCACCTTCTCCTACGCGGAGCACGCCGAGTTGCTGAGTGCCGCCGGGGCCGAGGTCGTGCCGTTCGACCCGCTGCGGGACGAGCGACTGCCCGAGGGGACCCGCGGGCTGGTCGTCGGGGGCGGGTTTCCCGAGGTGTACGCGGCGGAGCTGTCCGCCAACGAGCCGTTGCGCGGGGCCGTCGCCGAGTTCGCGCTCGGCGGTGCTCCCGTCGCCGCCGAGTGTGCCGGGCTGCTGTATCTGTGCCGGGAGCTGGACGGGCAGCCCATGTGCGGGGTGCTGGACGCCTCGGCGCGGATGACCGGGCGGCTCACGCTCGGCTACCGGGACGCCGTGGCCGTGAGCGACAGCGTGCTCGCCGGGGCCGGGGAGCGGATGCGGGGGCACGAGTTCCACCGGACCGTCGTCGAGCCCGGCTCGGGGACGGGGGCGGCGGCCCCCGCCTGGGGTGTGCGCGTCCCCGAGCGGCGGGTCGAAGGCTTCGTACAGCGGAACGTGCACGCGAGTTATCTGCACACGCACTGGGCCGCCGCACCCGGTGTCGCCCGTCGGTTCGTCGAGAGGTGCCGGACGTCATGAGCAGCAGGCTGATCGGAGTCGGGGTGGGGCCCGGCGATCCGGAGCTGGTGACCGTCAAGGGCGTCAACGCCCTGCGTGCCGCGGACGTCGTCGTGGTGCCCGTCATGGGCGCGTCCGACGGAACGGACGGCGGGGAGAGGGGGCGTGCCGAGGCGACGGTGCTGCACTACGTGCCCGCGGCGAAGGTCGTCCGGGTGGTGTTCGCGCTGAACGAGCGGTCGGACCGGGCGCGGCGGGAGGCCGCGTGGGACGCGGCCGGGGAGCGGGTCGCCGGGCTGCTCCAGGCCCGCGGCACGGTCGCCTTCGCCACCATCGGCGATCCCAACGTCTATTCGACCTTCACGTATCTCGCGCAGACCGTCGCCGCCCTGGTGCCGGGAACCGTGGTGGAGACCGTGCCCGGGATCACCGCTATGCAGGATCTGGCGGCGCGTTCGGGAGCCGTGCTGACCGAGGGCACCGAGCCGCTGACACTGGTGCCGGTCACCGCGGGGGCCTCCGTGCTCAAGGAGGCGCTGAACGGGCCCGGGACCGTCGTGGCGTACAAGTTCGGACGGCAGGCGCGGGAGGTGGCCGAGGCGCTGCGGGACAGCGGGCGGATCGACGACGCGGTGTGGGGGTCGGCGCTGGGGCTGCCGGAGGAGTCGATCCGGCCGGCGTCGGGACTGGACGGGGCTCCGCTGCCGTACCTCTCGACGCTCATCGCGCCCGCGCGGCGCGAGGGCGGGCGGGGCGGCAAGCTGTGAGCCGTACCCGCGCGCGGGGGGACCGGTCATGCCGCCAGGCCGACCACCACCCAGATGAAGGCCACGCCCGCGACCGTGCACAGCAGGGTCGAGCGGGCCGGGTGCTCGTGGTGGGCCTCGGGGAGGATCTCGGCCGCGGCGAGGTAGAGCAGGGCCCCGCCGAAGAGGCCGAGATAGCCGCCGAGGAACCACTCCGGGATGCTGACGAGCGTGGTCGCGGCGGCGCCCGCCATGGGGGCCAGGGCGTCCGCGACGAGCATGGCGACGGCCTTGCGGCGCGCGTTGCCGTACAGGCTGGTGATGGTGAACGTGTTGAAGCCGTCGGCGAAGTCGTGGGCGATGACGGCGACCGCGACCGCGGCGCCCATGCCGTCGTTCACCTGGAAGGCGGCCCCTATGGCCACGCCGTCCATGGCGCTGTGACCGACCATGGCGGCCGCCGCCGTCAGGCCCACCTCGGGGGCGCGGTGGTTGTGCCGCTCGTCGCCGCCGTGCGCGGCCTGCCGCGCGGCCAGCAGGCGTTCCACCAAGTGGGCCACCAGGAACCCGGCCACGAACAGCAGCAGGGCCGCCGGTACGCCGAACACCTCCTGGCCGGCCGCGTGCAGCGCCTCCGGCAGCAGGTCCAGGCCGACCACGCCCAGCATCAGGCCGCCGGCCAGTCCCAGGACCAGGTGGCGGCGGTCGGTCACCCGCTGTGCCGTCCAGCCGCCGGCCAGCGTCATCAGGAACGCGCCGAGCGCGACGAAGACCGCCATGTGCCCTTGCTATCCGATCAGGCCCCGATCGCGCACATCCGGCCACTGCCACATCACCGCATACCAGAACATTTCGCATGAGAGGACCCGAACCCATGGCCGATGCCCCGACCGGCAAGGTGACCTTCGTCGGTGCCGGCCCCGGCGCCGCCGACCTGCTGACGTTCCGCGCGGCCCGCGCGATCGCCGAGGCCGACGTGGTGATCTGGGCGGCCAGCCTGGTGCAGGCCGAGGTGCTCCAGCACGCGCGGGAGGACGCGGAGATCCTGGACTCGGCGGCCATGTCCCTGGAGGACGTCGTCGCCGTGTACGAGCGGGCGCACGCGGAGGGGCTGAGAGTGGCCCGTATCCACTCCGGCGACCCGGCGCTGTGGGGCGGCACGCAGGAGCAGCTCGACCGGTGCGCGGACATCGGGATCGGTACGGAGGTCGTGCCCGGTGTCTCGTCCTTCTCGGCCGTGGCCGCGCTGGCCCGGCGCGAGCTGACGATTCCGGAGGTCGCGCAGTCGGTCGTGCTGACCCGGCTCGGTGGCGGGAAGACGCCGATGCCGCCCGGCGAGGAGGTGCGCGAGTTCGCCCGGCACGGCACCACCATGGCGGTGTTCCTGTCGGCGGCCCGCAGCGGCCAGCTGGTGCGGGAGCTGCTGGAGGGCGGCTACCCGACGTCCACGCCGGTCGTGGTGGCGTACCAGGCGACCTGGCCGGAGGAGCTGATCGTCAGGTGCACGGTCGGCACGCTGGAGGAGACGGTCAAGGAGCACAAGCTCTGGAAGCACACGCTGTTCCTGGTCGGACCGGCCCTCGACGCGCACGGCACCCGCTCGCACCTGTACCACCCCGGTCACTTCCACGGCCATCGCAAGGCCGACCCCGAGGCCCGCAGGGCCCTGCGCGCGCGGGGTGCGAGCACGTGATCACGGTCGTCGGCACGGGCACCGGGGCGTCGCACGGCACTCGGGTGCCGCCCGGCGCCGGGCTCGTCGTGGGCGCGCGGCGGCATCTGGACGCCGTACGGCTGCCGGAGGGCGCCGAGCGGGTCGTCCTGGGTCGGCTGGCGCCCGCGCTCGACACCATCGCGGAGTACGTCGGCAAGGAGCGGCCCGTGCTCGTGCTGGCCTCCGGGGACCCCGGTTTCTTCGGGATCGTACGGGCGCTCGCCGAGCGGTTCGGGCCCGAGCTGCTGGACGTCCGTCCCGGGGTCTCCTCCGTCGCCGCCGCCTTCGCGCGGATCGGGCTGCCCTGGGACGACGCGGTGGTGGTCAGCGCGCACGGGCGGGATCTGCGTACGGCCGTGAACGTGTGCCGGGCGCGGGCGAAGGTCGCCGTGCTGACCGGGCCGGGGGCCGGGCCCGCCGAGCTGGGCGCCGCGCTGGCCGGCGCCTGCGGCGACGACCGGGTGCTGGTCGTCGCCTCCGCGCTGGGCGACCCGGCGGGCGAGCGCGTGGAGCGGCTCACCCCCGCCGAGGCCGCCGCCCGCGACTGGGGCACGGCGGTCAACGTGGTGCTGTGCCTGGCCGGGACGAGGAGACCGGGGCCGTTGCGCACGGTCGCGGGGCCACCGGCCGGCCCGTCCCGATGGGCCCTGGAGGAGAGCGAGTTCGCCCACCGCGACTCGATGATCACCAAGTTCGAGGTGCGCGCCCTGGCGCTGGCCCGGCTCGGGCCGCGCCTCGGCGACCTGGTCTGGGACGTGGGCGCGGGCTCCGGGTCGGTCGCCGTCGAGTGCGCCCGGCTGGGCGCCGCCGTCACCGCCGTCGAGAAGACGGCCGATGGCGTGGAGCGGATCCGCGCCAACGCGGCGGCGCACGGCGTGGACGTGTCGGTGGTGCACGGAGTCGCGCCGGAGGCGCTGGCCCGACTCGCCGATCCGGACGCGGTGTTCGTCGGTGGCGGCGGGCGTGAGCTGCCCGCCGTCGTGACCGCGTGCGCGCGGCGGGCCCGGCGGACCGTCGTGGTCGCCGTGGCGGCGCTCGACCGGGTGCCGTCCGTGCGCGAGGCGCTGCTCGCCGCCGGGTTCGCCTGCGACGGCGTGCTGCTCCAGTCCTCGCGACTGGCGCCGCTGCCGGGCGACGTGACCCGGCTCGCGGCCACCAACCCTGTTTTCCTGCTGTGGGGCACGCGGCCCCCGGTGCTTCATGAAGGAGTCGCTGAGTGATCGGCCTCATTTCCGCCACGGCGGCGGGCGCGGCTGCGCGGGACCGGCTGGCCGCGGCCTGGCCGGACCGCACCCGGGTGTACGAAGGGCCCGTCGGGGACGCCGTGCGGGCCGCCTTCGCCGAGTGCGGGCAGCTGGTGTGCTTCCTGGCGACGGGGGCGGTCGTCCGGCTGATCGCGCCGCTGCTGGGCGACAAGGCCTCCGATCCGGGTGTGGTGTGCGTCGACGAGGGCGGCCGGTTCGCGGTGTCCCTGGTGGGCGGGCACGCGGGCGGGGCGAACGAACTGGCCCGCGCGGTGGGCGAGGTGCTGGGCGCGGAGCCGGTCGTGACGACCGCGACGGACGCCGTGGGACTGCCCGGCCTGGACACGCTCGGGCTTCCGGTGGAGGGCGACGTCGCCGGGGTCTCGCGGGCGCTGCTCGACGCGGAGCCGGTCGTGCTGGACGCGGAGGTGCGCTGGCCGCTGCCGCCGCTGCCGGTCGCCGCCGAGGGCGTGTACACGATCCGGGTCACCGACCGTGCCGCCGTCCCCGCCGAGCGGGAGGTGGTCCTGCGGCCGCCGACCCTGGTGGTGGGCGTCGGCGCGTCCCGGGGCGCACCCGCCGACGAGGTGACGGGCCTGGTCGAGAGCGCGCTCGCGGAGGCCGGGCTGTCCGCGGCGTCGCTCGCCGAACTGGCCACGGTCGACGCCAAGGCGGAGGAACCCGGCGTCGTCGAGGCGGCCCGGCGGCTCGGGGTGCCCCTGGTGACGTACTCCGCCGATGAGTTGGCGGCGGTCGACGTGCCCAACCCGTCGCGGGCGCCGCTCGCCGCCGTCGGCACCCCGTCGGTCGCGGAGGCCGCCGCGCTCGTGCGCGGAGGTGAACTCCTCGTGCCCAAGCGGAAGTCGGAGCGCCCCGACGGGACGCCCGCGATGGCCACCTGCGCGGTCGTACGGCGGCCGGGCCGCGGGCGGCTCGCGGTCGTCGGGCTGGGGCCGGGCGCGCGGGACCTGCTCACGCCGCGCGCGCAGGCGGAGTTGCGGCGCGCTTCCGTGCTCGTGGGGCTCGACCAGTACGTCGACCAGATCCGCGACCTGCTGCGGCCCGGGACGCGGATCCTCCAGTCGGGGCTGGGCGCGGAGGAGGAACGGGCGCGCACGGCGGTCGCCGAGGCCCGGCGCGGACACGCCGTCGCGCTGATCGGCAGCGGGGACGCCGGGGTGTACGCCATGGCCTCCCCCGCGCTCGCCGAGGCGTCCGGCGACATCGACGTCGTCGGGGTCCCCGGGGTCACCGCCGCCCTCGCCGCGGGCGCCCTTCTCGGTGCTCCCCTGGGCCATGACCATGTCTCGATCAGCCTCTCCGATCTGCACACCCCCTGGGAGGTCATCGAGCGGCGGGTGCGGGCGGCGGCCGAGGCGGATCTCGTCGTGACGTTCTACAACCCCCGCTCCCGGGGCCGGGACTGGCAGTTGCCGAAGGCGCTGGCGATCCTCGCCGGGCACCGGGAGCCGACGACGCCGGTCGGTGTCGTACGCAACGCCTCACGGCCCGGTGAGTCCAGCCGGGTCACCACGCTGGCCGGTCTCGCCCCGGAGACGGTCGACATGATGACGGTCGTGACCGTGGGCAACACCGCGACCCGCGAGATCGCGGGGCGCATGGTCACGCCGCGCGGCTACCGCTGGCAGGCACCCCGGGAGGAGTCCGAGTGAACCGCGTCGTCCACCCGATCGAACAGGAGTCGTTCCGGCGGCTGCGGGCCCGCCTGGACACCTCTCACTTCGCGCCGCTGACGCGGGCGGTGGTGGAGCGGGTCGTCCACTCCTCCGCCGACCTGGAGTACGCCTCCGACCTCGTCATGGACGAGAACGAGCTGGTGACGGCGCACGCCGCGCTGCACGCGGGGGCCCCGGTGGTCGCGGACGTGGAGATGGTGGCCGCCGGGATCACCCGGCGTGACAGTGTCTGCCGGCTGAGGGACGCCAGGTCCGGTCCCGGGATGACCCGCTCGGCGCACGCGATCCGGCTCGCGTACGAGGACGTCGGCCCCGGCGCCCTGTGGGTGATCGGCTGCGCCCCGACCGCCCTGGAGGAGCTGCTGAAGCTGAACGCCTCCCCCGCGCTCGTCATCGGTCTGCCCGTCGGTTTCGTCGGGGCGGCCGAGTCCAAGGCCGCGTTGCGCGAGAGCGGGCTGCCCGCCGTGAGCAACGTGTCCGAGAAGGGCGGTTCGGCGGTCGCCGCGGCCGCGCTCAACGCCCTGCTTTACCACCCCACTTCGCTTGAATCGCCTGAGGAGACCCTGTGACCACCCCGCCGCCGCCCGCCCTGCTCATCGCCGGTCACGGCACCCGGGACGACGCCGGAGCCGAGGCGTTCCGCGATTTCGTGAGGGAGTTGGGGCGCCGTCGGCCCGAACTGCCCGTCGCGGGAGGCTTCATCGAGCTGTCCCCGCCGCCGCTGGGCGAAGCCGTCGCCGAACTGGTGGAGCGGGGCGTGCGGCGGTTCGCCGCCGTACCGCTGATGCTGGTGTCCGCCGGGCACGCCAAGGGCGACATCCCGGCGGCGCTGGCCCGCGAGAAGGAACGGCATCCGGGGATCTCGTACACCTACGGCCGGCCGCTGGGCCCGCACCCCGCGCTGCTGCGGGTGCTGGAGCGGCGGCTGGAGGAGGCGCTGGAGGGTGCGGCCGGGGACCGGTCGGACGTGACGGTGCTGCTGGTGGGGCGCGGCTCGACCGACCCGGACGCCAACGCCGAGGTGCACAAGGCGGCGCGGCTGCTGTGGGAGGGGCGCGGGTACGCGGGCGTGGAGACGGCGTTCGTGTCGCTGGCGGCGCCGGACGTGCCGAGCGGGCTCGACCGGTGCGCGAAGCTGGGCGCGCGGCGGATCGTGGTGCTGCCGTACTTCCTGTTCACGGGCATCCTGCCGGAACGGGTACGGCGGCAGACGGCGGACTGGGCCGCCGCGCACCCGGAGACCGACGTGCGCTCGGCGGACGTGATCGGGCCGGAGCCGGAGCTGCTGGACCTCGTGATGGAGCGGTACGAGGAGGCGGTGAAGGGCGATCTGCGGATGAACTGCGACTCGTGCGTGTACCGGATCGCGCTGCCGGGCTTCGAGGACAAGGTGGGGCTGCCGCAGCAGCCGCACTTCCACCCGGACGACGACGGGCACGGGCACCACCACCATGGAGGGCACGCTCACTCCCATGCGCACTGAGGACGTGGCCGGGCACGATCTGCGGCACCACGGGGACGCCGAGGTGCGCGACGGCGGGGCGGCACTGGTCGATCTGGCCGTGAACGTACGGGCGGACACGCCGCCGGCGTGGCTGCGGGAGCGGATCACCGCCTCCTTGACCGGTCTCGCCGCCTACCCGGACGGGCGGGCCGCGCGGGCGGCGGTGGCGGCGCGGCACGGGCTGCCGGTGGAGCGGGTGCTGCTCACGGCGGGCGCCGCGGAGGCGTTCGTGCTGCTGGCGCGGGCGTTGAAGGTGCGGCGGCCGGTCGTCGTGCACCCGCAGTTCACCGAGCCGGAGGCGGCGCTGCGGGACGCGGGGCACACGGTGGACCGGGTGCTGCTGCGGGCGGAGGACGGCTTCCGGCTCGATCCGGCGGCCGTCCCCGAGGACGCGGACCTGGTGGTGGTCGGCAACCCGACGAACCCGACGTCGGTGCTGCACCCGGCCTCGGTGATCGCCGAACTTGCCCGTCCGGGGCGGGTGTTGGTCGTCGACGAGGCCTTCATGGACGCGGTGCCGGGCGAGCGGGAGGCGCTGGCGGGGCGGACGGACGTGCCCGGCCTGGTGGTGCTGCGCAGCCTGACCAAGACGTGGGGCCTTGCGGGGCTGCGGATCGGCTATGTGCTGTCGTCGCCCGAGGTGATCGCCGAGCTGGAGCGGGCCCAGCCGCTGTGGCCCGTGTCCACTCCGGCGCTCGCGGCGGCGGTCGCGTGCGTGGAGCCGCGGGCGCTGGCGGAGGCGGAGGACGCGGCTCGCCGCATCGCCGCGGACCGGGCCCACCTGGTGGCGGGCCTGGCCTCCTTCGCGGGGCACGGGGTGCGGGTGGGGGTGCGGGTGGTGCGGCCGGCCGAGGGCCCCTTCGTGCTGGTGCGCATGGCGGGGGCGGCGGACGTGCGGCGGCGATTGCGCGCCCTGGGATACGCCGTGCGGCGCGGGGACACGTTCCCCGGGCTGGGCGCGGACTGGCTGCGGCTGGCGGTACGGGACCGGGGCACGGTGGACGGCTTCGTGCGCGCCCTGGGCTCGGCGCTGTCGCCGCCCACCGTTCCCTGACTCATCGCGCCGGGAAGTCCCGCCGGTCCTGGACTTCCCGGCCGGCCAGCGAGGCCCCGGCTGTCAGCCGCGGCGCCGACGTGCCACCGCCAGCGCGCCTCCCCCCGCGGCCAGCAGGACGGCGGAGCCCGCCGCCAGGTACGGCGTGAGGGAGCTGCCGCCCGTCTCGGCCAGGTCGACGGTCTTCTTCTCGGGCGCGGCCTGCGGCTTCACGTCGGCGCTCTGGGGCTTCACGTCGCCGCCCTGCGGCTTCTCGTCGCCGCCCTGGGACTCGTCGCCGCCGCCCTGGTCGGCGGGCGGGGCCGCCTCCTTCTCCGGTGCCGTCGGGGACTCGCACGTCGCCTTGGCGAGGGTGACCGTGCCCTCCACCTCGGCCACGTTCAGCTTGAGCGGGTTGACGGAGACCTTGAGTTCCAGGGCCGTCGCCGCGGCCGTGCGGGAGGTCGTCTCACGCTTCGACAGGTCCAGGCGGACCTCGCCGACGCCGGGGACACGGACGTCGGTCGTGCCGCCGGCGGTGAGCGTCACCCTCTTGCCGAGCACCCTCACGGAGCCCAGGACGTTGCTGCTCGCGACCGGGGACTCGCCGGCCTCGCAGGTCGCCTTGGACGTGACCTGGTCGACCTCGATCAGGGACAGCAGGGGCAGGCCGGGGACGTGGATGCGCGCGTGGGCCAGCTGGACCACGCCCTCCGCCTTGTCCGCGGAGACGGTCGCGTCGGTCTTCGCGACGTCCGCGCGGATCACGCTGAAGGGCTTCCCGCCGTCGACGCCGTCGAGACGGGCGGTCAGCGCCGTCTGCTGCGCGCTCCGCGGTGCCTCGACCTCGTTGAAGGAGACCGCGAGCGGGACGTTCACCGTCTTGTTGACCAGGGACACGTCCAGCCCGGTGCGCAGGACGGAGGCGCTCGCGTGACCCGCCTGCCCGCCGGTCGCGTGCGCGGAGCCCGCGCCGGCCAGCGTCACCGGGCCGGCGGCCAGGACGGTGGCCGCGGCGGCGGTGGCGCAACGGCGGGCGGACACGCGGAAGTTGTTGCCGTTCAAGGTGTGGGCCCCCCAGAAAGGAATGCTTGGGACCCGGTAAGAATTACGTACTGAGAGTGAACGGTCAGCGATCTAACGTGACTTCACCCGTTCGGGAAGTTTCCGCGCACGCATTCGATTCCTCTGACCTCATCTGGTGCAGGTGTTCGTTCCGGCCACTCCCGTGACAGACGGCGGTCGGCAGACAGAGCAGTCTCCGGAATGCGGCAGGAAGACGGCCCAGGCCTCCCGGCCGACACGCACCCATGGCCGCCGGTGTCCTGCCGCTTGTTCATGCCGCTCCTGCAAGTCGTTGGATGAGACGTCCGGACTCCTCGACGTTGAGGTGGTACGTCGTACGGAGCAGCGGCGCTCCACCCGACCGCCGTAGGTTCCGGCCAGGAACCACACGTCCTCGGGCTGCTGCCGGTCCGCGAACTCACCGGTCTCGTCCAGCACCGGACTGCACTCATCGGGCGCGGGAAACGCCCACTGCCACCATCGCGCCACGAGTCTGCCGCCCTCGTGAACATTCATGTCCCACACGTCCGCCCCGAAAGCATGCAGCATTGGAATAAGCGCTTTCCGGCTCGGAGCGACTGAGTCCTCTCCCCGGTCCGCCCTGCTCCGTTAGATGCCACGGCGGACCTCGGCCGGACGGTGACTGTAGTGCGGGTGGCCACGCTCCATGGCGATGAGAGTGAGGCGCGGGTTGTCGGCGATGGGGGCGAGGTCACCGTCGCCGATTCGTGTGCTTCCAGTGATCAGTACCTCACGCAGGGCCGGATGCTCGGCGAGCGGGGCGAGTGTCTCGATGTCGCCGCTGTTCTCAAGTTCCAGCCTCTCCAAGCAAGGCAAAGCTGCCACGAACGCCACGGAGTCCGTCTTGGTCGACAACAATGCGACGTTTCTCAATTGATGGGCATCAGCAAGCAAGCGGGAGTCCCTCAGGCGGCCGCCATGGAGGCGCAGTTCTCGCAGTCGGGGAAACATGTCCGCACCCTCGGCACTCGTAACGGCGGACCTCGCGACCTCAAGGCGCAGGCGTTGAAGCGCCGGCTTGGCAGCCAGAACCGAGAAGGAGGTTCCCTTCCAGCGGGTCACAGTCAATTCTTCGACAGAAACGAGCCGAGGAAGACTACGCACCGCAGCTTTCCATGGGATCTCCACCTCACAGAGTCGCATGAGTTGCGAGAGGTCCAACTGCTGGGTGTAGAACTCGGAAATCCATAGCCGTTCCAGGCTCGCACAGTCATGACAGGCGTAAGGTCCGAACCGCCGCGCAATACCCGCAGGCTCCGTACACCCTGAAGGTCCGACAGAAAAGAAATGTCCATGCCTGTCCTCTGCATGGGAGCACCCACAACCAATCCGTTGCAGGCGCCGCTGGAGAAGTAACGACTGTATTCGGGCCGCCATTCTTCGTCCGTCACGAACATCTCGACCCAACCGGACCTCTGCCTGATGATCTTCATTTCATATACGCCTGTCCGTGAACCGGAGAACCGTAAAAATATTGGGGTGTTCCGCCGTTGCCCAAACCGTGTCCTCGCGTACACGAAAAACCCCATCCGATCACGTCTCCGCAGATCGGATGGGGTTTACAAGCGGCCGCGGGGGACGGGCCCCTTGACCCTCAGCCGACCACCTTGCCGTTCAGCACCACCCGCCGCGGTGCCGCCAGTACCCGTACGTCCGCTCGTGGGTCCTCGTCGTAGACGACGAGGTCGGCGGGGGCGCCCTCGGTGAGGCCGGGGCGGCCGAGCCAGGTGCGGGCGGCCCAGGTGGTCGCGGAGAGGGCCTGAAGGGGTGGGATCCCGGCCTTGACCAGTTCGGCGACCTCGGCCGTGGCCAGGCCGTGGGGCAGGGAGCCGCCGGCGTCGGTGCCGACGTAGACCGGGATGCCGGCGTCGTAGGCGTCCCGGACCGTGTCGTAGCGGCGTTCGTGCAGCCGTCGCATATGGGCCGACCAGCGCGGGAACTTGGTCTCGCCGCCGTCGGCGAGGCGGGGGAAGGTGGCGATGTTGACGAGGGTGGGGACGATCGCGACGCCGCGTTCGGCGAACAGCGGGATCAGGTCCTCGGTCAGCCCCGTGGCGTGTTCGACGCAGTCGATGCCCGCCTCGACCAGGTCACGCAGGGAGTCCTCCGCGAAGCAGTGGGCCGTCACACGCGCGCCCAGGCGGTGGGCCTCCGCTATCGCCGCCTCGACCGCCTCGCGCGGCCAGCAGGCCGACAGGTCACCGAGGTCGCGGTCGATCCAGTCGCCGACCAGCTTCACCCAGCCGTCGCCGCGCCGGGCCTCCTGGGCGACGTACGCGAGCAGGTCCTCCGGTTCGATCTCCCAGGCGTAGTTGCGGATGTAGCGGCGGGTGCGGGCGATGTGGCGGCCCGCGCGGATGATCTTCGGCAGGTCCTCGCGCTCGTCGATCCAGCGGGTGTCCGAGGGCGAGCCCGCGTCCCGCAGGAGGAGGGTGCCCGCGTCGCGGTCGGTGAGCGCCTGCTTCTCCGAGACGTCGTCGGGCACCGGTCCGTGCTCGTCGAGGCCGACGTGGCAGTGCGCGTCGACCAGGCCGGGCAGCACCCAGCCCTCGACGGTCCTCACATCGGAGGCGCCGGCGGGACGGTCGTAGGAGATCCGGCCGTCGACCACCCACAGCTCGTCCCGGACCTGGTCGTCGTCCGGGCCGACGAGCACCCGACCCTTCACGTGCAGCACCGCGCGATCGCTCATGCACCGCACCCTAATCAGCCCGCGCCCGCTGCGGACCACCCGGTCCGAGGTCACCGGGTGAAAGGGGGGCAGACCCGCCGACTACCCTCGATGCGTCCGTCCCCGCCCGCACGAAGAGAGCACCGCCGTGACCAACCCGTTCCTGGACCTCGCTCCGCTGAGCGCCGACCGATTCGCCTCGATCGAGGACCGGGTGGCGCGGCTGCTGGACACCGAACAGGATGTCGTGATCATGCAGGGTGAGGCGCTGCTGCCGCTGGAGGGCGCGATCAGGGGAACGGCCGGTCCCGGCACGACCGCGCTGAACGTGATCACCGGGCCGTACGGGCAGACGTTCGGCAACTGGCTGCGCGACTGCGGCGCGACGGTGTACGACCTGTCGGTGCCGTACCACACGGCGGTCACGGCGGACCAGGTCAGGGAGGCTTTCGCCGAGCACCCGGAGATCGACTTCGTGTCGCTGGTGCACGCGGAGGCGGCGACCGGCAACACCAATCCGGTCGCGGAGATCGGCAAGGCCGTGTCGGAGCAGGGCGCCCTGTTCTACCTGGACGCCGTGGCCTCGGTCGGCGCGGAACCGGTGCTGCCGGACGCGTGGGGTGTGGACCTGTGCGTGATCGGGGCGCAGAAGGCGATGGGCGGGCCGGCCGGGGTGTCGGCGGTGTCGGTCAGCGAGCGTGCCTGGGCCCGGATGGCGGCGAACCCGCAGGCGCCGCGCCGCTCCTACCTGTCCCTGCTGGACTGGAAGGAGCGCTGGATCGACGGCGGCCGCAAGGCGCTGCTGCACGCGCCCGCGCAGTTGGAGATGCTGGCGCTCGAGGCCTGCCTGGAGCGCATCGAGGTGGCCGGCCTGAACGCGGTGATGGACCGCCACACCCGTGCCGCCGCGGCGACCCGCGCGGGTGCGCCGGCCCTGGGCGGGGGCCTGGAGCCGTACGTGCACAAGGCCTCGGAGGCGGCCCCGGTCGCCACCACTCTGCGGGCCCCGTCGGACATCGACGCCTCCGAGCTGGTGGCCCGCGCCCTGGAGACCGACCCCGCCCTCCCGCTGGCCGCGGGCGGCGGCGCGCTCGCCAAGGAGATGATCCGCGTCAACCACTACGGGGCCGACGCCACCCGGGACGTGGTCGAGGCCTCCCTGACGGCCCTGGGCGCCGCCCTGACCGGTCTCGGCGCGACCGTGGACGTCGCGGCAGCCAGGAACGCGGTCGCGGAGGCCTGGCGCCGGTAGGCGCGCGGGCGGCGGGCCGGGCGGCGGCCGGAATGCCGGTGGGGTTCGTTGGACATGATGGCGACATCATTACGGACCACGCCCGGCACAACGGCCGGCACAACGGCGGGCCCGCATTCTCCAGAATCGGACGGACGGGGTTGACGGGTTTTCCCTGCGAGACAATTCGGTAATTAAATTGTAGGCAGCTTCCCACATTCTTCTGCCCCGTTTCTCCGGGCCTAAACGCAGAGATTTCATGAGCGCTCGGCGATGCAATTCGACGGCCCCCGGGAGCGTTACGTGACTGTGATGCGGTCCGCAGGTGCACCCCTTTTGCCCGGTTATTAACGGGCAAACCCGCCCATATCGCCGCCCTCTCGCGCGATCACGCGCCCGCGCGATAACACATGTGCACAGTTCACGTAAGGCCCGAGGGCGATGCATTTTTGAATTCTGCTCGGTAAGTTCATTCCACATGACTGCCGCCCAAGCAGACCTGCATTCCCCCCACACAGAATTGCCCGAGGCGCTCCGCATCGAGCGTCCCTCCCCCGCCGACGGCGCCGCACTCTGGCGACTCGCGAAGGAATCCGGGACGCTCGATGTGAACTCCTCGTACAGCTATCTCCTCTGGTGCCGCGACTTCGCCGCCACGTCCGCGGTGGCGCGCGGCGCCGACGGCGAGCCGGTCGGTTTCGTCACCGGATACGTGCGGCCCGACCGTCCGCACACCCTGCTCGTGTGGCAGGTGGCGGTGGACGCCGGCCACCGCGGTCGGGGCCTGGCCGCCCGGCTGCTGGACGTGCTCACCGCCCGGGTCGCCGCCGAGGGCGGGCTCACCTCCGTGGAGACCACGATCACCCCGGGCAACGCCGCCTCCGAGCGGCTCTTCACCTCCTACGCCGCCCGGCACGGCGCCACGGTCGAGCGCGAAGTCCTTTTCGGGGCCGAGCAGTTCCCGGACGGACCGCACGACCCGGAGGTCCTCCACCGGATCGGTCCGCTCTCCTTCTGACAGCCCTCCGGCCCCTCCGGCTCTCGGGCCCACCGCCACCTCTCCCCCCGCCTCCCTCTCACTCCCCACACCGAGGAGCGATTCGTCGTGACCATCACCCAGCCCGACCTGAGCGTCTTCGAGACCCTGGAGTCCGAGGTGCGCAGCTACTGCCGCGGCTGGCCGACCGTCTTCGACCACGCGCGCGGCAGCCGCATGTACGACGAGGACGGCCACGAGTACCTCGACTTCTTCGCGGGCGCAGGCTCGCTCAACTACGGCCACAACAACCCCGTGCTGAAACGGGCGTTGATCGACTACCTGGAGCGTGACGGGGTCACCCACGGGCTCGACATGTCGACCACCGCCAAGCGCACGTTCCTCCAGACCTTCCAGAACCTGGTCCTGCGCCCGCGTGACCTGCCGTACAAGGTGATGTTCCCGGGCCCGACCGGCACCAACGCCGTGGAGTCGGCGCTGAAGCTGGCCCGCAAGGTCAAGGGGCGCGAGGCGATCGTGTCGTTCACCAACGCCTTCCACGGCATGTCGCTGGGCTCCCTGGCCGTCACCGGGAACGCCTTCAAGCGGGCCGGCGCCGGTATCCCGCTCGTGCACGGCACGCCCATGCCGTTCGACAACTACTTCGACGGCAAGGTCCCGGACTTCCTGTGGTTCGAGCGGCTGCTGGAGGACCAGGGCTCCGGTCTGAACAAGCCGGCCGCCGTGATCGTCGAGACGGTGCAGGGCGAGGGCGGCATCAACGTCGCCCGGCCCGAGTGGCTGCGCGCGCTCAAGGAGTTGTGCGAGCGGCAGGACATGCTGCTGATCGTCGACGACATCCAGATGGGGTGCGGGCGCACCGGGGCCTTCTTCTCCTTCGAGGAGGCCGGCATCGTGCCCGACATCGTCACCGTCTCCAAGTCCATCAGCGGCTACGGCCTGCCGATGTCGCTGTGCCTGTTCCGGCCGGAGCTGGACGTGTGGGAGCCGGGCGAGCACAACGGCACCTTCCGCGGCAACAACCCGGCGTTCGTCACGGCCACGGCCGCCCTGGAGGCCTACTGGACGGACGGCTCGGCGATGGAGAAGCAGACCCGCGCCCGCGGTGAGCTGCTGGAGCAGTGGCTGATCTCGATCACCGAGGAGAACCTCGCGGACGTCAAGGAGTACCGGGGCCGGGGTCTGGTGTGGGGCCTGGAGTTCCACGACCCGCAGCGGGCCGGACGGATCGCGCGGCGCGCCTTCGGCCTCGGGCTGCTGGTCGAGACGTCCGGCCCGCAGGGCGAGGTCGTCAAGCTGCTGCCGGCGCTGACCATCACCCCCGAGGAGCTGGACGAGGGCATGAGCGTCCTCGCCCGCGCGGTCCGCGAGACCGCCTGACCACCGAGCGGCAGAGCACCGGAACACCGGAGCACCGCAAACAACGACGCAAGGAGGCACGCAGCACCGTGATCGTCCGTTCGTTCAAGGACATCGAAGGCACCGACCGGCATGTGAAGGCCGCGTCCGGCACCTGGGAGAGCAAGCGCATCGTCCTCGCCAAGGAGAAGGTCGGCTTCTCCGTGCACGAGACGATCCTGTACGCGGGTACGGAGACGTCGATGTGGTACGCGAACCACATCGAGGCCGTCGTCTGCGTCGAGGGCGAGGCCGAGCTGACCGACCGCGAGACCGGGAAGACCTACACGATCACGCCCGGGACCATGTACCTCCTCGACGGCCACGAGCGGCACACGCTCCGCGTCAAGGAGGACTTCCGCTGCATCTGCGTGTTCAACCCGCCCGTCACCGGCCGGGAGGACCACGACGCGAACGGCGTCTACCCCCTGCTCACCGAGCCCGAGGAGGTGTGAACACCCCATGACCGACGTCACCGACCTGTACCCCACCCGCGACACCACCGAGGTGACCACTCCCCGCCAGGACCCGGTCGTCTGGGGCTCCCCGGACACGCCCGGACCGATCGACACGGCCGGCCTCCAGTCGTTCGAGCGCGACGGCTTCCTCGCCGTCGACCAGCTGATCACCGAGGACGAGGTCGCCGTCTACCGGCGGGAGCTGGACCGGCTGGTGGGCGACCCGGCGATCCGCGCCGACGAACGCTCCATCGTGGAGCCGAAGTCCAAGGAGATCCGCTCGGTCTTCGAGGTGCACCGGATCAGCGAGGTGTTCGCCCGGCTGGTGCGCGACGAGCGCGTCGTCGGGCGGGCCCGGCAGATCCTCGGCTCGGACGTCTACGTCCACCAGTCGCGGATCAACGTCAAGCCGGGCTTCGGGGCCAGCGGCTTCTACTGGCACTCGGACTTCGAGACCTGGCACGCCGAGGACGGCCTGCCGAACATGCGGACGGTGTCCGTCTCGATCGCGCTGACCGAGAACTACGACACCAACGGCGGCCTCATGATCATGCCGGGGTCGCACCGGACGTTCCTCGGCTGTGCGGGGGCCACGCCGAAGGACAACTACAAGAAGTCGCTTCAGATGCAGGACGCGGGTACGCCGTCCGACGAGGCGCTGACCGCCCTGGCCGGGCAGTACGGCATCAAGCTGTTCACAGGCAGGGCCGGTTCGGCCACCTGGTTCGACTGCAACTGCATGCACGGCTCCGGCGACAACATCACGCCGTTTCCGCGCAGCAACGTGTTCATCGTCTTCAACAGCGTGGAGAACGCGGCGGTGGATCCGTTCGCGGCGCCGGTACGGCGTCCCGAGTTCATCGGAGCGCGGGACTTCACCCCGGTGCGGTGAGACGAACCGGCCGGGGGTCCGGGGGTCGGCCCCCGGAGGACACAGCACCGGAGCTCGGGACTTCACTCCGGTGCGATGACCCGGGGTGATACGGGTCGGGGCCTCCTCGTGTGGGACGGGAGGCCCCGGCCCGTGTCCGGATCCCGGTGGCGGCCTCAGCCGGCCAGCGCGTCCAGCAGGCGGTCGACGTCGGCGGGCGTGTTGTAGAGGTGGAACGCGGCCCGCAGATTGCCCGCACGCTGGGAGACCTCGATGCCCTTGGCGCTCAACTCGCCCTGACGGGCGCCGAGTCCGGGCACGGCGACGATCGGCGAGCCCGGCGCCCGGACCGGTTCGTGGCCGAGGGAGCGCAGCCCGGCGCGGAAGCGGTCGGCGAGCGCGAGATCGTGGGCGCGTACGGCGGACACACCGAGTTCCTCGACGAGTTCGAGCGAGCGGCGAGCGCCCGCGTAGCAGAAGAGGGCGGGACTCTCGTCGAACCGCCGTGCGGAGTGGGCGAGTTCCTCGACGGGGCCGTAGCAGCTGTCCCAGGGCCGCTCCCCCGCCACCCAGCCCGCGAACAGCGGGTCGAGGCCGCCGAGGTCGTCGGGGACGACGAGGAAGGCCACGCCCCGGGGGCACAGGAGCCACTTGAAAGCGACGGCGCTGACGTAGTCGTAGGCGTTCGCGTCGAGGTCCAGCCAGCCGGCGGCCTGGGAGGCGTCGACGTACACGCGCGCGCCGTGCTCGCGCGCGGCCGCGCGGATGGCGGGCAGGTCGGCGACGCGGCCGTCGGCCGACTGTGCGGCGCTCACCGCGACCAGGGCCGTGCCAGGCCGTACCGCCTCGGCGACCCGCTCCAGCGGTGCGCTGCGCACCTTCAGGTCCCGGCGGACGTGGAAGGGGTTCACCAGGGAACTGAAGTCGCCCTCGACGGTGAGGACTTCGGCGCCCTCGGGCAGCGCGGCGGCGATCAGCCCGGTGTAGACGGCGACGGAGGCGCCGGCCGCGACGCGCCGGTCCGGCACCTTCATCAGCCGGGCGAAGGAGGCGCGGGCGGCCTCGACGTCGGCGAACACGTCGGTCGGCTGCCCGGCGGCGGCCGCCGCCACGGCGGTGCCCAGGGCCTCCACCGTACGGGCGGGCAGGAGACCGAGGGTCGCGCTGTTCAGATAGGTGGTCTTCGGGGCGAACTCGGCGCGGACGAGGGTCTCGAAGGCTTCCATGGGTCCACTGTGGGGCCCGTCGCGGCCCCCGTCCATCGCGCGTTTCTGCCGAGTGCTCCGAAGGATCCCTTATGGATCCGCCCCGACCTGCGGTTCGTCCTCGCCGGTCAGCTCCGCGGCACCGCGCATCCGTCCGGGCCGCAGGCGTCCCCATCCGCGTCGCCGCCCTGGAGGAGGGTCAGCGGCGAGCGTTCGCCCCACGCCTGGGTGAGTGCCTGGGTGAAGACCTCGGCGGGCTGGGCGCCGGAGACGCCGTACTTCCGGTCGAGCACGAAGAACGGCACCCCGGAGGCACCGAGTTGCGCGGCCTCCCGCTCGTCGGCGCGGACCTCGGCGGCGTAGGCGTCGGGGTCGGCGAGCACCTTCCGGGCGGTGCCGGCGTCGAGCCCGGCGGCGACGGCCAGCTCCACCAGCCGCTCGGCGCCCTCGGTGAAGACGGACCGCTCCTCGGCGAAGTTCGCCCGGTACAGCGCGTCCAGCAGCTCGCTCTGCCTGCCGTGCTCCTTGGCGAGGTGCAGCAGGCGGTGCATGTCGAAGGTGTTGCCGTGGTCCCGGCCCCGGGTGCGGTACGCGAGCCCCTCGTCGGCGGCCTGCCGTCCCAGGTTCTCCTCGCCGTCGTGCGCCTGGGCCTCGCTCATCCCGTACTTCTTGGTGAGCATGGTGATCACCGGCTGCACGTCGTCCTTGGCCCGTCCCGGATCCAGCTCGAACGACCGGTGCACCACCTCGACCTGCTCCCGGTGCGGGAAGGCCGCGAGTGCCTTCTCGAAGCGCGCCTTCCCGACGTAGCACCAGGGACAGGCGATGTCCGACCAGATCTCGACGCGCATGCTCTCGGCTCTCTCCCGCTCGTACGGAAGCGGAGGTGGACGTCCTCCGCCAGGTCCGTGAACGTTCAATCAGCGGGTTTCATTCCCCGGTCACGGGACGGGAGGCGCTGCGCCCGCACGCCGGATCACCGGGCGTCCGCGCACGCTGCCGTCGGCCATGCGGGGCATGCAGGCAAGGGAAGGCGCGGACGTCCGGTGATCCGGTGGGGTGCGGCCGCTCAGCGCTCCAGTTGACCGTTGAAGCGGCGGGGCAGCCCGAGCGGGTTGTCGTCGCGCAGCTCCGGGGGCAGCAGCGCCTCCGGGGCGTTCTGGTACGCCACCGGGCGCATCCACCGCTCGATCGCCGTACCGCCCACGGAGGTGGATGTCGAGGTCGTCGCGGGGTAGGGGCCGCCGTGGTGCTGGGCGGGGGCCACCGCGACACCGGTCGGCCAGCCGTTGACGAGCACGCGTCCGGCGAGCGGGGTCAGCCGGGCGAGCAGTTCGGCGCCGCGTCCCTGGCCGGCCGCCTCCTCGGTGGACAGGTGCACGGTCGCGCTGAGGTTGCCGGGCAGTCGCGACAGGACGGCCTCGGCCTCGCCCTCGTCCTCGTAGCGGGCCACCACGGTGACCGGTCCGAAGCACTCCTCCAGGAGCAGGTCGTGCTCCCCGTCCTCGGTGAGCTTCCCGGCCGGCACGGTCAGGAAGCCCGCGCTGACCGAGTGCTCGCCGCCCGCGCCCGGGGTGACCGGCGACTCGACGCCGGGCAGTGCGGAGCGCCCGGCGACGCCGGTGAGGAAGTTGTCGCGCATCCGGTGGTCGAGCAGGACGCCCGGGTCGGTGTCGCTGACGGCGTCGGTGAGCGACTTGACCAGGCCGTCGCCGGCGGCTCCGGACGGCACGAGGACCAGTCCGGGCTTCACGCAGAACTGCCCGACCCCCATCGTCATCGACCCGGCCAGCCCGGTCCCGATGTCCTCGGCCCGTTCGGCGGCCGCGGCCTCGGTGACGAGGACCGGGTTGAGCGACCCCAGCTCGCCGTGGAAGGGGATCGGCGCCGGCCGCGCGGCCGCCGCGTCGAACAGGGCCCGGCCGCCGCGTACGGAACCGGTGAAGCCGGCGGCGGCGACGAGCGGGTGCCCGACGAGTCCGACGCCCGCCTCGAAGCCGTGGACGAGACCGATCACGGCCTCGGGAACGCCGTGGTGCGCGGCCGCCCCGCGCAGCACCCTGGCGACCAGTTCGGACAGTGCCGGGTGGTCGGGGTGGGCCTTGACGACGACGGGGCAGCCCGCGGCGAGCGCGCTCGCGGTGTCGCCGCCGGCGACCGAGAAGGCGAAGGGGAAGTTGGAGGCGGAGTAGACGGCCACGACCCCGAGCGGCACCTTGTAGCGGCGCAGGTCCGGGATCGGCGGGGCCGCGGTGGCGTCGGGGTGGTTGATGATCACGTCGAGGAAGGCGCCCTCGTCGACGATGTCCGCGAAGGCCCGCAACTGGTAGCAGGTCCGGGCCAGTTCACCGGTCAGCCGGACCGGTCCGAGCGCGGTCTCGGCGTCGGCGGCCTCGACGAGCCGGTCCCGGGCCCCTTCCAGCCGGTCGGCGGCGGAACGCAGGAAGGCCGCGCGGACGGCGCGGTCGGCGAGCGCCCCGCGCGCCTCGTGCGCCGCCCGCACGACGGCGTCCACCTCCTGCGCTGTGGCCTCCACCGCAACCTGTTCCCGCTGCTTCCCGGTACGGGGGTCGACACTCCAGACTGGTGCTGCCACCGCGGATCCCTCCACATGTCTTGCCGCAGTATCCGGCCGGTCCCTACGGTCGGCCGCATTCGGGTTCACCACCAGGGCGTTCGATATACTGAACGCTGTCTCTGGTGATGAATACACTGTCGGAGACTATATCTCCAGCTTCTCGTCGAACGAAGGGGTCCAGGACGATGTCGGCAGGCGACGCAGGCGGCGGGGCGCAGGTCAAGTCCGCGGTACGGACCGTGGAGTTGCTCGAGTTCTTCGCCGGCCGGCCCGGTATGCACTCGCTGGCCGCGGTCCAGGAGGCCGTCGGCTATCCCAAGTCCAGCCTGTACATGCTGCTGCGCACACTCGTCGAGCTGGGCTGGGTGGAGACCGACGCCACCGGCACGCGCTACGGCATCGGCGTGCGGGCCCTGCTCGTCGGCACCTCCTACATCGACGGCGACGAGGTGGTCGCGGCGGCCCGTCCCACGCTGGACCGGCTGTCCGACGACACCACCGAGACGATCCACCTCGCCCGCCTGGACGGCACGAACGTCGTCTACCTGGCCACCCGCCAGTCGCAGCACTATCTGCGCCCCTTCACCCGGGTCGGCCGCCGCCTGCCCGCCCACTCCACCTCGCTGGGCAAGGCGCTGCTGAGCACGTACACGGACGAGCAGGTGCGCAAGATGCTCCCGGAGACGCTGCCCGCGCTGACCGAGCACACCATCACCGACCGCGAGCGGCTCATCGAGGAACTGCATCAGATCCGCGAGCAGGGGTACGCCGTCGACCGTGAGGAGAACACCCTGGGCCTGCGCTGCTTCGGTGTGGCGATCCCGTACCGCACCCCGGCCCGGGACGCGGTCAGCTGCTCGGTCCCGGTGGCGCGCCTGACGCCGGCCCACGAGCAGATCGTGAAGGATGCTCTCTTCGACGCCCGTGACCGACTGACGCTCGCCACCCGGAGGCTGTGACACATGGAGGTCGTGCTCCGCGAGGTCCACGACAGCGATCTGCCGGTGTTCTTCCGGCAGATGAACGACCCGGAGGCGCTGCGGATGGCCGCCTTCACCCCGAAGGACCCGGCCGACCACGACGCCTTCACGGCGCACTGGCGAAGGATGCGCGCCTCGTCCGTCGTGCTGCGCACCGTCCTGCTGGACGGTGACGTGGTCGGCAGCGCCGCCGTCTACGGGGAGCCGGGCGAGCGCGAGGTCACCTACTGGGTGGACCGTGCCTACTGGGGCCGCGGCGTCGCCACGGCCGCGCTGCGCGCCCTGCTGGCCGAGGTGCCCGAACGCCCGCTGTACGCGCGGGCGGCGGCGGACAACGCCGGCTCGCTGCGGGTGCTCGCCAAGTGCGGCTTCCGGGAGTCCGCGCGGGCCCGGGGGTTCGCCGAGGCGCGGGGCCAGGAGATCGACGAGGTGGTGCTGTCGCTGCGGGCCGACGCCGGCTGAACGCGCGAGCGAGCGTGACGTGCCCCGCCCGGCCTCGTGGAGCGGGCGGGGCACGTCATGTGCCTAGCCGACGAAGTACGTCGGGTTCGGCAGCTTGAAGGTGTGCTCGGCGTAGCCGCCGTCGAGGTCGGAGTACTGGTCGCCGAAGTTGGCGACGATGTCGTACCCGAGGTCCTCGATGTGCTTGCGGGTGCCGGACTTGTACTGGACGGTCGTGCAGGTCCAGGCGCCCGGGGTGGCGCAGCCCTTCAGGTAGGACGGCGGGTTGGCCGCGTCCTTGAGGAACATGTGCGCGGCGTCGAGGTTGACGTCGGCGCCGACCTTCTTCAGGTTCTCCACGGCGGCGGAGCGCTGTGCCTCGCTCAGGCCGGAGTTGTAGAAGACCTCGACGCCCTTCTTCGCGGCGTAGCGCACGAGTTCGGGGCTGCCGAAGACCGCCGGGCGGTCGGCCTTGTTGACGTAGGCCGCCCAGGTGGCGCTGTTGTAGCCGTAGCTGTTCTTCTTCTCGTAGTCCAGGCTGAGCAGCAGCGTGTCGTCGATGTCGAAGACGACGGCCGGCTTGTTCTTGCCCTTGTGGCCCGCCTTGTCCGCCGCCTTGTCGATCCACTTCTTGGCGTCGGCGTCGACACGCGCGAGGTCCTTGGCGTACGGGCTGTCCGGGGACGCCTGGTAGACACCGTCGGCGTCGAGCTTGGTGCCGTAGTAGGTGTCGATGTCCTGGGTGAGGAGCCCGATGTTGTAGGGCTCGTGGGTGGAGTTGGCGGTGGACTGACCTGCCGTTGCCGCACCGGCGCCGTAGATCACGGCACCGGTGAGGGCGCAGGTGGCGGCGAGGGCCGCGATACGCAGTGGCTTGTGCATGAGTCGTTTTCTACGCGCGTCACCCTCGGATGCGCGAGACCGCGCGGGGTACCTTTTGCCCGATCGATATCTGACGTGGCCGACAATTCGCCTGCGCCACCCGCCGTTCACCTCGGCCGGTCACGCACTGTCAGCGTTCCCGCCACGGCGTCCAGTCGCCGAGGTACGCCTCCCGGTTCGCCGTCCGGGCCTCGGCGCGGGTGAGCTGGGGACGGTCGGCCGGGTCGGCGATCCGCGCGCCGGGGCCGGAGTTGCGGTACTCGGCGAAACGCTGGTTCTGCCAGGGGTACATGTCCGACATGTTGGCATATGGCGTGACCGCGTCGATGCCCGGGCCGAGCCAGGTGTCGCGGACGGTCAGCATCGGGCGGGCGGTCGTGTCCGAGCTGGGCACCCAGGGACGGGCGAGCTTGTAGCCGCCGTCCGGGGCCCGGCTGGTGACGCGGCCGTGCGTGACCAGGTAGCCGCGCGGGTTGGCGGCCGCGGTGGAGGGCGCGAAGACGAAGCCGTACGGTGCCGCCGCCAGGTCGGTGCGGTCCAGCGCGCGGAAGTGGCAGTGCTCGAACACCGCGGTCGCCCGGCCGAAGACGAAGTCGACGTCGCCCTCGACGTGGCAGTGGGCGTAGTACTGGCGGGCGAAGGCGGACAGGGTCCTGGTGTCGGCGTACAACGTGTCCTGGTGGCCCAGGAAGCGGCAGTGCCAGAACGCCGAGCGGTCGCCCTGCACCTTGACGGCGACGGCCTGGGTGCCGCTGACGCCGGGGTGGCCGGCGCGCAGCCAGTCGTTGGCGAAGGTGATCCGGTGGGCGGTGAAGCCGTCCGCCTGGACGGTCGTGGTGGCCGATCCGCTGGTGCCGTAGGTGCCGCCGTCGGGTGTGGGCGTGCCGGCCGCGCGGTCGTACACGATCGTCACGTCGCGGGCGTCGCCCGTGGCGCCGATCCAGGTCATGTCCGTGCGGGTGGCGTCCACGGAGACGGTCTCCCGGTAGGTACCCGGCGCGAGGACCAGGGTCCAGCCGCCGCCCGCGGCCGCGTCCACCGCGGCCTGCACCTGGGTGAAGTCGCCGCGGCCGTGCGGGTCGACGTAGAGGGTGCGCGGGGTGCGGCGGGCGGCCGGTGAGCCGTGGCGGCCGAACGGGTGCGGCCGGACGGCGGCCCCGGCGGGAGGGGCGGCCAGGCCGAGCGCGGCGCCGGCGGCGGCACCGGCGAGCAGCAGTCCCCTTCTGGACAGGCTCTCTCCGGGCCGTCCCCTTCCAGGCGGGGACGGCGGGGACGGGCGCAGGTGGGGCGAGGGCATGCGGGTGCTCCTTCGCGGTGCGGCGGGTCGGCGGCGGTGGCGGGCCGGGGCGGAGGGTGCGCCCCGGCCCGCCGGGAGGTGGACGTCAGCGCAGACGGCCGGCGCCCGCCTGGTGGTCGACGATCCCCGGCAGCGCCTTCGGGTTGTCGATCCGGGTGCGCAGGGCCGGGGTCCAGTCCCCGCCCCGCTGGAGGATCTCGTCGGGGACCCGGGCGTTGTGCACGGCGACCAGGTCGGTGAGCCTGCCGTTGACGTAGTTGTGGGACTCGGTGACCGGCGAGTCCTTCCACTTCTTGAGGACCTGGCCCGCGCCGACCCCGGGCGCGAGCGTGAACGCGTTGTGCTCGGCGACGAGTTGGGACTCCATGCCGATGCCGAAGCTGTAGCCGTAGCCGGCGTTGGCCACGAAGTGGTTGTTGTAGGAGTCGACCTGTCCGAAGCGGACACGCGGGGCCCGCTCGACGAGGTTCCTGAACAGGTTGTGGTGCAGGGTCACCTTCAGGTGGCCCCGGTCGATCGCGGCGGTGGACGCGCTGTCGCTGTTCCCGATGAGGATGGTCTTGTCGTGGTCCTCGAAGACGTTCCAGGAGACCGTCACGTAGTCGGCGCCCTTGACGATGTCCAGCTCACCGTCGTGCTGCTCGAAGATCCGGCCGTAGTAGTACGGCAAGGTGCTGTTGGGGTGCTCGCCGTCGGTGAAGGTGTTGTGGTCCATCCAGACATGGGTGGAGCCGGTGATCACCGCGCTGTCGTACTCGGAGTTCCAGTTGCCGTCGGCGGTGTCGGTGGGGTCCCACTGCGGGAAGCAGTCGAGCGGGCTCTCCAGGGTGACGTTGCGGACGATGACGTTGTCCACGTTCTTGATCTGGAGGCTGGCGCCCTTGAAGCCCGCGTCCTTGCCGACGCCGACGATGGTGGTGTTGGCGGGGACGTTCGCCTTGATGTACTTGTCCTGGAGCGCGGCGGAGGCGCGGCGCAGGCCCTCGGGGCTGTCGTCGGGCTCGCCGTCCAGGTTCCGGTCGCGGCCCCACGTCTGAGGCGCGTAGGTCTCCAGGTAGGTGCCGAAGTCGTAGCCGGGCACCTCGAAGGCGGAGCAGCTCGGGCCGTCGGCGTCGATCATGCCCTTGACCTTGATGATCTTCGGCGCGCTGCCGCCGGCGGCGAGCGCGGCCTTGAAGCCGTCCCAGGTGGTGACGGTGTAGGTGTGGGCGGCGTCGGCCTTGGCGCCGCCGGTGGTGCCGGTGCCGTAGGAGCCCCAGCCGTCCTCGGCCGCGAGCACCTGGCGGGCGGTGTCGGGGGTGTGGGGCCCGGGAGCCGCGGCGGCGGTGCCGGTGACGGCGAGCACCAGGGCGGTGCAGCCCACGGCCGCAGTGATGACACGCTCATGACATTTCTGTGTGCGCACTGTACGGATCCTCTTTCCACGGAGAGCGGGACAAGAAGGGGCGCGGGGAACCGCGCACCCAGCCACGGACGGCCCGCGGCCCGGAACCGGCCTCAAGCCCCCGGACCGTCCGCCTTGGTTTCGTCGGCCGGCGTCAGCCCTGGTTCTGCTTCCACTCGGCCTGTGCCTTGTTCAGCTGGTCGGCCAGCGTGTCCAGGAACTGCTTGGCGCTCGTCTTGCCGAGCAGCACCTTCTGGAAGTTCGCCTCGTTGTCGGCCTTGGAGATGGTGTTCCAGTCGGGCAGGTAGTACGGCAGCTGGACGATCTTCGTGTCGGCCCCGTTCAGCGCCTCGGCCGCCAGCTTCGTCGGCTCGGCCTGCTGGATCCAGGCGTCCGCGGCGGCGTCGACGTTGGTGGGCACCTGCCCGGCGGACTCGTTGAACTTGGAGTTCTCCGCGGCCGAGGCGGCGAACTCGATGAACTTCCAGGCGGCCGCCTTGTTCTTGCTCGCCTTGAACAGGCCGATGCCGTCGACCGGGTTGGACACCTGCACCCGGGTGCCGTCGCCCAGCGTGGGGTTCGGGATGCCGCGGAACTTGTCCTTGCCGAGGGCCTTCAGGTGGTCCTGGTACGAGCCCAGGTTGTGGCTCAGCATGCCGATGGTGCCGCTGTCCCACTGGGCGACCATCTTGGTGAAGTCGTTGTTGACGTCGGCGGACGGGGTGTCCTTCTTGTACAGCGCGACGTACTTGTCCAGCGCCGCCACGTTCTTCGGGTCGTTGACGGTCGTCTTGTCGCCGTCCCAGAAGGAGGTGATGCCGGTCTGCCCGTACACCGCGTCCAGGGCCGGCGCGATGGAGCCCTCGCCGCCGCGGATGGTGAAGCCGAACTCGTTCCTGCCCTTGTTCGTGAGCTTGCCCGCGGCCTCGTAGAACTTGTCCCAGGTCGTCGGCGCGTCCAGGCCGGCCTTCTTGAACAGGTCGGTGCGGTACCACAGCGTGCCGTTGTTCACCGAGGTCGGCACGTGGTACAGGGTGTCGCCGCCGCCCGCCGCCTTGCTGACGCCGAGCACGTTCTCGCTGAGCTTGCCGTTCAGCTCGCTCTTCGCCAGCCTGCCGTCCAGCGGCTCCAGCGCCCCCTGGGCGGCGATCTCGGCGAGCATCGCGGTGCCCACGCCGCCGACGTCCGGCAGACCGCCGCCCTGGATGGCGGTGTCGTACTTGGACTGGGCGCTCGCGGCCGGGATTCCGACGTAGTTGACCTTGATGTCCGGGTACTTCTTCTCGAAGTCCGCGATGATCTGCTTCCAGACGTCGGTGCGCACACCGCCGTTGTTGTCCCAGAAGGTGATCTCGCCCTTGCCGGAGCCCTCGGAACCCTTGCTCTTCCCGGAGCCGCTGCCGTCGTCACCGCACGCGGTGGCGGTCAGCGCGAGCGCGGAACCCAGGACGACGGCCACGGCGGCGCGCCTGCTTCTACGGATGTTGATCTTCATTGATCGGCTCTCTTCTTCTGGATCCAACTCGGAGGTGGAGCTTGGGGCTTGGGGCCGGGGACTCGGGGACACTTTCCGGTAAGCGCTTGCTGGAGGGGTGTGCCTCGGCGGCTCCCGACCGGGGCGACGACGGAGCGGGTTACTGCACGGTGGGGGCGGGAGGGTTCCCGACGAACGGCTTCCTCATGACAGGACCGCCTCGCGGGCCAGCTCCCCGGCCTCGTCCCGGCCGAGCCGGCCGTCGGCGACGACGGTGATGATCCGGCGCAGGACGGTCTCGCCCGGCTCGATCGCGAGCCGCCGCTCGGCCGCCAGCGACGAGCCCACGCCCGGGTACTCCGCGGCCCGCACGAACCAGGCGTCCCGGCGGGTGGCGTCGGTGGCCCCGGCGAACACCAGCGTCCAGGTGCCACCGACGAGCGCCAGCCAATCGGCGCGGGTGCCGTGGGCCTCCGCCTCGCCGTCCCGGTCGGCGGTGAGGACGAGCGGGGGCCGCTCCTCCTTGCGGGCCCGCCAGAAGAAGCCGCCGTACGCCGCGCCGGGGCGTCCGTTGGTGGCGGGGCTGCCGATCGACAGCACCCGAGGGGTGACGTTGGTGAGGGCGAAGGTGAAGTCCAGGGCCCAGGCGGTGGCGTTGAGTCCGGTGGCCGCCACGGTACGGCGCTCGCGCAGCAGTTCACTGCCCGCGGCCACCCAGCGCAGCTCCTCCTCGAACCGGTCGGCCTCGCGCAGGGGGAAGGCGGTGTGCCGCTGGGCGCCGTGGTTGTCCAGCTCGGTCGGGCCCAGGTCGCGCACGAAGGTGCGCCCGCCCCAGAAGTTGTGCCCCTCGACGTCGGGAACGGCGACACCGACGCCGAGGTGGTGCAGGTGGTCGGCGGGGCCGAGTTCGGTGACCGCGGTGCCGGCCAGGGTGGTGACGGGGTGCAGATACGGGCGCGGGGAGCGCCGGTCGGGCAGCTCGGGCCGGGTGACGTAGCGGGCGACCGGCCGGCCCGCCACGCGCAGGACCGGGGAGTCCGTCATCCGACGGTCACCTCCTTCGGCGACGCCCAGTCGACGTCCAGCTCGGAGTACAGGGAGAGGGTGTCGGCGACGGCCGCGACGAGCCCGTCGACACCGGGGACGATGCGGCGGTCCTCGTCGGCCAGGCGACGCCAGAGGCCGGCCGGCAGCGCGCCGGGGTCGGGGGCCGTGCGGATCGCCTCGACGACCCGCATGAAGGCGCCCGTGGACGCGGGCGGAACCAGCAGTCCGGCCCCGGTGGTCAGATGGCCGACCAGGTTCTCCAGCAGGTCGGTGCGGCCGTACTCGAACTCCTCCGGGCCGTGGCCGGCCCGCTGCAGCAGCACCCGGTCCTGCTTGTACCAGAAGGTGATCCGGCCGCTGCTGCCGTGCACCATGACGTACGGGTCTCCGGGGCGCTCGGCGCACAGGGTCGCCGCGACCGCGGCCGGGCCGTGCGGGGTCGTGACGCGGACGCAGCTGGTGTCGTCGGCCTCGATGGCATTGGCCCGCCACAGCTCGGTCTCGATGCCGGTGACGTCCTCGGCGCGGGTGGCGCCGAGCAGGGCGAGCGCGGTGGACACGGCGTGCGCGAGGGGGTTGGTGAGCACCCCGTCGACCACGTCGGCGCCGTTCAGACGGCGCCTGCCCGCCCAGGGCGCCCGTCGGTAGTAGGCCTCGTCGCGTGCCCAGGCGCCGGCCGCGCCGACCCCGGTGACCGTCCCGATCATGCCCTTCTCGACCAGGTCCCGGATCGCGGGCATCGCGTGCGAGCCCAGTGCCTGGAAGCCGATCTGGCAGGCGACACCGGCCTCGGCGACCCCGTCGGCCATCCGGCGGAACTCCGCATACGAGGGGGCGGGCGGCTTCTCCAGCAGGAGGTGGACGCCCCGCGCGGCGGCGGCGAGCGCCAGGTCGGTGTGGGTCGGGATGGGCGTGCAGATCACCGCGATCCGCGCGCCGGTGGCGTCCAGCAGGGCGCCGAAGTCGGCGGACTGCGCCAATGCGCCGAGACCGCCGGGGATCTCGTCCTCGGTCAGCGGGGTCAGCTCGCAGATGCCCACGAGCCGTACGAGGCCCTTGTCCTGGAGCCGGCGGATGTTGTCCAGGTGCCAGCGGCCGTGACCGCGGGCACCGGCGAGCACGACCGGCAGCGGCGTGGTGGCGTCCGTCGGCGCGGAGGTCGCCGTCGGCGCGGAGGTCGCCGTCGGCGCGGAGGTCGCCGTCGGCGCGGAGGTCGCCGTCGGCGCGGAGGTCGCCGTCGGCGCGGAGGTCGCCGTCT
>NZ_JBSFJL010000018.1:0-69781 GCF_053598035.1 Streptomyces sp. NPDC001204 | reverse complement strand
GGTGGCGTGGTGGCCGTCATCCCTTCACCGCCCCCGCGCTGAAGCCGGTGATCAGCCACTTCTGGATGAAGGCGAACACGATCACCACGGGTACGGCGGCGACGATGCCGCCCGCGGCCAGCGCGCCCAGGTCCACGCTGTCCGCGCTCATCAGGGTGTTGAGGCCGACCGGGATGGTCTGCTTGCTCTGGTCGGAGAGGAACATCAGCGCGAACAGGAAGTGGTTCCAGGCGTGCACGAAGGCGAAGGAGCCGACGGCGATCAGCCCGGGCCGCAGCAGCGGCAGGACGACGATCCGGAAGGCGGAGAAGCGGTTGCAGCCGTCCACCCAGGCGGCCTCCTCCAGGGACGGGGGCACGTTCTTGATGAAGCCGCTGATCAGGATCATCGACAGTGGCAGCTGGAAGACGGTTTCGGCGACGACGACGCTGCCCAGCGAGTTGATCATCGACAGCTTGGCGAAGATCTGGAAGAGCGGGACCAGCAGCAGCGCGCCGGGCACGAACTGCGAGCAGAGCAGGGCGAGCATGAAGCCGCGCTTGAGCCGGAAGTCGAACCGGGCGAGCGCGTACCCGCCGGCCAGGGCGACGACCGTGGTGAGGACCAGGGTCGCGACGCCGACGAGCACGCTGTTCTGGAAGTAGAGGCCGAAGCTCCGTTCGGTCCACACCTTCTCGAAGTGCTCGAAGGTCATAGGCCAGGGCACGAGCGAGGTGGAGCCGGCCGGACGCAGCGCGAACAGCAGGATCCAGTAGAAGGGGATCAGGGTGAAGAGCAGATACACGGACAGCGGCAGATAGATGTGCCAGCGCGGGACCTCGTCCCAGGCGCGGCGCCTGCCTCGGGGCCGGGCCGGCTCGGACACCGCGCGCTCGGGCGCGGGCGCGATCTCGGTGATCACTTCTCACCTCCGAACTTGCTCAGCCGCAGATAGACGATCGAGCAGAAGAGCAGGATGACGAACGCCACCGTGGTCAGGGCGGACGCGTAGCCGAAGTTGTGGGCGTCGACGCTGGTGTTGGCGATGTAGAGCGGCAGGGTGGTCGTCTCGCCGGCCGGTCCGCCGCCCGTGAGGGTGTAGAGCAGGTCGACGTTGTTGAACTCCCACACCGCGCGCAGCAGCGTGGACAGGACGATGGCGTCCTTCAGATGGGGCAGGGTGATGTGCCAGAACTGCTTGAGCCGGCTCGCCCCGTCGACCTCGGCGGCCTCGTACAGGTCGTGCGAGACGGACTGGAGGTCGGCGAGGATGAGGATGGCGAAGAAGGGCACCCCGCGCCACAGGTCGGCGACCACCGCCGCCGGGAACACGGTGGAGGTGTCCGACAGCCAGCTGGTGCCGTAGGAGCCGATGCCCATGTCGGCGAGGTAACGGGTGATGCCGGTCTGGGAGTTGTAGAGCAGCACCCAGATCGCGGAGGTGAGCACGCCGGAGACGGCCCACGGGGAGAACACCAGGGCCCTGCCCAGCGCGCGGCCCACGAAGGTCTGGTTGACGATCAGGGCGAGGGCGAGTCCGAAGAGCAGTTGCAGCCCGACCTCGACGACCACCCACTTGGCGCTGAAGATCAGCGTGTCCCAGAACTGGGGGTCCTGGGTGAAGGCGTGGACGAAGTTGTCGAAGCCCGCGTATCCGTTCCGCCACGGCTTGGTGGGGTTGTAGTTCTGCAGGCTGTAGTAGAAGACGCTGAGCACCGGGTAGGCGATGAAGCCCAGCATGAGCAGGGCGGCCGGGGCGATCAGCAGGTACGGAAGCCTGCGCGGCGTGGCGGAGGCACGGCGCCGCCGGGGTGGCGCGGGCGGTTTCGCCACGGCTGCGGCTTGGGCCATGACTGTTCTCCTCGCAGTGGGGCAGTGCGACGGTCCGTAGGAAGCGCTTGCTACGTACACGTGGGTGAAGCGCTTCGGCGGAGAGGGCGGGTGGGGTGGTTGGTTCGGGGGGGCGCCCGGTTCCGGTCGGGGCCGGCTATCCGGCGTACGGGTCCGGCACCTTCCCGGGCCGGGCCAGGAACTCGAAGTCGCAGCCGGTGTCGGCCTGGGCGATCTGTTCGGAGTACAGGGCGCCGTAGCCGCGCTCGTAACGCGCGGGCGGCGGCGTCCACTCGGCCCTGCGGCGCTCCAACTCCTCGTCGTCCACGTGGAGTCGGAGAGTGCGGGCCTCGACGTCGAGGGTGATCGGGTCGCCCGTGCGCACCAGCGCCAGCGGTCCGCCGACATGGCTCTCGGGGGCGACGTGCAGCACGCAGGCGCCGTAACTCGTGCCGCTCATGCGGGCGTCGGAGATGCGGACCATGTCCCGCACGCCCTGCTTGAGCAGGTGATCGGGGATGGGCAGCATGCCGTACTCGGGCATCCCCGGTCCGCCCTTGGGGCCGGAGCCGCGCAGCACGAGCACGCTGTCGGCGGTGATGCCGAGCGAGGGATCGTTGATGGTGCGCTGCATGGTCCGGTAGTCGTCGAAGACGACCGCGGGTCCGGTGTGCTTGAGCAGGTGCGGCTCGGCGGCGATGTGCTTGATGACGGCGCCGTCCGGGCAGAGGTTGCCGCGCAGCACCGCCACGCCGCCCTCGTCCGCCACCGGGTTGCCGCGGGGCCGGATCACGTCGTCGTCGTGCACCTGCGCGCCGGCGATCTGCTCGCGCAGGGTGTCGTACGACACCGTCGGCCGGTCCAGGTGGAGCAGGTCCGGGATGCGGGAGAGGAAGCCGGGCAGGCCGCCGGCGAAGTGGAAGTCCTCCATGAGGTACTTCTGTCCGCCGGGGCGGACGTTGGCGAGGACCGGGACGGTGCGGGCGACGCGGTCGAAGTCGTCGAGGGTGAGCCGGACGCCCGCACGGCCCGCCATGGCGATCAGATGGATCACGGCGTTGGTGGAGCCGCCGAGCCCGAGGACGGTGGTGACCGCGTCCTCGAACGCCTCGCGGGTCAGGATCTCGCTCAGCTTCCGGTCCTTGCGGACCAGTTCGACGATGGTCATGCCCGCCCTGGCCGCCATCCGGTCGTGCCCGGAGTCCACCGCCGGGATGCTGGAGGCGCCGGGGACGGTCACGCCGAGGGCCTCGGCGGCCGCGGTCAGCGTGGAGGCCGTGCCCATGGTCATGCAGTGGCCGGGCGAGCGGGCCAGGCCGCTCTCCAGCTCGGCCATCTCGCAGTCGCCGATCAGGCCGGCCCGCTTGTCGTCCCAGTACTTCCACATGTCGGTGCCGGAGCCGAGGACCTCACCCCGCCAGTGGCCGGGCAGCATGGGCCCGGCGGGCACGAAGACGGTGGGCAGGTCGACGCTCGCGGCGCCCATCAGGAGGGCGGGGGTGGACTTGTCGCAGCCGCCCATCAGGACGGCGCCGTCCACCGGGTAGGAGCGCAGCAGCTCCTCGGTCTCCATGGCGAGCATGTTGCGGTAGAGCATCGGGGTCGGCTTCTGGAAGGTCTCGCTGAGCGTGGAGACCGGGAACTCCAGCGGGAAGCCGCCCGCCTGCCACACCCCGCGCTTGACCGCCTGGGCGCGGTCGCGCAGGTGGACGTGGCAGGGGTTGATGTCGGACCAGGTGTTGAGGATCGCGACGACCGGCTTGCCCAGGTGCTCCTCGGGCAGGTAGCCGAGCTGGCGGGTGCGGGCGCGGTGGCTGAAGGAGCGCAGGCCTTCGGTGCCGTACCACTGGTGACTGCGCAGGTCCTCCGGACGCCGGTCGCCCGGCCGGGCGCTCATATCGACCACCCGGCGGCGATGGCGGCGACCTCGGCGCGTTCGCTCTCCGGCAGCGGCTTGCTCGGCGGGCGCACGTCCCGGCGGCACAGGCCGAGCGCGGCGAGCGCCTCCTTGACGACGGTGACGTTGTTCGCCGACCCGTTGGCCGCGCGCAGCTCCTCGAAGCGGCGGATCCGCTCCCAGACCTTCATCGCGGCCGGGTAGTCGCCGGCCCTGAGCGCCTGGAGCATGCTGACGGAGACGGCCGGGGCGACGTTGACCAGGCCGGAGGTGAAGCCGGTGGCGCCCGCGGAGAAGTAGGAGGGGGCGTAGGGCTCGGCGAGGCCGGCGACCCACACGAACCTGTCCAGGCCCGCGTCCCGGGCGAAGGCGCCGAAGCGGGAGGCGTCCGGTACGGCGTACTTGACGCCGATGACGTTCGGGCAGGCGTCGGCGAGTTCGGCCAGGCGGGTGCCGGGCAGCTGGGCGTTGCGGATGTAGGGGACGACGCCCAGTTCGGGCACGGCCTCGGCGATCGCGCGGTGGTAGTCGACCCAGCCGCCCTGGGAGACGTAGGGGTGCACGGGCTGGTGGACCATGACCATCTGCGCGCCCAGCTCGTGGGCGTGCCGGGCGGAGGCGACCGCGGTGGGCACGTCGTGGCCGACGCCGACCAGGATGTCCGCCCGGTCCCCGGCCTCCTCGACGGTCATCTCGGTGACCTGCTGCCGCTCCTCGGGGGTGAGGGCGTAGAACTCGCCGGTGTTGCCGTTGGGCGTGAGGGTCGTGATGCCGCCGTCGAGCAGACGACGCAACAGGGCCCGGTAGGTGGCGCTGTCGACGCCGCCGTCCTCGGTGAACGGGGTCACCGGGATCGCCACCACGTCGGCCAGGGCCGCCCGCTGAGTCTCGAACGCCGTTGTCATGCCTGACCGTCCTCTCCCTGGGCCTTCGACTCCGCTGGGGGGAAGGCCCGTTGCACGAACGACGCGATGTGGGCGTGGAGGGCGCGGGCCGCGCCGTCGGCGTCGCCCTCCAGGGCGAGCCGGAGGATCTCCCGGTGCTCGGTGGCCTCCCGGTCCCAGGAGGGGTCGGCGGACCAGGCGACGGCGGAGACGAGGGCGGCCTGGTCGCGGACCTCGTCGAGCATCCGGCCGAGCAGCGGGTTGCCGCAGGGCAGGTAGAGGGCGCGGTGGAACTCGCGGTTGGCGAGGGAGCGTTCGGCGGTGTCGGCGGCCTCGGCGGCCTGCTTCAGCGCGTCGCGGGCGGCGTCCAGGGAGGCGCCGCGGCGCACCGAGCGCCTCAGCGCCTCCGGCTCAAGCAGCAGGCGCACGTCGTAGACCTCGCGTGCCATGTCCGCGTCCACTTCGCGCACCGTGACGCCCTTGTACTGGCTCATCACGACCAGCCCGGTGCCGGCCAGGGTCTTCAGCGCCTCACGCACCGGGGTCTTGGACACCCCGAACTGAGCGGCGAGTTCGGTCTCGACCAGTGCCTGACCAGGCGTCAGCCGCCCGGTGAGGATGCGGTGTTTGATCGCCTCCAGCACGACCTGCGTGCGGGAGGGGATCGGCGTGGGCACAGAGGTCATGCGCGCCTCTCGGATCTCGTCGATCACATCACGGCTCGGATCGCGAGTTCTGATCTCGCGTATCGCGTCTCATATATGACGTACGAAGTACGACGCGATGAAGGTAAGAGGGGCCCGGGGTTTCGTCAATGCCTCCGGCACAGGAATTTCGCGCCGGGGAACGACGGGTGCGGGGCGGGCGAATCCGGCGGCGGGTGGGGGGTGGCGAGGCGCTTCGGGTGTTCACTTTCGCGATGAGGTTCGGCGGGGGTGTCGACGGCCTGTGGTCGACCGCGGACCGCCGAGGACCCATGCGCACAGTCCGCTCCTGCCTCCACCCCATGGGCGACGACGCACGTGACAGGGCTGTCTCGCGCGGAGATCGCGCGCCTGACGGCATGAAGAAGCCCCGCGACCGCTGCGCGCGGTCGCGGGGCGTGGGGGCCGGGATCACGGCGTCCGAAAGCGTATGCCCCCGCAACTCCGGGAAGTCCGGCTCGTGTTCGGGCCGGTCCCCGCCGGCCCTCGGCCGCTCAGGGCTTCCAGCCGGGATCGCGGCCGCTCAGGCCCACCGCCCGGTCGGGCAGCGGAGCGTCCTCGGGGACGGGGACGACGGGTCCGAACGGGCCCTTGCCCCGGTTCGGGTCGTCGGCCGCCGCGCGCAGGAAGCCGTACGACGCCCGCAGTGCGGCCGGGTCGGGCTCGTAGTCCTGGCCGGTGGCCCGGGCCAGGTCCCAGCCGTGGATCACCAGCTCGTCGGCGGCCACCGCCCCGGCGACCTGGCCCGGCAGGTCCACGCCGCCCGCGCGGGTCATGCCGGTCCAGGCGGCCGGGTCGCGCCAGACCTCGGCCAGCTCGTCGAGCGCCTTGGGCAACTCCTCACGCCAGCCGGGGCCGATGTCGGGTACGGCGGCGTCCGGGCTGGTGTCGGTCGTGGCACCCAGCTCCTTGCGGCCGGCGTCCCGGAAGGCCGCCGCCAGGCCGATCAGGTGCCCCAGCAGGTTGCGCACCGCGTAGTCCGGGCACGGGGTCACCGCGCCGAGCTGCTCCTCACGCACTCCCTCGGCCAGCCGCGCCACGAGACGGGCCTGCGGACCGAGATCGAGGATCGTGTCGGTCATCACTCCTCCACTCTTGCTCTCACGTACAGAAGATGGACCGCCGCGATCCCCAAAACTCATCGCCCGCACGACACGGCACCCCGTCGGCCGGGGCCGGCCATCTCCCCCAGCGGCGCGGACCGCCCGTCCCACAACTCCCGACGGCCTCCGGCCCAGCCAGAACTCGACACCCACGCCCAGCCCCCGCCCCCACCGACCCGAGCCACCCGCCACGGACGAACTCCCCCGCCAGCGGCCTCCTGCACCCGCCCACACCCCCGTGACATGACCGACGGCCACCGGCGGATCGCCGGCCGGGCAGGGTCGGGCTCTACGGCATCCGACGGATCCGTGGGGTGGGGCCTTAGGGCGACGATCGGGCGGTATGACGACTGAATGGACCCTGGTTCGGGTGCTGCGGGACCGTGCGGCGGGGGTGTGTCTTGCCGCTGTGGTGGTGTCCGGTTTCGGCACGTCGGCGCTGTGGCTGGCCTCGGGTGTGTGGGTGAAGGACCTCACCGGCTCGAACGGGCTGGCCGCGCTGTGCCTGCTGGCGATGTGGGCGCCGACCCTGGCCGGTCCGGCGATCGGCACGCTCGCCGACCGCGTCCGCCGCGGCCCCCTGCTGATCGCCGCGAACCTGCTGCTGGCGGTGCTCCTGCTCGCCCTCCTCACCGTCGACTCCCCCGGCCGCGTCTGGGTGCTGTACGGGGTGCTGTTCGTCTACGGCGCCACGGGCGTCGTGGAGGACGCGGCGCAGTCGGCGCTCGTCGCCACCGCCGTCGACCCGAAGCTGCTCGGCGACTTCAACGGGCTGCGGATGACCGCCAACGAGGGCATGAAGCTGCTGGCCCCGCTGGCGGGCGCGGGCCTGTACGCGGCGTACGGCGGCCGCTGCGTGGCCCTGCTCGACGCGGTCACGTTCCTGCTCGCCGCCGGTCTGTACGCGCTGCTGCGGGTCGGCGAGGACGAGCCCCGCCGGCCCGAGGGCTCCTGGCGTACGCAGGCCGCCGAGGGCGCCCGCCATCTGTGGTCGCACCCGCGGCTGCGGCCCCTGGTGCTGGCCGGCGGCGCCACGATGCTGCTCACGGGCGTGACCGGCGCGCTGATCTACGCCGTCGTCGACCGCCTCGGCCACGCCCCCGCGTACGCCGGGGTGCTGTACGCCGTCCAGGGCGCCGGTTCGGTGGCGATCGGTCTCGCCTCGGGCACCGCCCTGCGCCGCCTGGGCGGCCGCCGCTTCGCGGCCTTCGGCATCGCCCTCACCGCGGTCGGCGTGGCCCTGCGCGCGATCCCGTCCGACCCCGTGGCCCTGGTCAGCAGCGTGGTGAGCGGCGCCGGACTGCCGTGCGTACTGATCGCCGCGTTCACCGCCGTACAGCGGGAGACCCCGGCGGGACTGCTCGGCCGGACGGCCGCCACCGCGAACACGCTGCTCTTCGCGCCCAACGTCGTCGGCCTGGCCGCGGGTGCCGCCCTGGTCGGCGCCGTCTCCCTCCCGGTGCTCCTGGCCTTCCTGGCCCTCGGACTGTCGGCCACGTCAGTGATGCTGCTTCACAGGCCCCGCAACGCCGACCGCACCGCCGCCAGGTCGCCCTCCGAGGCCAACCCCGCGTGATACAGCCGAAGTTCGCGGGCCCCGAGGTCCCTCGCACGGCCCGCGTCCTCGGCGAGGGTGCCCGGGCTGCCGCCCATGCCGGAGACGATCGTGAAGTTGGCGGCCAGGACGGCGTCCGGACGGCCCTGTTCGGCGAACGGGGTCAGCAGGCCGGCCCCGCCCGTGCAGGGCACCACCACGCCGTCCGCCACGGACAGGATGTGGGCGGGGTCGACACCGGCGTTGGCGCCGCAGCGGTAGGACACCGGATCGGCGTGCAGAAGGACTTGGAAGCCGTCGGGGGCCGCCGCGCGGACCGCCGCGACCGCCGCCTCCTGGAGAGTGCGCGCGGTCCGGTCGCGCCATGCGCGGGTGGCGTCCGCCCTGCTCTCGCCGAGCAGTTCCACCACACCGGCCCAGCCTCCCGCACTCCCGCCTCCGCTCGACCGGGCGGCACCCCCACCGGAGGGCGCCCCCCGCCACACCGGTTCCAGGGCGGTGCGTACGGCGTGCGCCAACTCGTCGGGATCCAGGCCCTGTTCGCCGTACCCGGTGCGGCAGGCGGGGCAGAAGCACAAGGACATGAGGTACTGCCCGGCCTCCCCGAGACCCACCCCGGCGGTCTTGTCGTGGGCGTGCAGATGGGCGAGCCCGTACCAGCCGAGGGACTCCAGCTCGGTGCCGCGCGCCCCGGGGCGGACGGCCGCCTCGGCGGCCAGCTCGGTCAGGTACGCGCGCGTGGCGGGCTGGGCGATGCACGGCGCCCACGGGTAGCGGTCGCGGTAGGCGTTGACGACGGAGGTGTCCGGATGCTCGGCGCCCAGGCGGGAGTTGTGCGCGAGGACGACCCAGGTGTGCACCTCGAGACCGGTCCCGGCCAGAGCCGTCGCGGCCTCGCCGTACGCGTCGCCGGGTGCCCAGTCGCCGGCCGGGTACGGGCGCAGCGTCCGGCCCGCCCAGCGGTCGTCCACCGGGTACAGCACGGCGGCGTGTTCGGCGGTGACCACGCGGCGGCGCGGATGACGGGGAGTCAGCGCGCGCGTGGAGTGGTAGGCGGCGGCGAGCGTCACCTGCTCCACTCCGAGGGCGGCCAGGCGACCGGGCGCCTCGGGGTCGCCGTTCACGTCCCAGGGGTAGACGAAGGCCGAGGTCTTCACGCTTCCTCCTCGTCGAGCAGCACGCTGCCGCGCTCGGTCAGCCGGGCGAGTGCATGTTTCTGAGCAATGTCCACGTTCATGAACGCGATCACGTTAGGAGTCCCCATTCGGGCAGGTCAAGCGCGCAAACCGGCAACACAGGAGCAGATTTCGCGAGTTCACGACACACTTGACGGGGTACGGACACTGTTCATAGCGTGTCCATCCCTGTGAATCGTATCCATACACAGGAACGACCCTCTCAAGGAGACCGAGGATGCCCGCTCCCCGCACCGTTCTGCTCACCGGCGCCGCCGGCGGGCTCGGCACCCTGATGCGGGGCCTGCTGCCCGAGTACGGCCACGAACTGCGCCTGCTGGACATGCGGCCGATCGAGGGCGAGCCGGGCGCGATCGTCGCGGACCTCTCCGACCGGGACGCCCTGCGCGAGGCCGTCCGGGGCGTCGACGCGATCATCCATCTCGCGGGCATCTCCCTGGAAGCCCCCTTCGAGAAGGTCCTCAAGGCCAACATCGAGGGCACCTACCACCTGTACGAGGCAGCCCGCGAGGAGGGCGTGCGGCGGATCGTCTTCGCCTCGTCCAACCATGTGGTGGGCCACACCCCGCGACCCGGCCCCGGCGAGCCGCTCCTGCCGATCGAGACCCCGCACCGCCCGGACACCTTCTACGGCCTGTCCAAGGCCTTCGGCGAGGACCTCGCCCAGCTCTACTGGGACAAGCACGGCCTGGAGACCGTCTCGGTGCGCATCGGCTCCTGCTTCCCCGAACCGACCAGCGTGCGGATGCTCTCCATGTGGATGAGCCCCGCCGACGGCGCCCGCCTCTTCCACGCGGCCCTGACCGCCGAGAACGTGGGCCACACCGTCGTCCACGGCGCCTCCGCCAACACCCGCCTGTGGCTTGATCTGACCAGCGCGCGGGCGCTCGGCTACGAACCGCGGGACGACTCGGAGCAGTACGCCGAGAAGCTGATCGCCGAGCAGGGCGAACTCGACCCGGACAACAAGGCCCATGTGTACATCGGCGGCCCCTTCGTGACGGACCCGCCCATCTGGCCATACTGACCGGGCGGAAAATCGACGCAGCCGAGGGCGGGCGGGCACCGAACGGGCCCGCCCGCCCTCGTGTTCGGGCATCGGCGCTGCCCGTTCCCACGCCCCGGAACACCCCCATGCAGGTCCGAGGCGGGCACCACCCGAGCCGAACGGGCGTAAACGGACAGGAGCGAGCCCAAAACAAGCCTGGTCAGAACCGCGCACCCGCTGTAGAACATCCGGCAAGGGCCGCACCGGGCCCGAACGGGCATCGAAACCAGGAAGCGGGTGGTCGACCCATGAGCCACGGGACGGCCGAGGAGCGCCAGCGCGAGATCGTGCGGTTGGCGCGGGCCACCGGATCGGTCGACGTCACCGCGCTCGCCGCCGACCTGGGCGTGGCCAAGGAGACCGTACGACGGGACCTGCGCTCCCTGGAGGACCACGGTCTGGTGCGCCGCACCCACGGAGGCGCCTACCCCGTGGAGAGCGCCGGCTTCGAGACCACCCTGGCCTTCCGCGCCACCAGCCACGTACCCGAGAAGCGCCGGGTGGCGACCGCCGCCGCCGAACTGCTCGGGGACGCCGAAACGGTCTTCGTCGACGAGGGCTTCACCCCGCAGCTCATCGCCGAGGCCCTGCCCCGGGACCGGCCGCTGACCGTGGTCACCGCCTCCCTGCCGGTCGCGGGCGCGCTCGCCGAGACCGGCACCATCTCCGTGCTGCTGCTCGGCGGCCGGGTCCGCTCCGGCACCCTCGCCACCGTGGACCACTGGACGACGAAAATGCTGTCCGGTTTCGTCATCGACCTGGCGTTCATCGGCGCCAACGGCATCTCCCGCGAGCACGGTCTGACCACGCCCGACCCGGCGGTCAGCGAGGTGAAGGCGCAGGCGGTCAGGGCCGCGCGCCGGGTGGTGCTCGCGGGCGTCCACACCAAGTTCGGGGCGGTCAGCTTCTGCCGGTTCGCCGAAGTCGGCGCGTTGGAGGCGATCGTGACGAGCACCCTGCTCCCGGCGACCGAGGCACACCGCTACTCCCTGCTCGGGCCGCAGGTCATCCGGGTCTGACCGCCGAGTCGCCCGGCACCCCGCTGAACCTCACCCTCCACCCGCCCCGCGAGGCGCTCTCGTCACCCTCAAGTCCCCATTAGTGTCAACATCTCCTGGAGTACCCATGCGAACCCAGAGCCGACGTTCGCCACGGACCCTCTTCGCCGTGGCGGCGGTAGGGACGCTGATCGCTCCGCTCGCCGCCTGCTCGGGCGCCGGCGGGTCCGGATCCGCCGGCGACAGCTCCGTCAACGTCCTGATGGTGAACAATCCGCAGATGGTGGAGCTGCAGAAGCTGACCGCCGCCCACTTCACCAAGGACACCGGCATCGAGGTGAACTTCACCGTCCTGCCGGAGAACGACGTCCGCGACAAGATCAGCCAGGACTTCGCCAACCAGGCCGGGCAGTACGACGTCGCCACCCTGAGCAACTACGAGATCCCGATCTACGCCAAGAACGGGTGGCTGCACCCCCTGGACGCCTACGTCGAGAAGGACACCGCCTTCGACCAGGCCGACATCCTCCCCCCGATGACCCGGGCGCTCACCGCCGAGGACGGCAAGCTGTACGGGGAGCCGTTCTACGGCGAGTCCTCCTTCCTGATGTACCGCAAGGACGTCCTGGAGAAGGCGGGCCTGACCATGCCGGACAAGCCCACCTGGAAGCAGGTCGCCGACCTGGCCGCCAAGATCGACGGCTCCGGCATGAAGGGCATCTGCCTGCGCGGACTGCCGGGCTGGGGCGAGGTCATGGCACCGCTGACCACGGTGGTGAACACCTTCGGCGGCACCTGGTTCGACAAGGACTGGACCGCACGCCTGGACTCCAAGGAGTTCAAGGAGGCCACCCAGTTCTACGTCGACCTGGTCCGCAAGCACGGCGAGGCCGGTGCCGCCCAGTCCGGCTACGCGGAGTGCCTGAACAACATGACCCAGGGCAAGACGGCCATGTGGTACGACGCCACCGCCGGAGCCGGCTCCCTGGAGGCCGACGGCTCCCCGGTCAAGGGCAAGATCGGCTACGCCCCGGCCCCGGTCGAGAAGACCGACGGCTCGGGCTGGCTCTACACCTGGGCGTGGGGCATCCAGAAGGCGTCCAAGAACTCCGAGAACGCCTGGAAGTTCATCTCCTGGGCCTCCAGCAAGGACTACGAGAAGCTCGCCGGCGAGAAGGCCGGCTGGTCCAACGTCCCGGCCGGCAAGCGCGCCTCGACCTACGACATCCCGCAGTACCGCAAGGAGGCCGCCGCGTTCGCGGACGTCACTCGGGACGCCATCGCGAACGCCAAGCCCGAGGACCCGGGCGTGCAGCCCCGGCCCGCGCCCGGCATCCAGTTCGTCGGCATCCCCGAGTTCACCGACCTGGGCACCAAGGTCTCCCAGGAGATCAGCTCCGCCATCGCCGGACGCCAGTCGGTGGACAGCGCCCTGAAGAAGGCCCAGAAGCTCGCCGAGGCCGTCGCCCAGAAGTACGAGGGGTCATGACCCTGACGTCACCGGCCCGCGCCGCCGCCGTCTCCGGACGGCCGGCGGCCCGGCGCCCGAACCGCATGCGCGCCTGGGCCACCCGGGCGCCCCTGCTGCCGGCCCTGCTCTTCATGATCGTCGTCACCCAACTGCCCTTCGTGGCCACCCTGGTGATCTCGTTCCTCGACTGGAACGCGCTCTACCCCGACCGGCGCCACTTCGCCGGATTCGCCAACTACGGCGAGGTGCTGAGCGACCCCGAGCTGCGCAGTTCGGTGTGGACGACCATCCTGCTGACCGTCACCGTGGTGCTGGTCAGCCTGCTGCTCGGCCTGCTGCTGGCGCTGCTCCTCGACCGCCGCTTCCGCGGCCGGGCCGCCGTGCGCACCATGCTCATCGCGCCGTTCCTGCTGGTGCCGGTCGCCGCCGCGCTGATGTGGAAGCACCTGCTGTTCAACCCGGAGTACGGGCTGTTCAACGGCATCCTGCACGCCATCGGCGGGGACGGGGCGGTTCAGCCGGACTGGATCTCCGAGATGCCGCTGATGGCGGTGGAGGCCGCGCTGATCTGGCAGTGGACCCCGTTCATGATGCTGATCCTGCTGGCCGGACTGCAGAGCCGCGACTCACAACTGCTCGAGGCGGCCAGGATGGACGGGGCGAGCGACTGGCAGATCTTCGTGCACATCACCCTGCCGCATCTGCGCCGCTACCTCGAACTCGGCGTGCTGCTCGGCTCGATCTACATCGTGCAGAACTTCGACGCGGTGTTCACCATCACCTCCGGCGGCCTGGGCACCGCGAACCTGCCGTACACGATCTACCAGACCTTCTACCAGGCGCACGAGAACGGCCTCGCCTCCGCGGCCGGCGTCATCGTCGTGATCGGCTCGATCATCCTGGCGACCTTCGCGCTGCGCGTGGTGTCGTCGCTGTTCCGTGAGGAGGTGTCCCGCTGATGGCCACCGCCACCACCGCCCCGCGGTACGGCAAACCGCGCGGCCGGTTCCGGGGTGCGGCCCTGGGCGTCGTCGCCTGGCTGGCCGGACTCGTGTTCGTGCTGCCCCTGCTCTGGATGGTACTGACGTCCTTCCACTCCGAGGCGGACGCGGCGACCAACCCGCCGTCGGTGGCCGCCGCGCTGACGCTGGACGGCTACCGGCAGTTCTTCGGGCTGACCGGCGGGGCCAGTCCCTGGCCCGCGCTGATCAACTCCCTGACCGCCTCGCTGGTCTCCACCCTGCTGACCCTCCTCCTCGCGCTGCCCGCCGCGTACGCGCTGTCCATCCGGCCGGTGAAGAAGTGGACCGACGTCCTGTTCTTCTTCCTGTCCACCAAGATGCTGCCCCTGGTGGCCGGTCTGCTGCCGATCTACCTGTTCGCGAAGAACACCGGCCTGCTCGACAACATCTGGGCGCTGGTCATCCTCTACACGGCCATGAACCTGCCGATCGCGGTCTGGATGATGCAGTCCTTCCTGTCCGAGGTCCCGGTCGCGATCATCGAGGCCGCCCAGATCGACGGCGCCCGGCTGCCGACCGTGCTGGGCCGCGTGGTCGCCCCGATCGCCCTGCCCGGCATCGCGGCGACCGCCCTGATCTGCTTCATCTTCAGCTGGAACGAGCTGATGTTCGCGCGGGTCCTCACGGGTGTGGTCGCCGAGACCGCCCCCGTGTTCCTCACCACCTTCATCACCAGCCAGGGCCTGTTCCTGGCCAAGGTGTGCGCCGCGTCGCTCGTCATCTCCCTGCCGGTGCTCGCCGCGGGGTTCGCCGCCCAGGACAAACTGGTCCAGGGCCTGTCGTTGGGAGCCGTGAAATGAAGGCCGCCGTCATCGAGTCCGTGGGCCGCGCCGTCGTCACCGAGGTCCCCGACCCGACGCCGGGACCTCGCGAGGTGGTCGTCGAGGTGGCGGCCTGCGGGCTGTGCGGCACCGATCTGCACATCCTCCAGGGCGAGTTCGCGCCCAAGCTGCCGATCGTGCCCGGGCACGAGTTCGCCGGCCAGGTGGCCGCGGTCGGCACACAGGTCACGGAGGTGTCGGTCGGCGACCGGGTGGCGGTCGACCCGTCGCTGTACTGCTACGAGTGCCGCTACTGCCGTGACGGGCACAACAACCTGTGCGAGCGGTGGGCCGCGATCGGCGTGACCACCGCGGGCGGCGCCGCCCGGTACGCGGTGGCCCCGGTCGCCAACTGCGTCAAGCTGCCCGAACACATCCGCACCGAGGACGCGGCCCTGATCGAGCCGCTGTCGTGCGCGGTCCGCGGCTACGACGTGCTGCGCTCGCGGCTGGGCTCGCACGTGCTGATCTACGGCTCCGGGACCATGGGCCTGATGATGCTGGAACTGGCCAAGCGGACCGGCGCGGCCAGTGTGGACGTGGTCGACGTGAACCCGGCCCGCCTCGAGACGGCCCGGCAGCTCGGGGTGTCGGCGTCCGCGGCGAACGCGGACGAGCTGGACCGGCCGCAGGGCTGGGACGTGGTGGTCGACGCGACCGGCAACGCGGCGGCGATCCAGGACGGCCTGGACCGGGTGGCGAAGGCGGGAACCTTCCTCCAGTTCGGGGTGGCCGACTACGCGACCCGGGTGATGATCGACCCGTACCGGATCTACAACCAGGAGATCACCATCACCGGCTCGATGGCGGTGCTGCACAGCTTCGAGCGGGCCGCGGAGCTGTTCGCGGCCGGGGTGCTGGACCCCGAGGTCTTCATCAGCGACCGGATCCCGCTGGAGCGGTACCCGGAGGCGCTGGAGCAGTTCGCGTCCGGGGTGGGGCGGAAGATCGTGGTGGTGCCGTAGCCAGGACCGGCCACGGCCACCGGGGGCGCTTCACCGCTTCACCCGTCTGCCGGGTAAGGGAACGGTAAAGCGCCCTCGGTCGTTACCTCCCACATGACAGCTATGACCCCCGGCTCGAACATCCCTCTGGCCGCCGCGCGTGTGACGGTGGACGTCGCCGCTCCGGTGCGGCTGGACGTATCGGGCCTGCTGCTCACCGCCGACGGCAAGGTGCGCTCGGACGACGACTTCATCTTCTACAACCAGCCGTCCGGGCCGGGCGTGACCTACCGTTCGGGCGGCGGCGGCGCGCCCGACGCGATCATCGTGGACACCGCCGCGGTGCCGCAGGGCATCGAGAAGATCGTGGTCACCGCCAGCCCGGACGCCGCCGGGCAGACCTTCCAGGGCATCGAGCCCACGGCCACCATCCGTGACGCGGACAACGGCTCGGCGCTGGCCACGTTCACCCCGCCGCGGCTCGGCACCGAGACGGCGCTGGTGGTCGTGGAGATCTACCTGCGGAACGGCCAGTGGAAGGCGCGGGCCGTCGGCCAGGGGTACGCCGACGGACTCGCGGGCATCGCCACCGACTTCGGCGTGACGGTGGAGGAACCGGCCCCCGCCCCGGTGGCCCCGCCGCAGCCGGTCGTCCCGCCCCAGCCGCTCACCCCGCCGGCCCCGGTGCCCGGCGCGCAGTACCCGGCCGCCCCTCCGGCTCCCCCGGCTCCCCCCGCCCCGTCGGCCGCCGTCCCCGCTCCCGGTGCCGGGAAGGTCAACCTGGACAAGGGCCGGGTCAGCCTCCAGAAGAACCAGACCGTGTCCCTGGTCAAGGGCGGCCGTCCGCTGCTCGCCCGGGTCAAGATGGGCCTCGGCTGGGAACCGGCGTACCGCGGCGCCGACATCGACCTGGACGCCTCGGTCATCGCCTACGGCCCGCAGCGCAACCACATCGACAGCTGCTACTTCGGCAAACTCACCATCCTGAGCGGCGCGGTGAAGCACTCCGGCGACAACCTCACCGGCGAGGGCGCGGGCGACGACGAGGTGATCGTGGTCGACCTCGGGCGTCTGCCCCAGGAGGTGACCGGCCTGGTGTTCACCGTGAACTCCTTCTCGGGGCAGAAGTTCACCGAGGTCGCCAAGGCCTACTGCCGCCTGGTGGACGCCACCACCGAGGAGGAGCTCGTCCGCTTCGACCTCACCCACGCCCAGCCGCAGACCGGGGTGATGATGGCCAAGCTCGTCCGGCAGTTCACCGGCGAGTGGGAGATGACGGCCATGGGCGACTTCGTCAAGGCCCGCACCGTACGGAACATGGTGAAGCCTGCGGCCCAGGCGCTGTAGGACAGAATTCGCCTGTCGCAGTCATTTCACCGGAGGATGAACCACACATGATCACGCTGACGAAAGAAGACGGCCCGGCGGACCTGGACGGGGTGACCCACATGTCCATCGGCGTGTCCTGGGACCCCACCGGGGGCACGTCCGGCGGGGTGATGGGCGTGCTCCGCCGCAAGATGGGCACCGACCTCGACCTGATCGCCGTCGCCATGCAGGGTGCGGACCCGGTGCGCCTGGCGGGCCTGGACTCGCTGGACCCCATGGGCAACGGCTCGCTGCTGCACAGCGGTGACAACCAGACCGGCCGGGGCGACGGCGACGACGAGACGGTGACGGTCGAGTTCGCCCGGATCCCGCAGAACATCACCTCGATCGTGTTCATCGCCTCGGCGTTCAAGAAGGGCAGTTCCTTCCAGAAGGCGCGCAACATCAGCTTCAAGGTGTACGACGCGACCGGGGGCACCTCCCAGCAGGTCGCCGACATCTGGCCGAGCCTGCTCACCCAGGACAACGGCTGCGCCGTGGCCAAGGCCATACGGGTCGGCGGCTCCTGGAAGCTCGAGGTGATCAACGAGACGGGGAAGATCAAGCAGGGCGACGAGCACGCCCTGATGCGCTTCGCCGTCAGCAAGTGACACAACGCGGCACATGACCAGACGGCCGCGGCCCGCACGGTGGGCGCGGGTCGCGGCCGGTCCATGACCGCGGAACCCGCACCCACAAGGGGAGGACGGTAGCCGCCCCGGCCGGGATCCACGGCCGCACGGCCGCACGGGCGTACGCTCCGCCGCGCGCACGGCCGCCGAACGCGCCGCGTTCCCCCGCCTCCGGCGCCCCGGGGCGCCGCGTGCCCGGCTCCGCCGCTCAACCGCCGTGCGCGGACCGGGCCTTGAACGCCGCCTTGCGTGCTTCCTTGGCGGTCTTCTTGTCCGGGTGCAGCCGTCCCATCGCCTCCAGCACGTCCGCCGTCTGCGGGTGGTCCACCCGCCAGGCCGCCGCGAAGAAGCCGCTGTGCTGCTCGGCGAGCCCCTCGACGAGGGCGTGCAGTTCCTCGGAGTCGCCCTCGGCCGCCAGTTGGGCGGCCACCGTGTCGATGGTCAGCCAGAAAATCATGTCCTGGGACGGCGCCGGCACGTCGGCCAGACCGTGCTCGGTCAGCCAGACCCGGGCCAGCCCGCCGAGTTCGGCGTCGTCGAGCACTTCCCGCAGCGCCGGCTCGGCCTCGGCGCCGACCAGGGACAGCGCCTGCTGGCAGCGCAGCCGCCGCAGCGGCGCGCCCGCGTCCGTGCCGCGCGCCGCGGTGAGCAACTCCCTTGCCGCGGACAGAGGTTCACGGCTCGACAGCCACTGCTCGGTCTCCGCGTGCGTGGCCGCCGGGGGAAACTCGGCGGTGCCGTCGAGCAACGCGTCGGCACCCTTGTCCGCGAGTTCGCCGATCACCGGCGCCCGGCAGCCGGCCTCCAGCAGCCGGGTCCGCAGCCCGTGCAGTCCGAGCGGGGTCAGCCGCACCATGCCGTAGCGGGCGACGTCCACCTCCTCGACCGGCGTCGACGGCTCGTTCTCGGCCTCCGCCATCAACTCCTCGTCCACCGGCCGGTACTCGACCAGGCCCGCCGGCTCCAGCAGCCGGAACTGGTCGTCCAGCCGCATCATCGCCTCGGAGACCTGCTCCAGTATGTCGTTGGTGGGCTCCCCCATGTCGCTGGGCACGATCATGGAGGCGGCGAGCACGGGCAGCGGCACCGGACCGCCGCCGGACCCGTCCGCGCCGGCCGTCAGCCGGTAGAGGTTGGCGAGCACGCCGTCGAGGAACTCCGCCTCCGTCTCGGGGTCCCAGTCCAGTCCGGAGAGGTCGACCGCGCCGCCCTGACCCACCGCTTCGACCAGCGCGTCCAGATCGGGCACGCTCGCGTCGGCCAGCACGCCCTCGAGGGCGTTCGTCCAGACCGTGAGCACGTCGTGCGGCGAGCCACCGGTCAGCAGGCCCAGGTCCGGGCCGGGCGCTACGGCGGCCTCGTCCTCGTCGACGATCCGGACGAGCCCCGTGTCCAGGGCGACCCGCCAGGCCTCGCTCGCCCCGGCCGCCGCGCCGTCGCCGCTGAGGCCGAGCACCGCGGCCGCGGCGGGCAGTTGCTCCTCGGCCAGTCCGCCGTCGGCGTCGACCCGTGTCCCGTCCCCGGCCCAGCGCGCGAGCCGCGCGGCGCGGGACAGGAGCGGTGTGGCGAGCGCGTCCCGGGCCAGCTCCGGCTCGGAGGCGAGCCGCACCGGCGGGAACGAGGACCTGTCTGACATCGGCTGGTTTCTCCTAGCGGACCGGGGCCCGGAGGGTGGGAAGCCCACGGGCCGGTAAGTCTGACGACTCAACCGCTCAGCCTAGACGGAATTCGACCCATCCCATCCAGTTCATCTTTCCGTCATGCCCCGTACATGGCCGAAACCTTGACAGCCGACCGGGCCACACAGGAGATTGACGCGCGTAGAAAAGCGGAGGCGGCCGTTCCCGTCACGCTCTACGCGCGTGGATCCGTGTGCCTCCGGTCGCGGCCCGCGTCATCGCGTCGCACTTCCCGTCGCCGCGCTCCGTCATGCCCCGAAGGGATCCGCCTTGCCCAGCAAGTCCTCCGCGCGTCTCGCCGCGCTGACCATCGCCGCAGTCTGCTCGGCCGCGTCCACCGTCGTCCTCACCTCTCCCGCGCACGCGGACACCGTGCGCATCCACGACATCCAGGGCACCACCCGAATATCCCCCTACGCGAACCAGCAGGTCGCGGCCGTCCCCGGCATCGTCACCGCCGTGCGCGCCTACGGCTCCACCAGGGGCTTCTGGATGCAGGACGCCCATCCGGACGACAATCCCGCCACCAGCGAGGGCGTCTTCGTCTTCACCAGCTCCACCCCGACGGTCGCCGTCGGCGACTCCGTCACGGTGACCGGCACGGTCTCCGAGTACGTCCCTGGCGGCGCCACCTCCGGCAACCAGTCGGTCACCGAGATCACCAAGCCGACGGTCACCGTCGTCTCCAAGGGCAACCCGGTCCCGGCCCCGGTCGTGATCGACGCCAAGTCGGTGCCCGCCGCCTACTCGCCGGCCGGCGACCCCGCCGCGAAGGGCTCGATCAACGGTCTGACCCTGGAGCCGACGAAGTACGCCCTGGACTACTACGAGTCCCTGGAGGGCATGAACGTCCAGATCGCCGACGCCCGCGTGGTCACCGCCACCAACCCCTACAGCGAGCTGTGGGTCACGGTGAAGCCGGACGAGAACCGCAGCACCCGCGGCGGCACGGTCTACGGCTCCTACGACTCCCAGAACACCGGCCGCCTCCAGATCGAGTCGCTGGGCTCCACCGCCGACTTCCCCGTGGCGAACGTCGGCGACACCCTCGCCGGCACCACCACCGGCCCGATGGACTTCAACTCCTACGGCGGCTACACGATCGTCGCCAACCAGCTCGGCACGCTCAAGAGCGGCGGCCTGACGCGCGAGACGACCGCCAAGCAGTCGCCGGGCGAGCTCTCGGTGGCCACCTACAACGTCGAGAACCTCGACCCGTCCGACGCCACCTTCGACGAGCACGCCGCCGCGATCGTGCACAACCTCCAGTCGCCCGACATCGTGTCCCTGGAGGAGATCCAGGACAACAACGGCGCCGTGGACGACGGCACGGTCGACGCGAGCGCGACCGTCGGCAAGCTGATCGACGCGATCGTCAAGGCCGGCGGCCCGAAGTACGACTGGCGCTCGATCGACCCGGTCAACGACCAGGACGGCGGCGAGCCCGGCGGCAACATCCGCCAGGTGTTCCTGTTCAACCCCGCGCGGGTCTCCTTCACCGACCGCCCGGGCGGCGACTCGACCACCGCGGTCGGCGTCACGAAGGTGAACGGCAACAAGGCGGCCCTGACGGTCTCCCCGGGCCGGATCAACCCCGCGAGCGACGCCTGGAAGAACAGCCGCAAGCCGCTGGCCGGCGAGTTCGTCTTCCGCGGCCGCACGGTCATGGTGATCGCCAACCACTTCGCCTCCAAGGGCGGCGACCAGGCCCTGACCGCGCAGTACCAGCCGCCGACGCGCAGCTCGGAGGTCCAGCGCCACCGCCAGGCGGCCGAGGTGAACTCCTTCGTCAAGGACATCCTGAAGGTCGAGAAGAACGCGGACGTCGTCGTGCTCGGCGACATGAACGACTTCGAGTTCTCCGACACCGCGAAGATCCTCGAGGGTGACGGCGAGCTGTGGTCGGCGATCAAGTCGCTGCCCAAGAACGAGCGTTACACCTACGACTACCAGGGCAACCTCCAGGTCCTGGACCAGATCCTGATCAGCCCGGCGATCAAGCGCGGCGGCAACTTCGACTACGACAGCGTGCACGTCAACGCGGAGTTCCACGACCAGACCAGCGACCACGACCCGCAGGTGCTCCGGTTCCACCCGTAACACCCGCGTGTCCTGAGGACGGGGTCGGCGGCCGTCAGGCGCAGACCCCGTCCAGCCATTCCCGCCAGGCCAGTTCGTTGGCCTTGGCGTCGGCGTCCGGCGCGAAGTCGTGGACGCTGACGCCGACCGGGGCGCCCCAGTGGTTGCGGCCGAAGAGGCGGATGAGGGCGTCGTCGGTGCGCAGCCCGATGAAGTACGGGCTGCGGTAGTCGAGCACGGCCTCGAACGTGCGGGGCCCCCGCACGGTCACGCGCGCACCCGTGGCCGTGTCGTCGGTGAGCCCGAGGGCCCGGCCCACGGCCGTGAAGGCGTCGGGGGCGGTGGACGCCTCCGGTCCGTCCAGGGTCGCGAAGGTCACCGGGCGCGGCGCGAAGTGCGTCAGGTACTCGCGCAGGGTGTGCAGGTAGAAGTCGGTGTGCTTGTTCGCGCCGTCGTACTGGTTGTCCCAGTCGTCGGTGAAGATGCCGCTGTGCACGTACCGCACCCAGGCGCGGCGGCCGTCGTCGCGCGGTTCGATGGTGTGGTCGAGCTGGTTGAGCGACTGGACCGGGAACCCGACGTCCTCGCTGCGGTTGGTGTAGCGGTGCGGCGGGTCCCATGCGGTGACCGTGGACCCGAACGGTCCCGCTCCGCCCACCCGGGGCTCCGGCGGCTCCATCGGCCACAGGTATCCACCGGTACCGGTCGTGATCGCCTCCCACACCTCCTGGGGCGTGGCGTCGACCTCGAACTCACGGACGATCTCGAATTCCTTGGACATGACGGGCTCCTGCTCGATGGCGATCGGGGGTGCTGGGCTGTTACCGGGCTTCGTGTTGCTGGGCTTCGGGTTCCACGGCGGGCGCGGCCTGCTCCTTCACCGTGGGGTGGAAGGCGACGACGATCCGGTGGTCGCGTCCGCCCTCGGCTTCCGGGGCGTCGTATTTGCGGATCAGGGCGGTGACGCCGGCCGTCAGCTCCTCGACGAACGCCGCCCGGTCGGCGGCCGAGGCGAAGCGGACCTCGCCGTCCAGCGCGTAGGTCGCCAGCCGCTTGCGGGCCTTGGCCGCGCCGGTGATCAGCGAGCCGACGTCGCGCACCAGCCGGGCGCCGAGGGCGAGCAGCCAGCGCGCGGAGAGCTGGTCGCGGAAGCGGTCCGGGTCGGGCTGCACGGAGGCCAGGGCCAGCGGGGAGATGACGTACGACGCGGCGGTGGCGCGCATCAGCCGCTCGGTGACGTTGCCCTTGCGGCGCTCGCCGGCCAGCTCGACCAGTCCGTGCCGCTCCAGCGCCTTGAGGTGGTAGTTCACCTTCTGCCGGGGCAGGCCGACCGTACCGGCCAGCATGGCGGCCGAAGCGGGGCCTGCCGCCAGCTCGGCGAGCAGCCTGGCCCTTATGGGGTCCAGGGAGACGGCTGCGGCCTCGGGGTCCTCGATCACGGTGACGTCCAGCATGGGATCCACCCTTCCACCGAAAACTTTTTTTGTCCAGACGGTTTTATTTTTCGGTGACGGACGTGTCGGCCGCCGGCACACGGGAAGGCCGCCCCCACCTCTCGGGTGGGGGCGGCCTCCAGGAAGCCGGTGGTCCCGGTGCGCGGTTCCGAAGCGGACGACCTCGGCGCCGGCGGCCGCGCCGGATCAGCGGTCCGGCTGCCACCAGCGCCGCGCCTGCCGCGCGCGCCTGCCGCGCCGGATCAGCAGTCCGGTCGCCACCAGCGCCGCCCCTGCCGCGAGCGCGAACATCAGCGGGCGCGGATTGCGGCGGTACACCTCGACCGCGTTGCTCACCGGGGTCCGCTCCTGGAGCGTGTGCCCGGCCCGGCTCGCCCTCTCGTGGGCCTGGTGGCCGGCGTGAGTCGCCCTCTCCTGGACGGCATGTCCGGCCTGCGCGGCGGAGCTGCGCAGCTGGACCGTCATGGCGCCGGCCTTGTCCTTCAGGTCGGCCGCGCGGGCCCTCGCACGGCCCTTCACATCCGCCTTGGCGGCCAATTCCTGGACTGTGTCGCCTAGTTGACTCCTGGTCTGTTCAATCTGATGCCTCAGCTCATCGGGGCCCTTCGCGCCGGCGGGCGGGGTGAAGCCGCCGCCGTCGCCCTGTGTCCTGTCCGTCATCGGTGGCGTGCCCTTTCCTTGATCACCTCAACGTCGGCCTTGACGCTGCCGAGCATCTCCTCCGGTACGGGCCGTGCGGCACGGCGCAGCTGGGAGCGGCCGACCAGGGCCAGCACGCCCGCGATCGCGAACAGCACGCCCGTCACGATCAGCGCCGCGGCCCACACGGGCAGCACCAGCGAGAGGGCGGCGGTGGCCGCGCCGGCGAGCGCGATCAGCCCGACATATCCGATGGCGCCCGCCGCGCCGAGCAGTTCGCCGCCGCGCCCCATGCGGCGCCCCTTCTCAGTCAGCTCCATCTTGGCAAGGGTCAATTCCTGCCGTACGAGCTGAGAAAGCTGTTCAGTGGCCCGGTGGACGAGTTCGCCCACCGAATGCTCACCCACCGAAGGTTCGACCTGTGAACGTTCTTCCACAGGAGTTTCGGCAGGCAACCGCTCAGCCACCGAAGGTTCGGCAGGTGAACGTTCGTCCACCATACGGTCGCCCGCCGAGCGGCCGCGCGCTGGGCGGCGCTGGTCGCGCGCAGGCCTCACATCGATCGTCCCGGTCACGGTGTCCGCCTCCTCTCGGTCCGGACCATCCGGGTACCCCGGGTCGTCTGCGGCTATCCCTGGCCCGGACCGCCGGGCCCGCGCTCGCCGAGCCGGGCCAGCTGCGCCGGGAACCAGTCGAGGCGCGCCTGCAACAGGGCTGCCTCCGCGACGAGTTCGGGCACCCCGAGCCCTTCGGGCGCGGCGAGCGGCCCGGCCGGCGGCCCGGACGCGGCAACCGCCGCGGCGACCGGTGCCGGCCCGCCGCCGCCCACGACGACCCGCAGCCCGTCTCCGGCCGGCCGGGCGAAGCCGGCGAGCGTCACGGACGTACGGCCGCGCAGGCAGCCCGCGCAGACGGCGGTCAGCGCGCGCCAGCCGGGCCTGCCCCAGCCCGCGTCGGCCAGGGCGGAGGCGGGCGCCCCGCACGCGCACGGGCCGAGGGCCGCCGTGCGCACCCGCTGGCGGGCACAGCGGAAACCGCGCCGGTAGCGGATGCAGGCGCCGAGGACGGAGACCTCCAGCAGAACGGCGCTCCGGTGCTCGGCCGTGCACAGCAGGGCCTCGGCGGCGGCGCGTTCGTGCACTCAGTGGAACCCGCAGTCGCACAGACGGGCCGGTGGCCGGTGCCGGCGGCCGTAGACGCAGGCCGTGTCCGCGACGACGCCGTAGAAAAGCGCGCCGCCGAGCGACACGCCGGTGAAACGGACCCGGGTACCGTCGTGGGACAGCACCCGGGTGGGCGATCTCGTATCCGGTCGGCGGCTCCGTGGGACGTTCCGCGGGCAGCCGCAGCCTCATCGGGCGGCCGGAGCCTCTTCGGGCGTGGCGGCGGCCCGCGGTTCCTGGATCCGCTGGATCTCCTGGACCGCCTCGGGGAGTCCGGCCTCCTCCTCGCGGACCGGCGACCGCTCCTCCGCGACTCCGGTGGCCAGTGCCTTGCCGAGCAATGACGCCTCCCGTGCCTGCCCCTCGGTGACCTCCTGCCCATGGTGACGCATCACGGGCGACTTCGACACAGGGCACCATCGCTCCAGCTCCACTTACGGATATCCGGTAGAAGAATTAAGTGGAGCTTCACGGTCGCCCCTGTCGACACTGCTTCCATGACGACCACCACAGCCACTCCCGCCCCTCCCTTCGGCCGCGCCCTGTGCGCCATGATCACGCCCTTCACCGACTCGGGCGCGCTCGACCTCGACGGCGCCCAGCGGCTCGCCGACCTGCTGGTGACCGAGGGCTGCGACGGTCTCGTGCTCAGCGGTACGACCGGCGAGTCGCCGACCACGACGGACGCCGAGAAGTCGGCGCTGGTCCGGGCCGTGCGCGAGGCGGTCGGGGAGCGTGCCTCGATCGTGACGGGCGTGGGCACCGCCGACACCCGGCACACCGTCGAGCTGACGCTGGCGGCCGAGAAGGCGGGCGCGGACGGGGTGCTGGTGGTGACGCCGTACTACAGCAGGCCGCCGCAGGACGCCGTGGAGGAGCACTTCCGCACGGTGGCGGACGCCTCCGGGCTGCCCGTGGTGCTCTACGACATCCCCGGCCGCACCGGCACGCGCATCGAGCCGGACACCATGCTGCGGCTGGCCGCACACCCCCGGATCGTGGCGGTCAAGGACTGCTCCTACGACTTCCTCGGCACCCAGAAGGTGCTGTCCCGCACGGAGTTGGCGTACTACGCGGGCTGCGAGGAGCACATCCTCGCGCTGTACGCGGTGGGCGGCACCGGATACATCAGCACGGTCGCGAACCTCGTCCCGCGCCGACTGCGCTCGATCCTCGACGCGTTCGACGCGGGCGACACCGCCCGCGCCGCCCGGCTCCAGCAACAGGCCACCGAACTGATCGAGTCGACGATGTCCGCCGGCCTGCCCGGCACGGTCACCGTCAAGGCACTGCTGAACGACCTGGGCCGGCCCGCGGGCCCGGTCCGCGCCCCCCTGCGCCCCGCCGGCCGCGAGACGGCCGACGGACTGCGGGCGGCGTACGAACGGCTGCGGACGGCGTGATCCCCCGCGCACGCCACCGCCATGACGTGACGTCAGTTGTGGCTGTTCCGAACGGGATGCGGGTCAGCGGGTCAACCGGCCCCGTGGGCCGTTTCGGGGCCGTCCTCGGTGCTGTCCGGGTTCCGGAACGGCCCGCGCGGCGGCGCTCGCCCGGGCCCGTGGCGACCTGGTCGAGGTACCGGACGCCGACGACATGCTCAGCCCCGGCGCACCACGCCGAGGCATCACCGTCCTGACCGAGCAGAGCGAGGTCGCCTGGACTCAGTGCGTCCGGCGACCCTGTGCGCACGGCGTGACCTTGTCACCGCGCCGGGAGGATGGACGGCGCTCCCAGCCCCCGAGGGCACCGGCCTCCTGATGGCCCTGAACGCCGTGAGCACCCATGTCGACATGAACCCCGGGTCGTGTCGCCGGCGCCGCAGGGCCCCCGGACTCCCGCCCGAAGCGTCCCGCGCCTGGCGGGAGATACTTGTTTGCTGTCTTTTGACTCACAACGCCATCCAATTCCCCTGCCGGGACGTATCACCTTCGAAAATGTCTCAGGCATATGCCGGAGGAATGCCATGGCGATTTTCAACGCTCTCTTCCCCGCCCTGGGTCGTGACCGTGGGGACCACGGCCACGGGGGCCACGGGGACCGGGACCACGGCGACCGCGACCACGGGGACCGCCACCACGGCGACCGTGACCGCGACCGCGACCACGGCGACCGCGACCACGGTGATCGCGGTTACTGATTCCGACAACCACCAGTGACTCGAAGGAGCGGAGCGGACCGGAGCCCGAGGGAGCCGGCCCGCTCCGTTCGAGCACCGGGTGAAGTCGCCGGGCCGAGCCGGCCGGCGTGGGCGGGCCGCCGTACCGCCTCCGTCACGGATGCCGCTCTCGCCGAGCTGTACGGCCAACAGTCCACCGTCACCCGGGCGATCGGGGAGATCCGCCCGCTGCCGGCCGAGCGGGGCTTCGCCGTCCCCGGCCGGAACGGGGTGCGGCTACGCGCCCTGGCCGACGTGTTCGCCCAAGGCGAGCCAGCGGCCGTCCTGGAACTCGGCAGGGACCTCGTCCCCCCATGGATCGATCCCGCGGCGCTCCAGCTCGTCGAACCACCGGTCCCGCTGCGACTCGGGGAGGCGTCGTCCGCACCAGGGACAGAACTCGATCGTGATGCTCGACCTGCCGCCGTCATGAATGATCAGCCCGTACTCCTGGAACTCGGCGCTGAAGTCGACCAGCGCGTCCGGGCAGGCGAAGGGGTCGTCGTGCTCGTCGCAGCGCACGTTGACGCGGTTGGTCATCGCCTCGCAGCAGTGACGGGTGTGATGGGTCATGACTTCGGCTTCTCGTTGATCGGCGCCATGGCCAGCAGTAGATCACGGTCCGTGATGATCAGCGGGTGGCACGTGGAGATCTGACGAACGCGCAGTGGGCGGCGCTCGAGCCGCTGTTGCCGAAGGGCGGGAAGCCCGGTCGGCCACCGGTACGGGCCTGCGGATGTCACCCGACGCACGAGCGCCCTCCCCGGCCGTCCTCGGGCCGTGGAAGGGCGCTCAAGTGATCGATTGGGCGGCCGCGGGTCACGGCCGCCGTTGATCAGTTGTGGCTGTGCAGGATCTCGTTCAGGCCGCCCCAGACCGCGTTGTTCGGGCGGGCCTCGACGGCGCCGGTGACCGAGTTGCGGCGGAAGAGGATGTTGGAGGCGCCGGACAGCTCGCGCGCCTTGACGATCTGGCCGTCGGGCATCGTCACCCGGGTGCCGGCGGTGACGTACAGACCGGCCTCGACCACGCACTCGTCGCCGAGCGCGATGCCCACGCCCGCCTCGGCGCCGACCAGGCAGCGCTCGCCGATGGCGATGATCACGTTGCCGCCGCCGGAGAGCGTGCCCATGGTGGAGGCGCCGCCGCCGATGTCGGAGCCGTCGCCGACCACGACGCCCGCGGAGATGCGGCCCTCGACCATGGAGGTGCCGAGGGTGCCCGCGTTGAAGTTCACGAAGCCCTCGTGCATCACGGTGGTGCCCTCGGCGAGGTGCGCGCCGAGCCGTACCCGGTCGGCGTCGGCGATGCGGACGCCCTTCGGGGCGACGTAGTCGGTCATGCGCGGGAACTTGTCGATCGAGGTCACCTGGAGGTGCAGGCCCTCCGCGCGGGCGTTGAGCCGCACCTTCTCGATGTCGTCCACGGCGACCGGGCCGAGCGAGGTCCAGGCGACGTTCGCGAGGTGGCCGAAGATCCCGTCCAGGCTCTGGCCGTGCGGCTTGACCAGCCGGTGCGAGAGCAGGTGCAGACGCAGGTAGACGTCGTGCGCGTCGATCGGCTTCTCGTCGAGCGAGGCGATGACCGTACGGACCGCGACCACCTCGACGCCCCGGCGCGCGTCCGGCCCGATCGCCGCGGCGGCGCCGTCGCCGAGCAGCTCCGCGGCCCGCTCGGCGGACAGCCGCTCGCTGCCGGCCGGGCCGGGCTGGTCCGTCAGCTCGGGGGCGGGGAACCAGGTGTCGAGAACGGTGCCGTCGGCGGCGATCGTGGCGAGTCCGGCGGCCACGGCACCGGTGGTGCGGGGAGCAGTCGTGTCGGTCATGGGGGAAACCTAACCGGCCATAGGCCGGGGAGGCGAACCGGCGGGGCATCGTCTCAGGTGCCGGGCGTGGGCTCGACCGCGCGCTCCGCCACGCCCTGCCGCTCGTACCGCGCGCCACGCGGGCGCGCCGGCAGCCGGCCGGCCGCCAGCACCGCGACCCCGGCCGCCGCGCCGAGCACCGCGCACAGCGGCCAGAGCAGCCGGGGCGCAGCCTCGTACACCGCGCCGCCCAGCGGCGCGGCCAGCACCATGCCGCTGATGGACACGCCGGCGTACAGGGACTGGAAGCGGCCCTGGACGTGCTCGGGTGCCTGGTCGGCGACGTAGGCCGTGGCGGTCGTCTTGTAGAGCAGCTCGCCGAGGGTGAGGAGCGTCATCGTCGCCACGGCGGTCGCGGCGCCTGCGCCGAGGAGCAGTGCGCCGTAGCCCGCGGCCACCAGCAGCAGCCCGCAGCCGACGACACGCAGGGGTGAGCGGCGGCGCAGCGCCAGGGCGGCGGGCAGCTCCAGGCACAGCAGGATGCCACCGTTGATCGCGAGCAGGGCACCGTACAGCCGGGTGCCCAGGCCGTGGTCGGCGAGGAACAGGGGAAAGGTCGAGTACTGCTGCCGGTAGACGAGGTCGACAACGACGATCACCGTAAGCAGCACCAGCACCGCCGGCCTGCTCAGGAGTTCCGGCCACACGCCGCCCGCGCCGCGCGGCGACCGCGCCCGCCGGATGCCGCGTGCGGGCACCACCCGGGCGGTCCAGCAGGCCAGGCCGAGGCTGCCGAGCCCGTCGGCGACGTAGAGCCAGTCGTAGGAGAACCGGGTGGCGACCAGCGCGCCGAGGACGGGCCCGACGGTGAATCCGCCGTTGGCCGCGGCCCGCACCACGGCGAACGCGGGGCGGCGGAGGCCTTCGGGCACGACGGCCGCGACCAGCGCGGAGTTGGCGGCGCGCTGCACGCCGGAGGCGTACTCGCACAGCGGCAGCGCGAGAAAGAGCGCGGCGGTCGGCAGTACCGGCACGGCGGCCAGCAGCAGTCCCGAGGTGGCGGCGGCCACCAGCAGCACACGCCGGTGCCCGAGGCGGTCCCCGTACCAGCCGCCGGTGAAGTTGCCCAGGACGAGCCCGACGCCCCCGACCCCGCTCAGCAGGCCCGCCTCGCGCACGCCGAGCCCGCGGGGCCCGGTCAGATAGAGGAAGAGATAGACGAAGCTGACGCTCACCACCATGTTGACGAACGTCCCGGCGGCCAGCAGCCACACGGTACGAGGCACTTCCCGCAGCGTCCGCACCCGTCCCCCTCCGTAGTCACCCCCTCGACCCGAGTGAGTTCCTTTTGGGAACTGACTATGTCAGCATGGCAGCCTCGGGTCAACGACCGGTGGACGAAGGGACGGAGCGCCATGGCCCGCAGGACGAGCCTGGAGGACGCCACCTGCGCCATCGCGCAGGCCCTGGACGTCGTCGGCGACTGGTGGACCCTGCTGATCGTGCGCGACACGGCGCGCGGCGTGCGCCGCTTCGACGAGCTGCAACGCGAACTCGGCCTGTCCCGCAAGGTGCTGACCGAGCGACTGCACCTCCTGGTCGACGCGGACGTGCTCGCCCGGGTGCCGTACCAGGAGCGACCGGTGCGCCACGAGTACCACCTCACCCCGCGCGGCCGAGCGCTGCTGCCCGTCCTGGTCGCACTCCAGGACTGGGGCGACGCGTGGATCCTGGGGGACGGCGCGACGTCGGCGACGGCCGCGGAGGCGTCCGGACAGGCCCGGCGGGTCCACGAACTACCGGGGACTCGGATCCCGGAGCTGCAACTGATCGACCACAACGGCGAGTTGCGGGATCCGGTCGCCGCGGACACCGCGTACACGGTTCTGTACTGCTTCCCCGGCGCCTACGCCCGCCCCGACGCCTATCCGCCCGGCTGGTCGGACATTCCCGGCGCTCCCGGGTGCACCCTGGAGTCCTCCACCTACCGCGACCGGCTCGCCGAGTTCACCGCGGCCGACGCCACCGTGCACGGCGTCTCCACCCAACGTCCCGACGAACAGCGGGCGTTCGCGGAGAAGGAACGGCTGGAATTCCCCCTGCTCTCCGACGCCGGCCTGTCCCTGATCACCGCCCTGCGGCTGCCGACGTTCCGCGCGGCCGGCGCCACCCGGCTGAAGCGGCTCACCCTGGTCGTCGACCGCGAGCGTGTCGTCCGCAGCGTGCAGTACCCGGTCACGGACGTGGCCGGGAGTGTGGGGGCGGTGCTGGAGACGGTCAGGGGCCTGAACGAGGCTGGGGACATGAGCCGGGCGGACTGACGCGCGCGATGCCGTCCATCAGTGGGCTCCGCCCAGGTTCAGCACCACCACACCGCCGATGATCAGTACGATCCCGGCGACCTTGGCCAGGTCCATCCTTTCCCCGAAGAACACCAGCCCGAGCGCGGCGATGGCCGCGGTGCCGATGCCGGACCAGATGGCGTAGGCGGTGCCGATGGACACCGATTTCAGGGTCTGGGCGAGCAGCACGAAGGACACGACGTAGCCGAGGAGGGTGATCAGCGAGGGCCCGAGCCTGCTGAAGCCCTCGCTGTACTTCATGGCGGTCGTGGCGGCGACTTCGGCGGCTATGGCACCTGCGAGCATCACGTATCCCATGCCGGGGAGCGTATCGAGCGACCCGGCGGCGCCGTCCGGCACACGACAACGAAACGGCGAGGTCCGAGTGGACCTCGCCGTTCGTCGTTCGCTCGTGGATCTCAGACGTTGAAGCCGAGCGCCCGCAGCTGCTCGCGGCCGTCGTCCGTGATCTTGTCGGGGCCCCACGGCGGCATCCAGACCCAGTTGATGCGCAGCTCGTTGACGAGGCCGTCCGTGGCGGACTTGGCCTGGTCCTCGATGACGTCGGTGAGCGGGCAGGCCGCGGACGTCAGGGTCATGTCGATGGTCGCGATGTTCGACTCGTCGACGTGGATGCCGTAGATCAGGCCGAGGTTGACGACGTCGATGCCCAGCTCGGGGTCGACGACGTCCATCAGGGCCTCTCGGAGCTCCTCCTCCGAAGCCGGCTTCATCTCCACGGTCTCGCTCATGCGGTCTTCCTTTCGGCGTCGGCGCCGCCCAGCGCCTGGGCCGTCGCGTCCTTCCAGGCCATCCAGCTCAACAGGGCGCACTTGACCCGGGCCGGGTACTTGGACACCCCGGCGAACGCCACCGCGTCCTCCAGGACCTCCTCCATCGCGTCGTCGGGCTCGATCCGGCCCTTGGACTGCATCAGCTCCAGGAACGTCTCCTGGATCTTCTGCGCCTCGGCCAGTTCCCTGCCGACGAGCAGGTCGTTCAGCACGGAGGCCGAGGCCTGGCTGATCGAGCAGCCCTGGCCCTCGTACGAGACGTCCTCGATCGTCGTGCCGTCGTACTTCACCCGGAGGGTGATCTCGTCGCCGCACGTCGGGTTCACATGGTGCACCTCGGCGTCGCCATCCCTCAGACCACGCCCGTGCGGGTGCTTGTAGTGGTCCAGGATGACTTCCTGGTACATCGAGTCCAGCTTCATCCGATCGCTCGTCCCGTCAGCCGAAGAAGTTCCGTACGTGCTCCAGTCCGTCGACCAGAGCGTCGATCTCGGCCGGCGTGGAGTACAGATAGAACGACGCTCGCGTGGTCGCAGGAATTCCGTACCGCAGGCACACCGGCCGCGCGCAGTGGTGGCCCACGCGCACCGCGATGCCCTGCTCGTCGAGGACCTGGCCCACGTCGTGCGGATGGATGTCACCGAGCGTGAAGGAGATCGCCGCGCCCCGGTCCTCGGCCGTGGTCGGGCCGATGATCCTCAGGTCGGGAACCTCCGCCAGCCGCCGCACCGCGTACTCGGTGAGTGCGTGCTCGTGGGCGAGGATCTTGTCCATCCCGATCGCGTTCAGGTAGTCGATCGCCGCGCCCAGACCGACCGCCTGCGCGATCGGCGGCGTGCCCGCCTCGAACTTGTGCGGGGCGGGAGCGTACGTCGACGAGTGCATCGACACCGTCTCGATCATCTCGCCGCCGCCGAGGAACGGAGGCAGGTCCTCCAGCAGTTCCTGGCGGCCCCAGAGCACGCCGATGCCGGTCGGGCCGCACATCTTGTGGCCGGTGAAGGCCACGAAGTCGGCCTGGAGGGCCTGTACGTCCAGTGGCATGTGGGGCGCGGCCTGCGAGGCGTCGATGCACACCAGCGCGCCGACCTCCTGCGCGCGGCGCACTATCGCCTCGACCGGGTTCACGGTGCCGAGGATGTTGGACACCAGCACGAAGGAGACGATCTTCGTCTTCTCGGTGATGACCTCGTCGATGTTGGACAGGTCGAGACGGCCGTCGTCGGTCAGGCCGAACCACTTCAGCTTCGCGCCCGTGCGCTGCGCCAGCAGCTGCCAGGGAACGATGTTGGAGTGGTGCTCCATCTCCGTGATGACGATCTCGGTCTCGTGGTCCACCCGGTAGGGCTCCTCGGCCCAGCCGAGCATGTTCGCCACGAGGTTGAGCGACTCGGAGGCGTTCTTCGTGAAGATCACCTCGTCGCGGCTCGGCGCGTTGACGAACGCGGCGACCTTGTCGCGCGCGCCCTCGTACAGCGCCGTGGCCTCCTCGGCGAGCACATGCACACCGCGGTGGACGTTGGCGTTGTAGCGCTCGTAGTACTCGCTCAGGGCGTCCAGCACCTGGCGCGGTTTCTGCGAGGTCGCCGCGTTGTCCAGGTACACGAGCTTCCTGCCGTCGTGGACCAGCCGGTCCAGGACGGGGAAGTCCTTGCGGATCGCCTCTGTGTCGAGGAGGCCCGGCAGCTGTGTCACGCGGATGCGCCACCCTTCACGTATGCCTCGTAGCCCTCGTTCTCCAGCTTGTCCGCGAGCGCGGCGCCGCCGGACTCGACGATCCGGCCGCCGGCGAACACGTGGACGTGGTCGGGCTTGATGTAGCGCAGGATGCGCGTGTAGTGGGTGATCAGCAGGGTGCCGACCTGGCCGCTCTCGCGGACCCTGTTCACGCCCTCCGACACGATGCGCAGGGCGTCGACGTCGAGGCCGGAGTCGGTCTCGTCGAGGATCGCGATCTTCGGCTTGAGCAGCTCCAGCTGGAGGATCTCGTGCCGCTTCTTCTCGCCGCCGGAGAAGCCCTCGTTCACGTTGCGCTCGGCGAAGGCCGGGTCCATGGAGAGCCGCTCCATGGCCTCCTTGACCTCCTTCACCCAGGTGCGCAGCTTCGGCGCCTCGCCGCGGATGGCGGTGGCGGAGGAGCGGAGGAAGTTGGAGACCGAGACGCCGGGGACCTCGACCGGGTACTGCATCGCCAGGAACAGGCCCGCGCGGGCGCGCTCGTCGACGGACATCTCCAGGACGTCCTCACCGTCGAGGGTGACGGAGCCGCCGGACACGGTGTACTTGGGGTGGCCCGCGAGGGCGTAGGCGAGGGTCGACTTGCCCGAGCCGTTGGGGCCCATGATGGCGTGCGTCTCGCCCTGCTTCACGGTGAGGTCGACGCCCTTGAGGATCTCCTTCGTGGCGTTGTCGGCCTCGACGGTGACGTGCAGGTCTCGGATTTCAAGCGTTGCCATGGGTGCCTCAGGACTCCTGGGTGAGGGAGACGAGCACGTCGTCCCCTTCGATCTTTACGGGGTATACGGGGACAGGGCGCGTCGCGGGAAGGCCGGACGGCTTGCCGGTGCGGAGGTCGAAGCTGGAGCCGTGCAGCCAGCACTCGATCTGGCAGTCCTCCACCTCGCCCTCGGAGAGCGAGACGTTCGCGTGCGAGCAGATGTCGTAGATGGCGAACACCTCCCCCTCGGTCTTCACGACCGAGACCGGCGTGCCGTCGAGTTCCACCCGCTTCGGGGTGTCCTCCTCCAGCTCGCTCAGCCCACAGACGCGTACGAATGCGCCGCTCATGCGACCGCCGCCTCGAGCTCCTCCTCGATCTTGGCGATGAGGCGCTCCTCGATGTCCGTGACACCGATCTGCTGGACCAGCTCGGCGAAGAAGCCGCGGACCACCAGACGGCGGGCCTCCTGCTCCGGGATGCCGCGGGCCATCAGGTAGAAGAGCTGCGCGTCGTCGAAGCGGCCGGTCGCGGAGGCGTGGCCGGCGCCGACGATCTCGCCGGTCTCGATCTCCAGGTTCGGCACGGAGTCGACACGGGCGCCGTCGGTCAGCACCAGGTTGCGGTTCATCTCGTAGGTGTCCGTGCCCTCGGCCTTGGCCTCGATCAGCACGTCGCCGATCCACACCGCGTGCGCGTCGTCGCCCTGGAGCGCGCCCTTGTAGGCGACGTTCGACTTGCAGTGCGGGGTGTTGTGGGTGACCAGCAGGCGGTGCTCCTGGTGCTGGCCGGCGTCGGTGAAGTACAGGCCGTACAGCTCGGCCTCGCCGCCGGGGCCGGCGTAGGTCACACGCGGGTTCAGGCGGACCACGTCGCCGCCGAAGGTGACCACGACGGACTTGAAGGAGGCGTCCCGGCCGATCAGCGTGTTGTGCTGGGCGACGTGCACGGCCTTGTCGTCCCAGTCCTGGATCGAGACGACGGTCAGCTTGGCGCCGTCGCCGAGCAGGTAGTCGACGTTCCCGGCGAGCACCGCGTCACCGGTGTGGTCGATGACGACGACGGCCTCGGCGAAGGCCCCGAGCTCGATGACCTGGTGCCCGTAGGCGACCCCGCCCTCGCCGTGCACCGCGATGCGGATCGGCTCGGTCAGGACGGCCTCCTTGGGGACGCTCACGACCGAGGCCTTCTCGAAGGCGGAGTAGGCCTGGGCGGCGACGCGGTCCACCGGGGTGCCGGCCTTGCCGAGCCGGGCGTCGTCGCGGCCGACGGTCTCGACGGTGACGCCCTCGGGGGCCTGGACGTCCACCTTGACGCCCTCGCCGGTGGCGGTCGCGGTGCCGTCGTGCAGACCGCGCAGCCGCTCCAGCGGAGTGAAGCGCCACTCCTCCTCGCGGCCGTGCGGGACCGGGAAGTCCGCCACGTCGAAGGAGGGCGGCGCGCTCATGCGCGTGGCCACGGTCGACTCGGCGGCGACCGCGATCTGGCCGGCGGTCGTCGAACCGACGGGGATGTTCTGGGCCTCAGCCATGGCTGTCGTATTGCTCGCTTTCTTGCGTATGGGCTTGACGGCGGACTGCGGGCCGGCGGTTTCGCCGGCCCGGGTCGGTGCTTAACCGACCGCGCCCTCCATCTGCAGCTCGATCAGCCGGTTGAGCTCCAGCGCGTACTCCATGGGCAGCTCCTTGGCGATCGGCTCGACGAAGCCGCGCACGATCATCGCCATCGCCTCGAACTCGGAGAGGCCACGGCTCATCAGGTAGAAGAGCTGGTCCTCGGAGACCTTGGAGACGGTCGCCTCGTGGCCCATGGACACGTCGTCCTCGCGGACGTCCACGTAGGGGTACGTGTCCGAGCGGGAGATGGTGTCCACGAGCAGCGCGTCGCAGAGCACGTTGGACTTGGAGCCCGCGGCGCCCTCGCTGATCTCGACCAGGCCGCGGTACGAGGTACGGCCGCCGCCGCGCGCCACCGACTTGGAGACGATGTTGGACGAGGTGTTCGGCGCCATGTGGACCATCTTGGAACCGGCGTCCTGGTGCTGGCCCTCGCCCGCGAAGGCGATCGACAAGGTCTCGCCCTTGGCGTGCTCGCCCATCAGGTAGACGGCCGGGTACTTCATCGTCACCTTGGAGCCGATGTTGCCGTCGATCCACTCCATGGTCGCGCCCTCGTAGGCCACGGCGCGCTTGGTGACCAGGTTGTAGACGTTGTTCGACCAGTTCTGGATGGTCGTGTAGCGGCAGCGGGCGTTCTTCTTGACGATGATCTCGACGACCGCGCTGTGCAGGGAGTCGCTCTTGTAGATCGGGGCGGTGCAGCCCTCGACGTAGTGCACGTAGGCACCCTCGTCGACGATGATCAGGGTCCGCTCGAACTGGCCCATGTTCTCCGTGTTGATGCGGAAGTAGGCCTGGAGCGGGATCTCCACGTGGACGCCCGGCGGGACGTAGATGAAGGAGCCGCCGGACCACACGGCGGTGTTCAGCGAGGCGAACTTGTTGTCGCCGACGGGGATGACGGTCCCGAAGTACTCCTTGAAGAGCTCCGGGTGCTCCTTCAGGGCGGTGTCCGTGTCGAGGAAGATGACGCCCTGCTCCTCCAGGTCCTCGCGGATCTGGTGGTAGACGACCTCCGACTCGTACTGGGCCGCGACACCGGCGACGAGGCGCTGCTTCTCCGCCTCGGGGATGCCGAGCTTGTCGTACGTGTTCTTGATGTCCTCGGGCAGGTCCTCCCAGGACTCCGCCTGCTTCTCCGTGGAGCGCACGAAGTACTTGATGTTGTCGAAGTCGATCCCCGACAGGTCCGAGCCCCAGTTCGGCATGGGCTTCTTCTCGAAGAGCCGCAGGCCCTTCAAGCGCAGCTTGGTCATCCACTCCGGCTCGGACTTCTTCGCCGAGATGTCGCGGACGACCTCCTCGTCCAGACCGCGCCTGGCAGAGGCGCCGGCCGTGTCGGAGTCGGCCCAGCCGTATTCGTACTTGCCCAGGCCCTCGAGTTCGGGGTGGGCAGTCTCCGTGGGGAGAGTCATGCGGGGTTCCTCCCGGCCGTGCGTGCGGATGCGTTGTGGCTTTGGTGATCGGTCTGGGAAATCTTGGGGATGAACGTCGTGCACACGCCGTCGCCGTGCGCGATGGTCGCCAGTCGCTGGACGTGAGTACCCAGCAGCTCGGCGAAGATCTCCGTCTCCGCCTCGCACAGCTGCGGGAACTGCTCCGCGACGTGGGCGACCGGGCAATGGTGCTGGCAGAGCTGCTCACCCCGCTGCGGGAGGGGCGCGTTGCGCGCCGTAGCAGCGTACCCGTCCACGCTCAGGGCCTTGGCCAGTGCTTCGGTGCGCTCGTCGGGGGTGACGGCCTCGATCGCCTTGCGGTACGCGCCCGCCTGCGCGGCGATCCGGGCCCGGGCGAAGGCGGCGACCGCCTCCGGCCCGCCCTCCCGCTCGGCGATCCAGCGGAGCGCGTCCGCGGCGAGCTTGTCGTACGACTGGTCGAAGGCGTCCCGCCCGCAGTCGGTGAGCGCGAAGACCTTGGCGGGCCGGCCGCGCGTCCGCGCGCCGTACACCCGCTGCTCCCGCGCCTCCACGACGTCGTCGGCGACCAGGGCGTCCAGGTGGCGCCGCACGGCGGCCTGGGTGAGCCCCAGCCGGCCGGCCAGCTCGGCGACGGTCGACGGGCCGTGGTCCAGGATGGACCGCGCGACCCGGTTGCGCGTGGAACGATCCGAGCGCACCCCGGCCGCGAACTCCTCCTGCGGGACCCCCGTGAGGGTCTCCCGAGCCTCGCCGACGTTTTTCACAACGCCATTGTTGCGTAATTCCTCGCGGACTGACAAGCGGCCTTGATCCGGACGGGCGGTGCCCTGCGTCACTTAGGCAAACCTAATCCGACCTGCGGAAACGATCTCCGATCGATCAAACCAGTGGCACCCTCCGGGGCGATGCGCCAGACTCCCCGACCATGCCCACACCGACGCCGACCGGCCCGCTCGTCACCCGGGACACGATCGCCGAAGGACTGCGCGACCTCGGCGTACGCCCCGGCGAGACCCTGCTCGTCCACTCCTCCCTCAGCTCGCTCGGCTGGGTCTGCGGCGGCCAGGTCGCGGTCGTCCGGGGACTGCTCGACGCGCTCGGTCCCGACGGCACGCTCGTGGTCCCCACCCACTGCGGCGACCTCTCCGACCCGGCGCGCTGGAGCAGACCCCCGGTGCCCGAGGAGTGGTGGGACACCATCCGGGCCACGATGCCCGCCTACGACCCCCGCGTCAGCCCCTCCTTCGGGGTCGGAGTGATACCGGAGACCGTGCGCACCTGGCCGGGCGCCCTGCGCAGCGCGCACCCGGACGCCTCGTTCGCGGCGATCGGCCCGCGCGCCGCAGCGATCGTCGACGGGCACGCCACCGACTGCCGGTTCGGCGAGCGCAGCCCGCTCGCCCGCCTGGAGGCGCTCGGGGCCCGGGTGCTGCTGCTGGGCGCCGGATACGGTTCCTGCACCAGCTTCCACCTGGCCGAGTACCGCATCCCCGGACCGCTCGCCCGGGAGGGCCGGCCCGGGCCGCACGGCTGGGAGGTCGTCACCGACGTGTCCATCACCTCCGAGCGGTTCGACGAACTCGGGCACGACTTCGAGCGCGACCGGCCGGTGGTCCGCGGGACGGTGGGCGCCGCCCGGTCGCGGCTGTTCCCCGTGGCGGACGCGGTGGCGTACGCGGAGCGGTGGCTCGCGGTGCACCGGCCCCGGGAGGATGACTTCCCTCACCCGGCCGCCTGAGCCGTCCGGCGCGTCCCTAGACTTTGGCCCCATGCGAAGTGAGCCCGTGGTCCAGGTCCAGGCCTTGGTGAAGCGGTACGGCACGAAGACCGCGGTGGACGGCCTCGACCTGGTGGCCCGGGCGGGCGTGACCGCCGTGCTCGGCCCCAACGGCGCGGGCAAGACGACGACGATCGAGACCTGCGAGGGGTACCGGCGGCCGGATTCCGGCACGGTACGCGTCCTGGGCCTCGACCCCGTGGGACAGTCCGCGCGGCTCAGACCCCGTATCGGCGTGATGCTCCAGTCGGGTGGCGTGTACTCCGGCGCCCGGGCCGACGAGATGCTGCGGCACGTCGCCAGGCTGCACGCCCACCCGCTGGACATCGACGCCCTCATGGAACGGCTGGGGCTCGGCGGCTGCGGGCGGACCTCGTACCGCCGGCTGTCCGGCGGCCAGCAGCAGCGGCTCGCGCTCGCCATGGCCGTCGTCGGCCGGCCCGAGCTGGTCTTCCTCGACGAGCCGACCGCCGGACTCGACCCGCAGGCCCGCCGGGCCACCTGGGACCTGGTGCGCGACCTGCGCGCCGACGGCGTCTCGGTGATCCTCACCACGCATCACATGGACGAGGCCGAGCGGCTCGCCGACGACGTCGCGATCATCGACGCCGGCCGGGTCATCGCCCAGGGCTCCCCGGAGGAGCTGTGCCGCGGCGGCGCCGAGAACACCCTGCGCTTCACCGGCCGCCCGGGACTCGACGTCGCCTCCCTCCTCAAGGCACTGCCCACCGACTCCTCGGCAGCCGAGCTGACCCCGGGTTCCTACCGCGTCGTCGGCAAGGTCGACCCGCAGCTGCTCGCGACGGTGACGTCCTGGTGCGCCCAGCACGGCGTGATGCCGGACCGCATCTCCGTCGAGCGGCACACCCTGGAGGATGTCTTTTTGGAGCTGACCGGCAAGGAGCTGCGCTCGTGACCACCGCCACCGCCACCGGTACGTACGCCCCGAAGCCCGGCGCGGCCCCGCTGACCCGCATGATCGCGGCGCAGGCGGCGCTGGAGACGAGGATGCTGCTGCGCAACGGCGAGCAGCTGCTGCTCACCGTCGTCATCCCCACGCTGCTGCTGGTGCTGTTCAGCTCCGTGGACATCGTCGACACCGGCGCCGGCAGGGCCGTGGACTTCCTCACCCCCGGCGTCCTCGCGCTCGCCGTGATGTCGACCGCGTTCACCGGGCAGGCCATCGCGACCGGCTTCGAGCGGCGCTACGGCGTGCTGAAGCGGCTGGCCGCCTCGCCACTGCCGCGCTGGGGGCTGATGACCGCCAAGACGGTGTCGGTGCTGGTCACCGAGGTGCTCCAGGTCGTGCTGCTGACCGTGATCGCGTTCGCGCTCGGCTGGTCGCCGCACGGCAACCCGTTCGCCGTGCTCCTGCTGATGGTCCTCGGCACGGCCGCCTTCTCCGGGCTGGGCCTGCTGATGGCGGGAACGCTGAAGGCCGAGGCGACCCTGGCCGCCGCCAACCTGGTCTTCCTGCTGCTGCTGGTCGGCGGCGGGGTGATCGTCCCGCTGGACAAGTTCCCGCCCGTCGCCCAGGACGTGCTCGGCCTGCTGCCCATCTCGGCGCTCTCCGGCGGGCTCCGGGACGTGCTCCAGCACGGCGCCGGGATGCCCTGGGGCAACCTGGCCGTCCTCGCCGTCTGGGCGGTGGCGGGGCTCGCGGCCGCCGGGAAGTTCTTCCGCTGGGAGTAGGGCGCGATGGACCCTCGTGAAACGGTGCACAAGCGGACGCCTACGATGGATCGCGTGCCAAACCTGACCCGCGCCGACGCCGTGTCCGCCGTGCGCAACCCGCTCGCCTTCATCGCCGAACGCTGGACCCCGCATCCGAGGACCGTCCAGCGGGCGGCCCTCTCCGCGCTGGTGATGGCGGTGGTCATCGTCGTCACCGGCGGCGCCGTCCGCCTGACCGGCTCGGGCCTCGGCTGCCCGACCTGGCCCACCTGCACGGACGACTCGCTGACCACCACCCGCGAGATGGGTGTGCACGGCGTGATCGAGTTCGGCAACCGGATGCTGACGTACGTGCTGTGCGCCGCCGTCGGCTGGGCGATCGTCGCCGCGCGCGCCCAGAAGCCGTGGCGGCGCGGCCTCACCCGGCTGGGCTGGGCACAGTTCTGGGTGGTCATGGGCAACGCGGTGCTCGGCGGCATCGTCGTCCTCGTCGGCCTGAACCCGTACACCGTCGCGGCGCACTTCCTGCTCTCCTCGGCGCTGATCGCGGTCGCCGCGGTGATGTGGCAGCGCACCCGCGAGGGTGACGCCGAGCCGCGCCCACTGGTCGGCAAGCCGATCCGGCAGCTGGTGGGATTCCTGGTCCTCGCGAGCGTGCTGCTGATCGCGGTGGGCACGGTGGTCACGGGCGCCGGGCCGCACGCGGGCGACTCCCAGGAGGTCTCCCGTATCCCGATCGACTGGCAGACGGTCGCCAAGCTGCACGCCGTGCTGGCGTGGATCGTGGTCACGCTGACGTTCGCCCTGTGGTTCATCCTCAAGGCCGTCGACGCGCCGCGGGGCCCGCTGGCGCGGACCCGCGAACTGTTCCTGATCCTGCTGGGCCAGGGCGCCATCGGCTACGTCCAGTCCTTCACGCACCTGCCCGAGGTCCTGGTCGGCCTGCACATGCTGGGCTCCTGCGTCATGTGGATCTGGGTGCTGCGTGTGCTGCTGTCGCTGCGCGAGCGGCCGGAGGCGGTGGCCGACCTGCCGGGTCCCGCCACCGAGGCGACGCTGGCGAAGGCCTGAGACCGGGGCGCCGGGGTCCAACCGGGCCTGAAGCCGGGGCCCCGGGGTCCAACCGGGGGCTCACCCCAGTCCGTACACGCGCATGGCGTTCTCCGCCGCGACCATCGTCGCCACGCGCTGAGCGTCGGCGCGGCACCAGGCGCCCTCGGCGACCCACCCCCCGAGCACCCGCTCCAGGGACTCCCTGAACAGGTGTGCGCCCAGCACATGCAACTCGGGCAGCCCCTGTGCCCCGCTGGAGAAGAGGACCTTGCCGAACGGGGCCAGCTCCAGGATCTCCGCGAGGACCGCCGCGGCGCGGGCGCCGGTACGGACCAGCGCGGCGCCCGAGTCGGCGTAGACGTGCGGGAAGAGGCCGGCGAGGCGGGCGGCGTGGCGGTGGTACGGATGGCCGCACAGCAGGACGAGATCGGTGCCCAGGCCCGCCGTCGCCCGGACGAAGTCCGTCAGCGGCAGCGGATCCGTACCGGCTGAGCCCGGCCCGCCGAGCCCCGCGTGCAGCTGGAGCGGCCGCCCGGAGGCCACCGCGATCCACAGCAGGTGCCGCAGCAGCACCGGGTCGCTCAGTTCCCCGCCGACCCGCCGCCCGGCCAGCCAGCGGCCCGCGGCGCCCCGCACCTCCCCCGGGCCGGGCGGCTCCGCCGCGAGCGCCGGCCCGTGCCGTACGCCGGCCACGGAGGTGAAGGCGACGGCGTGCGCGGCGGCACCGTGCACCGCCTCGGCGAGGTTGGTGAGGAACGATTCGACGGTGCCGGAGGTGTCGGCGACCTGCTCGGCCAGCGGTTCCAGGCGCACGATCTCGTGTGCGGCCGCGTCGCCCGCGGCCGCCATCTCGCCGGGCCCGGTCAGGTCGCCCCGCAGCCCCGTGTCGACGAGGTAGGTGGTGATGCCGCTGCCGCGCAGCAGGCGGCGGCCGGCCTCCAGCACCCCGAGTTCCCGGCGCCGCGCGAGATAGCGCGCGGGCGGGCAGTGCGGCTCCAGGCCGAGCAGCGGCGGGCACCAGCGGCGCAGGGCGAAACCGGTCTGGGTGTCGAAGAGCGTGGTGCCCGGCGCGGGCGGGCCCTCCGTACGGGCCAGCCGGGCCTCGAAGGTGCCGAGGCCCAGCTCCGTTCTCAGGACTCCGTGGCAGTGCTGATCCACGAGGGACGGCGTTTCGATCATCCGGTTCTCCCGACGCTGGGCCCGCTGCCTCCGTCAGGCCCTAACGGGTGAACCGGCCGTCAGGTGTTGCTGACCGCCGCCCGGATCCGGTCAGCCGTTGGACGGGCCGCCCAGCTGAAGGCCCGCCATGCGGCTCCACTCGTACGGGCCCGTCCGCACCTTGGCCGCGAACTCGCCGTCGAACGCCTCGTGGACGGTGATCCCGGCCTTCTCCACCGCCTGCTCGGCGATGGCGTACGTCGGGGCCACGAGGTCGCCCCAGGTGCCGTCCTCGCCCACCAGGACGATCCTGGCGCCGCGCTCCCCGAGGTACGCGACCTGTCCCTCGGCGCCTCCGTGGGCCTTGGAGAAGGAGCCGATCCGCCGGGCGAGGCGGGCGGCCCTGCGCTCGGCCTTGGGGTCAACCTGCTGCGTGTCTGCCATGGCCAGATGCTACCCACGAGTAGACCGAACGGCGACGGGCGGGGTGCGTGGCCTTGACCACGCACCCCGCCCGAGGGAAACCGCTACGCCCCGTACGCAGGTCAGCGCAGGAACGGATCCACCGCCACCGCCACGAACAGCAGCGACACATAGGTGATGGACCAGTGGAACAGGCGCATCTCCTTCAGCTTCGTGCCGGTCGCCTCGGCCTTGGCCCGGTTCTGCAGCGCGTGCGCCTCCCACAGCCACCAGCCGCCCGCCGCCAGCGCCACCGCCGTGTAGAACCAGCCGGTGTAGCCGAGCGGGGTCAGCAGCAGCGAGACCGCCACCATCACCCAGCTGTAGAGCACGATCTGGCGGGCGACCACCTTGTTGGACGCGATGACCGGCAGCATCGGCACGCCCACGCGCGCGTAGTCCTCCCGCACCTTCATGGACAGCGGCCAGTAGTGCGGCGGCGTCCAGAAGAACATGACGAGGAAGAGGATGACGGGCGCCCAGGACATCGAGTTGGTGACCGAGGACCAGCCGATCAGCACCGGCATGCAGCCGGCGATGCCGCCCCACACGATGTTCTGCGAGGTACGGCGCTTGAGGATCATCGTGTAGACGACGACGTAGAAGAGGAGCGCTCCGAGCGACAGCCACGCGGACAGCCAGTTGACGGTGAGGCCGAACAGCAGCGTGGAGACGACCGCCAGCGTGATGCCGAAGGCCAGGCACTCGCGCGGGCTGACCATGCCGGTGACCAGCGGGCGCTGGGAGGTGCGGTCCATGAGCGCGTCGATGTCGCGGTCGATGTACATGTTCAGCGCGTTGGCGCCGCCCGCGGACAGATAGCCGCCGACACAGGTGAGCAGGACCAGCCCCAGGTCGGGCACGCCCCGCTGGGCCAGGAACATCACCGGAACGGTGGTGATCAGCAGCAGCTCGATGATCCGCGGCTTGGTCAGCGCCACGAACGCCTTGACACGGGCCCCGAACGGCCGGTGGCTCGGGCTCTGGCTCGCACCGAGTACCCCCGCTGGACGGGATTCGACGGCCGTCACGCACACCCCTGACAGAGACTCCCAGCGAGCCGCCCGTGTGAACCGACGGTAAGGACTCGCGCGTACCACGCCACTGTAGACGTTGCCCAGACCCGGACATTCGCGGGGGTCGGGTCGTGTTGGCGAGGCCCTCCGGACGGGCACGATCCGGCTCGATTGAGCGATCGGATGAGCAGCCCCGTATTCATGTGCCGAATGCGATTCCGACCAGCGGGGAGGCGGATCCCGGAGAGTCCCGCCACTCTGGAACGACGCGGAAAAACGCACGTTCTGACGGGATAGGCTCGACAACGTCCGGCCGACGCCGAGAACGCCGGCAACCGGTGCGCGGTCCCCCCGTACGCCGGCATCCGACATGTGGAGAGGAGCCCTGACCCAGGGTGAGCACCAAGCCGACCACCACAGACCTCGAGTGGACCGAGTTGGACCAGCGTGCCGTGGACACCGCGCGCGTCCTGGCCGCCGACGCCGTACAGAAGGTCGGCAACGGCCATCCCGGTACGGCGATGAGTCTGGCTCCCGCCGCCTACACCCTCTTCCAGAAGGTGATGCGGCACGACCCGGCCGATCCGCAGTGGGTGGGGCGCGACCGCTTCGTGCTGTCCGCCGGCCACTCCTCCCTGACCCTCTACACCCAGCTGTACCTGGCCGGTTTCGGGCTGGAGCTGGACGACCTGAAGTCCTTCCGCACCTGGGGCTCGAAGACGCCCGGCCACCCGGAGTACGGGCACACGGCGGGCGTGGAGACCACGACCGGCCCGCTCGGCCAGGGAGTCGCCAACGCGGTGGGCATGGCGATGGCCGCCCGCTACGAGCGCGGCCTGTTCGACCCGGAGGCCCCCACCGGCGCGTCCCCGTTCGACCACTTCGTCTTCTGCGTCGCCGGTGACGGCTGCCTCCAGGAGGGCATCTCCGCCGAGGCGTCCTCGCTGGCCGGCCACCAGAAGCTCGGCAACCTGATCCTGCTGTGGGACGACAACCACATCTCGATCGAGGGCGACACCGAGACGGCCGTCTCCGAGGACACCGTCAAGCGGTACGAGGCCTACGGCTGGCACGTGCAGCGCGTGGAGGCCAAGGAGGACGGCGACCTCGACCCGCAGGCGATCCACGCGGCCGTCGAGGCGGCCAAGGCCGTCACCGACCGGCCGTCCTTCATCGCGATGCGCTCGATCATCGCCTGGCCGGCCCCGCACGCGCAGAACACCGAGGCCGCGCACGGCTCTGCCCTGGGCGAGGAGGAGGTCGCTGCCACCAAGCGCGTCCTCGGCTTCGACCCCGAGCAGCACTTCGAGGTCTCCGACGAGGTGCTGAACCACACCCGCGCCGCCCTGGAGCGGGGCCGCCGGGCCAAGGCCGAGTGGGAGAAGTCGCTCCAGGTCTGGCGCGAGGCCAACCCCGAGCGGGCCGCCGAGTTCGACCGGATCGCCGCGGGCGAACTGCCCGCCGGCTGGGACGAGAAGATCCCGGTGTTCGAGGCGGGCAAGGGCCTGGCCACGCGTGCCGCGTCCGGCAAGGTGCTCCAGGCGCTCGGCGACGTGATCCCGGAGCTGTGGGGCGGCTCGGCGGACCTGGCCGGCTCGAACAACACCACCATCGACAAGACCTCGTCGTTCCTGCCCGAGGGCAACCCGCTGCCGGAGGCGAACCCGTACGGGCGCACCATCCACTTCGGCATCCGCGAGCACGCGATGGCCGCGGCGATGAACGGCATCACGCTGCACGGCAACACCCGCGTCTACGGCGGCACCTTCCTGGTCTTCTCCGACTACATGCGCAACGCGGTGCGCCTGTCGTCCCTGATGCACCTGCCGGTGACGTACGTCTGGACGCACGACTCCGTCGGCCTGGGCGAGGACGGCCCCACCCACCAGCCGGTCGAGCACCTGGCCTCGCTGCGCGCCATCCCGGGCCTGAGCATCGTCCGCCCGGCCGACGCCAACGAGACCGCGATCGCCTGGCGCGAGATCCTGCGCCGCTGGACCAAGGAGTTCGGCAAGGGCACCCCGCACGGTCTGGCGCTGACCCGCCAGGGCGTGCCGACGTACGAGCCCAACGACGACGCCGCGCGCGGCGGTTACGTGATGTTCGAGGCCGAGGGGCCGGAAGGGCAGAACACCGCGGCACAGGTCGTCCTGATCGCCACCGGCTCCGAGGTGCACGTGGCCGTGGAGGCCCGCGAGCGGCTCCAGGCCGAGGGCATCCCCACCCGGGTGGTGTCCATGCCGTCCGTGGAGTGGTTCGAGGAGCAGGACCAGGGGTACCGGGACAGCGTGCTGCCCCCGGCCGTGCGGGCACGCGTCGCGGTCGAGGCAGGTATCGGTCTGACCTGGCACAAGTACGTGGGAGACGCCGGCCGCATCGTTTCCCTCGAGCACTTCGGTGCTTCGGCCGACGCCAAGGTGCTCTTCCGCGAGTTCGGCTTCACCGCGGAGAACGTGGCCGACAAGGCCCGGGAATCCATCGCCGCCGCCCAGCGCTGACGCTCATATACGACCCGTAGGAGATGTAATTTCCATGACAGACGCACTGAAGCGCCTTTCCGACGAAGGCGTCGCGATCTGGCTGGACGACCTGTCGCGCAAGCGGATCACGTCCGGCAACCTCGCCGAGCTGATCGACCAGCAGCACGTCGTGGGCGTCACCACCAACCCGACGATCTTCCAGAAGGCGATCTCGCAGGGGGACGGCTACGAACAGCAGGTCTCCGACCTGGCCGCCCGCCGGGTCACGGTGGAAGAGGCCATCCGCATGATCACCACGGCGGACGTCCGGGACGCCGCCGACATCATGCGCCCCGTCTTCGACGCCACCGGCGGCAAGGACGGCCGGGTGTCCATCGAGGTGGACCCCCGCCTGGCGCACAACACCAGGGCGACGGTCGCCGAGGCCCGCCAGCTGGCCTGGCTGGTCGACCGGCCCAACACGCTCATCAAGATCCCGGCCACCAGGGCGGGCCTGCCGGCGATCACCGAGACCATCGGCAACGGCATCAGCGTCAACGTCACCCTGATCTTCTCGCTGGAGCGCTACCGCGCGGTGATGGACGCGTACCTGAGCGGCCTGGAGAAGGCCCGGGAGCGCGGCCTGGACCTGTCGAAGATCCACTCGGTGGCGTCCTTCTTCGTGTCCCGCGTGGACACCGAGATCGACCGGCGGATCGACGAGCTCGGCACCGCCGAGGCCAAGGCGCTGCGCGGCAAGGCGGGCGTGGCCAACGCGCGTCTGGCCTACGAGGCGTACGAGGAGGTCTTCGCCTCCGACCGGTGGAGCGCGCTGGAGCGGCAGGGCGCCAACAAGCAGCGTCCGCTGTGGGCGTCCACCGGGGTGAAGGACAAGGCGTACAAGGACACCATGTACGTCGAGGAGCTGGTGGCGCCGAACACGGTGAACACCATGCCCGAGGCCACACTGGAGGCCACCGAGGAGCACGGCGCGATCCGCGGCGACGCGGTCACCGGCACCTACGAGCAGGCCCGCGCGGACATCGACGCGCTGGAGGGGATCGGGATCTCGTACGACGACGTGGTCCAGGTCCTGGAGGACGAGGGCGTCGAGAAGTTCGAGTCGTCCTGGAACGACCTGCTCAAGTCCACCGAGGCGGAGTTGGAGCGCCTCGCTCCCGCGGAGGGCTGAGAACCTTGGCTCCCCTTTCCGTCACCGGAGCGAACCCGCTCCGTGACCCCGCCGACCGACGGCTCCCGCGTATCGCGGGGCCGTCGGGCCTGGTCATCTTCGGTGTCACGGGTGACCTGTCGCGCAAGAAGCTCATGCCCGCGGTGTACGACCTCGCCAACCGGGGTCTGCTGCCGCCGGGCTTCTCGCTCGTCGGCTTCGCCCGCCGCGACTGGGAGCACGAGGACTTCGCCCAGGTCGTGCACGACGCCGTCAAGGAGCACGCGCGCACGCCGTTCCGGGAGGAGGTCTGGCAGCAGCTCATCCAGGGGATGCGCTTCGTGCAGGGCACCTTCGACGACGACGACGCGTTCGAGCGGCTGCGCGGCACGATCGAGGAACTGGACAAGGCACAGGGCACGGGCGGCAACTTCGCCTTCTACCTGTCGGTGCCGCCGAAGTCCTTCCCGGTGGTCATCCAGCAGCTGAAGAAGCACCAGCTGGCCGACCAGAGCCACGGCTCGTGGCGGCGCGCGGTCATCGAGAAGCCCTTCGGCCACGACCTGAGGTCGGCCGAGGAGCTCAACGCGATCGTGCACGAGGTCTTCGCCCCGGACCAGGTCTTCCGCATCGACCACTACCTGGGCAAGGAGACCGTCCAGAACATCCTGGCCCTGCGCTTCGCCAACACGATGTTCGAGCCGATCTGGAACCGGTCCTTCGTGGACCATGTGCAGATCACCATGGCCGAGGACATCGGCATCGGCGGCCGGGCCGGCTACTACGACGGCATCGGCGCCGCCCGCGACGTCATCCAGAACCACCTGCTGCAACTCCTGGCCCTGACCGCGATGGAGGAGCCCGCCTCCTTCGACGCGGACGCGCTGGCCGCGGAGAAGACCAAGGTGCTCGGCGCGGTGAAGCTGCCCACGGACCTGGGCAAGTCGACCGTGCGCGGGCAGTACGCGGCGGGCTGGCAGGGCGGCGAGAAGGTCATCGGCTACCTCGAGGAAGAGGGCATCGACAAGAAGTCGAAGACCGACACGTTCGCGGCCGTCAAGCTGGAGATCGACAACCGCCGCTGGGCGGGCGTCCCCTTCTATCTGCGCACCGGCAAGCGCCTGGGCCGCCGGGTCACCGAGATCGCGGTCGTCTTCCAGCGGGCGCCGCACTCCCCCTTCGACACCTCGGCCACCGAGGAACTCGGGCAGAACGCCATCGTCATCCGCGTCCAGCCGGACGAGGGTGTCACGGTCCGCTTCGGCTCCAAGGTGCCCGGCACGTCGATGGAGATCCGGGACGTGTCGATGGACTTCGCCTACGGCGAGTCCTTCACGGAGTCCAGCCCGGAGGCGTACGAACGCCTGATCCTGGACGTGCTGCTCGGCGACTCCAACCTCTTCCCGCGCACCGAGGAGGTCGAGCTGTCCTGGCGGATCCTCGACCCGATCGAGACGTACTGGGACAAGCACGGCAGGCCCGCGCAATACCCGTCCGGGACGTGGGGCCCCGCCGAGGCGGACGAGATGCTCGCACGAGACGGACGGAGCTGGCGCCGGCCATGAAGATAGACCTGACCGACACCACGGCCAGCAAGATCAACAAGGCGCTGGTGCGGGCCCGGCGGGCGATCGGCACCCCGGCCGTGGGCATGGTGCTCACGCTGGTCATCGTCACCGACGAGGAGAACGCCTACGACGCGCTGAAGGCCGCCGGAGACGCCTCGCGGGAGCATCCCTCGCGCCTGCTGGTGGTCATCAAGCGGCTCGCCCGCACCCTGCGCGACCGCACATCCTCGCGGCTCGACGCCGAGGTGCGGGTGGGCGCGGACGCCGGCACCGGCGAGACGGTGGTGCTGCGTCTGCACGGCGAGGTGGCCGACCACGCCCAGTCGGTGGTGCTGCCGCTGCTGCTCCCCGACGCGCCGGTCGTCGTCTGGTGGCCGGTGAACGCCCCGCTCGAACCGGCCAAGGACCCGCTGGGCGCCCTGGCGCAGCGCCGGGTCACCGACACGTACGCCGCCGAGCAGCCGGTGCGGGAGCTCTCCGCGCGGGCCGAGGCGTACACGCCCGGCGACACGGACCTGTCCTGGACCCGGATCACTCCGTGGCGCTCGATGCTGGCCGCCGCCCTCGATCAGGTCACCTGCGAGGTCAGGGCCGTGGAGGTGGAGGGCGAGGAGTTCAACCCGAGCTGCGAGCTGCTGGCGATGTGGCTCGCGGACCGGCTGGACGTCCCGGTCAAGCGCTCGCAGTCCGCGGGTCCCGGTCTGACCGCGGTCCGCATGGACACCAGCTGCGGCCCGATCGCCCTGGACCGGGCCGACGGCAGGCTGGCGACCCTGTCCATCCAGGGGCAGCCGGAGCGGGCGGTGGCACTGAAGCGGCGGGAGACCGCCGAGCTGATCGCGGAGGAACTCCGGCGGCTGGACCCGGACGACACGTACGCGTCCGCGCTGCGGTTCGGCGTGGACCGGCTGGACGGCGTCAGGGCGTCCGGCGGTTCGAAGGCGTCCGCGAAGGAGCCGGTCGCGGTGCCCGTCCCCCAGGAGGAGGCCGCCGAGTGAGCACTCCGCAACTGGTCGTCCACCACGACAAGGAGCTGATGGCGCAGGCCGCCGCGGCCCGGCTGATCACCCGGATCGTGGACGCGCAGGCCTCGACGGGCTCGGCGTCCGTGGTCCTCACCGGCGGCCGCAACGGCAACGGGGTGCTGGCCGCGCTGGCGGCCGCGCCCGCCCGCGACGCGATCGACTGGGGCCGGCTGGACCTGTGGTGGGGCGACGAGCGGTTCCTGCCGGAGGGCGACCCGGAACGCAATGTCACGCAGGCCCGCGAGGCCCTGCTGGACTCCGTGCCGCTGGACCCCGAGCGCGTGCACGCCATGCCGGCGTCGGACGGTCCCTACGGCGCGGACGTCGAGGCGGCGGCGGAGGCCTACGCCGAGGAGCTGGCCCGCGCGGCCGGCCCCGAGAACCACGGCGCGGTCCCGTCGTTCGACGTCCTGATGCTGGGCGTCGGCCCGGACACCCATGTCGCGTCCCTCTTCCCGGAGCACCCGGGGGTGCGCGAGACGGAGCGTACGGTGATCGGCGTGCACGGCTCCCCCAAGCCGCCGCCCACCCGCGTCTCCCTCACCCTGCCCGCCATCCGCTCGGCCCGCGAGGTGTGGCTGCTGGCGGCCGGCGAGGACAAGGCCAACGCGGTGGCGATGGCCCTCTCGGGCGCGGGTGAGATCCAGGCTCCGGCAGCCGGCGCCCAGGGCCGCGCCCGCACCCTGTGGCTCCTGGACACGGCGGCGGCCTCACAGCTGCCGCGGTCGCTGTATCCACCGGCCTCGGCGTGAACGGCAAGGTGCGGCGGCGGTGAGGAACACCGCCGCCGCACCTTCTTCCGGCCCGTCCGGCGTTCGGGGAGGAGGCCGTTCGGGCCGGACCAGGGGTCGGCGTCACTTCACCGACCCAGCCATCACCCCCTGCACGAAGTGCCGCTGGAAGGCGAAGAACACGACCACCGGCACGACCAGCGACAGGAACGCCCCCGGCGCCAGCACATCGATGTTGCTGCCGAACTGCCGGATCTGCGACTGGAGTGCCACCGTCAGCGGCTGCGAGGAGGTGTCGGCGAACAGCAGCGCCACCAGCATGTCGTTCCACACCCACAGGAACTGGAAGATGGCGAGGCTCGCGATCGCGGGCCGCCCCACCGGCAGCACCAGCCGGGTGAAGATCCGCCACTCGCTGCCCCCGTCCATGCGGGCCGCCTCCAGCATCTCCTTCGGCATCTCGGCGAAGTAGTTCCGCAGCAGGAACACCGCGAACGGCAGTCCGTAGGCCACGTGGAACAGGACCACACCGGGGATCGTGCCGAACAGGCCGAGCTGGCCGAAGAGTTTGGCGACGGGCAGCAGACCGATCTGCACCGGCACCACCAGCATCGCCACCACCAGCAGGAACAGCGGCTCACGGGCCGGGAAGTCCAGCCAGGCGAAGGCGTATCCGGCCAGCGCCGCGATGACGACGACCAGGACCGTCGTGGGCACCGAGATCAGCACCGTGTTCCAGAAGGCCTTGGTGATGCCCGAGTTCTTCAGCAGTGCCGAGTAGTTGTCGAAGGACAGCTGCCCGGGGCTGGCCAGCGCCGTCCACCAGCCGCCCTTCGCGGTGTCCTGGGCCGAGCGCAGCGACGACAGGAAGAGTCCCGCGAGCGGGGTCATCCAGACCAGGCCGATCACCACGAGGACGGCCTGGACCAGCCCGTTGCCCAGGCCCCGCCTGACCGCGTTCATCGCTGACTCCTTCGGAAGCGGCGGACGTTGAACACCATCGCCGGGATCACCAGGAGCAGCAGGAGCACGCCGAGCGCACTGCCGAGGCCCTGGTTGTTGCCACCGCCGAAGGACACCAGCCACATCTGGGTCGCCAGCACGGTGGCGTCCTGCTGCACCGGGCCGGGCGCGATGATGTAGACGAGGTCGAAGACCTTCATCACGTTGATCACGAGGGTGACGAAGACGACGGTGAGGACGGGGGCGAGCAGCGGCACGGTGATCCGGCGGAAGATCTGCCACTCGTTGGCCCCGTCGATGCGCGCAGCCTCCAGCGCGTCGCGCGGCAGCGCGGACAGTCCGGCGCCGATCAGCACCATCGCGAACCCGGTCCAGATCCACAGGTAGGCACCGATGATCATCGGGGTGACGAGCGTCGGGCCGAGCCAGGAGACGCCCTGGTAGGGCTGCGCGAAGTTGGCCTGCGGCAGCTTCACCTCGTACGAGCCCGCCGTCAGGCCCGTGAAGCGGAAGGAGCCGTCGGAGCCCGTGGTGGTGGTCGCGACCGTCCGGCCGTCGCGCACCGCCTCGACCTTCATGCCGGGCAGGCCGCTCTCGCCGCGGTCGACCTTGCCCTGGGTGCCGCCTCCGCCGGGCGCGAAGTCCAGGTAGACGACTCCGCGCAGTTCGTCCCCGGCGGCCTTCCCGCCCTCCACCGGGCGGGCGGGCGAGGCGTCGCCGGGCAGGTCCTTGGGCAGCACGCCGACCATCGGCAGGGTCACCGTGGCGCCGGGCGAGAGGCCCGCGTCGGTGAGGTACGAGCCGTCCCGGCCCTGGGTCAGCCCGAATCCCTCACGGGCGCGTGCGCTCGGGTAGGACGGGGATCCCTTGAAGGCGTCGTGCACGGAGACCACGGCGGCGTTGAGGACGCCCTTGTCCGGGTCCTCGTCGTAGGCGAGCCGGAAGATGATGCCGGCGGCCAGGAAGGACACGGCCATCGGCATGAACAGCAGCAGCTTGAACGCCGTCGCCCAGCGGACCTTCTCCACCAGCACGGCGAGGATGAGTCCGAGCCCGGTGAGCAGCGCCGGGGCGACGACGACCCAGATCGTGGTGTTCCGGACGGCCTTCAGCGTCGCCGGGTCGCGGAACATCTCGGTGTAGTTGTCCCCGCCGACGAACCGGGTGCCGGAGGCGTCGAAGAAGCTCCGGCCGACGGAGAACAGCACCGGGTAGACGACGAGCGCGCCGAGCAGCAGCAGTGCGGGGAAGACGAACAGCAGCGCGACGACCCGCCCCCGCCGCCGCGCGCGCCGAGCACGTTCGGCGCGCGCGGCGGGCGTCGGGGGGCCCGCTCCCTTCTCCTTCGCGAGCGTGGTGGCGGTCATGGCGCGTCAGCCCTGGTTCTTGTACGCCTTGGCCGCCGCGGCCTCCAGCTTCGCCGCGGTGCCCTTCGGGTCGGACGGGTCGCGCAGGAAGTCCTGGAGCAGCTTCCACTCGCCCACGCCGCTGGTGCCGCCGAAGGACGCCGGGGCCTGGTCGGACATGTCGAAGCGGACCGCGTCGGAGTCGCCCGCCGCGACCAGGGACTTGGCGGTGGCGCGGGTGACGTCGTCGCCGTACGAGGCGAGGTCGAGGTTCTTGTTCGGGGACAGGAAGCCGCCGGCCTTGGCCCAGACGGCCGCGGCCTCCGGGGTGGCCAGGTACTCGAGGAGCTTCATGCCGGCCTTGGCGTTCTTGCCGTCCTTGAGGACGGCGGCCGCGTCGCCGCCGCTGACGACCGGCGCGTTGCCGCCGTCGACCGGCGGGAACGGGAAGAAGTCCGCGTCCTTGCCGATGGTCCGGTCGAACTGGTCGTGGGCGACACCCGCGACGAAGTCGCCCTCGTAGACCATGCCGGCCTCGGGCTTGGGTCCGAAGACCTTCTCCACCGAGCCCGGGAAGTCGGTGTTGAGGGCGCCCTTCTGGCCGCCCGCGATCAGCTGCTTGTCCTTGAACAGCTTGCCGAGCGTGGTGAGCGCCTTGACCACGCTGTCGTCGCTCCACTTCAGCTGGTGCGCGGCGAGGGCGTCGTACTTCTCGGGGCCGGCCTGGGAGAGGTAGATGTTCTCGAACCAGTCGGTCAGGGTCCAGCCGTCCTGTCCGGCGACCGCGAAGGCGGCGAGCCCGGAGTCGGAGAGGGTGTGCCCGGCCTTGAGCATCTCGTCGTACGTCGCCGGCGGCTTGACGCCGGCCTGGTCGAGCGCGTCGGGGCTGTACCAGACGGTCGACTTGTGGGCTGCCTTGAAGTACAGGCCGTACAGGGTGTCGTCGACGCTGCCGTACTTCTTCCACACCGGCGCGAAGTTGGCGTCCACCGACTTCTGGGTGGTGTCGGACAGCGGCTCCAGCCAGCCCTTCTTGGCGAACTGCTGGAGCACGCCGACCTGCGGGACCATCACGACGTCGGGGGCGTTGCCGCCCTCGATCTTGCTGCCGACGACGGTGGAGACGTTGTCGCCGGTCGACATGAACTGGGTCTTGGCGCCGGTCTTCGCGGAGAACGCGTCCAGCACCTTCTGGAAGTTCTTCTGCTCGCTGCCGGACCAGACGCCGGCCACGGTGACCGTCTGGCCGTCGAGCGTCTTGTCGCCGCCGCCCGCGGAGACGGGGTCGTCGCTGCCGCAGGCGGTGGCGCCGAGGGCGAGGACGAGGGCGGTGCAGCCGGTGAGCAGGGTGGTACGTCGTCGCATCATCGTTGATGTCCCTTCGGAAGGTGGGGAATTGACGAGGTTCAGAGGTCGGTGCCTTCGGTGATCCACCAGGCGGCGGTGGACCCGGCGAGCACTCCGGGCGGGCAGTCGCCGCTGGCCAGCAGCGGGGTGCCGGGGACCGGCGCGGTCGTGGGCGAGGTACCGAAGTTGACGGCGCAGACCAGGCCGTCGCCGCGGACGAAGGCGAGGACGTCCGGCGGGGTGTCCAGCCAGCGCAGCGAGCCCTCCCCCAACTGGGGCAGTGCGGAGCGCAGTTGCAGGCCGTCGCGGTACAGGTGCCAGAAGGAGCGGGTGTCGGCGAGGGCGCGTTCGGTGACGTGCTCGGCGAAGTACGAGGGCTGCGGCAGCCAGGGCTTGGCGCTCTGGGTCCCGGAGGTGAAGCCGAACGGGGAGACCTGCCCCGACCAGGGCAGCGGCACCCGGCAGCCGTCGCGTACGCGGGCGCGGCTTCCGGTGCGGCGGAAGATCGGGTCGGTGAGCACGTCGTCGGGCAGGTCGACGACCTCGGGCAGGCCGAGTTCCTCGCCCTGGTAGACGTACGCGGCTCCGGGCAGCGCCAGCATCAGCAGCGCGGCGGCGCGGGCGCGTGCGGCACCGAGTCCGCTGCCCTCCACGGCGGCCTCGCCGTAGCGGGTGACGGTGCGGACCTGGTCGTGGTTGTTGAGGACCCAGGTGACCGTGGAGCCGGTGCCGGCGATGTCCAGCATGGCCTCGGAGATGACCTTGCGGAAGGCGTCGGGGTCCCAGGGGGCGCCGAGCAGGTCGAAGAAGAAGGCCTGGTGCAGTTCGTCCGGGCGGACGTACATGGCGTGTTCGCGGGCGCTGGGCACGGACACCTCGCCGACCAGCAGGCGTTCGCGGCCGTCGCGGGCGGTGTACTCCTCGCACACCGCGCGCCAGTGCCGCCACACGTCGTGCACCTCGGGCTGGTTCCAGGCGAGCGGGTTGACCGAGTCGCGGGTGCGGGCGTCGGCCTCCGGGTCCGGGGAGTCGGGCAGTTCGGGGTGCTTGAACAGGCCGGCGGCGACGTCGATGCGGAAGCCGTCCACGCCCCGGTCCAGCCAGAAGCGCAGGACGCGCTCGAACTCGGCGGGGATCTCGGGGTTGCGCCAGTTCCAGTCGGGCTGCTCGGGCGTGAACATGTGCAGGTACCACTGGCCGGGGCGGCCGTCCGCCTCGGTGATCCGGGTCCAGGCGGGGCCGCCGAACATGGCGTGCCAGTTGTTGGGCGGCTCGGCGCCGTCCGGGCCGCGGCCGTCGGTGAAGTGGAAGCGGGCACGGGCCTCGCTGCCGGGTTCGGCGGCGAGCGCCTCGCGGAACCACGGGTGCTCGCTGGAGCAGTGGTTGGGGACGATGTCGAGGAGCACCCTGATCCCGAGCCGATGGGCGGTGGCCATCAGCAGGTCGAACTCGGCGAGGTCGCCGAAGAGCTGATCGACTCCGCAGTAGTCGGCCACGTCGTAGCCGTGGTCGTGCTGCGGGGAGGGGTAGAAGGGACTCAGCCAGATGCCGTCGACGCCGAGCTTCTTCAGATACGGCAGCCCGGCCCGGACCCCGGCCAGATCGCCGATGCCGTCGCCGGTGCTGTCCAGGAAGCTGCGCACGTAGACCTGGTAGATCACCGCGTCGCGCCACCAACCATGCCTGTTCAATCCATTGACCTGTTCCTGTGAAGGCAGCCGTTATGCATGCATGTTAGGTATCGGTGTCACGAAGGTGTCAACGAACGAAACAGAAGCTACTGGGCAGTTGACTTCTCATGTCCGGACTTGTCCGGACGGGATGGCCGTAGATGTGATGGCGGCGTTACCTAACAAGTAACTACAACCGCGCTTCCGCCGTGAGCGGCGCGAGCGCTACGAGCGCCCGGCGATGGCGTCGAGTTCGCGCGCGAGGCGCCGCACGGCCGCCTCGGGGGTCTGCCGCCCGGCCAGCGTGTCGTGCACGACCGCCTGAACCACCAGGCTGACCTGGTCGTAGTGCGGACTCTTGGGGCGCGGCGCGGCGGCCAGCACGGAGGCACGCAGGGTCGGCAGGTACGGGAACCGCCGTACGAGTGCGGGGTCTTCGTACAGCGCGGCGCGCACGGGCGGCAGCGCGCCCTCGGTGAGCACCTGGCGCTGGACGGGCTCGCTGGTGAGGTACGCGATGAGGCGCGCGGCCGAGTCGGGGTGCCGCGCGTGCGTGTTGACGGCCAGGTTGGAGCCGCCGAGGACGCTGGTCCCCGGCCCGTCGGGTCCGGGCAGCGGTACGGCCCCGATCTTCCCGGCGACCGCGGAGCCCTCGGCGGAGGCGACGGCGTACGCGTAGGGCCAGTTGCGCAGGAAGAGCAGCCGGCCGTCCTGGAAGGCCTGCTTGGACTCCTCCTCCTTGTACGTCAGCGCCTCCTCGGGGATCCAGCCCTCGGCGAAGCCGCGCGCCAGGAAGCCGATGCCCTCGCGGGCCGCGCCCGAGTCGACGGTGACGCGCTCGCCCTCGTCGCCGAGGATCGTGCCGCCCGCCGAGTACACGGCTTCGGCCGCGTTGACGGTCAGCCCCTCGTACGGCAGGAACTGGCCCGCGTAGCCGTCCAGTCCGTACTTCGGCGCGATGGTCCGGGCGGCGTGCTCCAGCTCGGCCCAGGTGCGCGGCGGCGGGACGCCCTCCTTGGCCAGGACGTCCTTGCGGTACAGCAGCAGGCCGGCGTTGGTGACGTACGGGACCGCGTACAGCCGTCCGTCGTAGGTGGCGGTGTCGACGACCGGGGGCAGGAACGTCTCCAGCGGGAAGCGCTCGCGCGGCAGCGGGCGGATCCAGCCGGCGGCGGCGAACTCCGAGGTCCAGTTGACGTCGATGTTGAGCACGTCGAACCGGCTGCGGTTGCCGCCGCGCAGGTCGGTGGCCATCTGCTCGCGGGTCTCGTCGGCGGCGTCGGGCAGCTCGACGAGGGTGACCCTCTCGGCGGGGTGGGTGCGGTTCCAGCCCTCCAGCAGCGGGCCGAGGTAGCCGGTCAGGTCGCCCGCGGTGGCCAGGGTGAGCGGGCCGCGGCCCTCACCGCTCCCCTCGGTCGCCCGGGCACCCGAGGAGATACAGCCGGTCATGACCACGACCAGAACAAGGAGGCCCCTACCGGCGGCGTGGATCCACCGCATAGGTTCCTCCTTGCACACCGGCGCCGGGCACCTTCGCCCGGCTCAGGCCATGTATACCTGTTAGGTATGGGCGATACTAGGGCCCGGCGTCAATCTCACGTCGTCCACCCGGAGACACCCCGCATGACGCGTCTGACGAGGACCTAGGAGGAGAGCACGCGTGCGCCTGCCCCTCCTGGCACTTCTCGCGCGCGGTCCCGCCCACGGCTACGAGCTGAAGCAGGACCTTGAGCAACTGCTGGGCTCCGCGTACCCTCAGCCGAACGTCGGCCAGATCTACGTGACCCTCGGCCGCCTCGAGAAGTCGGGACTGATCGAGGGCGAGGAGGTCGAGCAGTCCAGCCGGCCCAACAAGAAGATCTACCACCTCACCGACGCCGGGCGGGAGGCGCTGCGCGCCTGGTTCGAGGAGCCCGAGGACGAGCCGCGGGTGCGGGACGAGTTCTTCATGAAGCTCGCCCTCGCCCCGCAGACCGGTCTCGCCGACCAGATCGCCCTCATCAACAAGCAGCGGCGCCAGTACCTCAACACCATGCGCAACCTGTCGAAGCTGGCCGCCGCCGAGAACCGGGACAACCGAATCGCCCAACTGCTGATCGAGGGCGCCATGCTGCACCTTCAGGCCGACCTGGACTGGCTGGAGCGGTGCCAGGAGGAACTGGAGGGGCTGGAGTGAGCGACGTCCGAGCTCCGGCGCTGCTGCGGGCCGAGGGCCTGGTCAAGACGCACCACGGCCAGGGGGCGCCCGCGCGGGCCGTGCGCGGGGTGGATCTGTCGGTGACCCGCGGCGAGTTCGTGGCGGTCACCGGCCCGTCCGGGGCGGGCAAGTCGACGCTGCTGCACCTGCTCGGCGGACTGCAGCGGCCGGACGAGGGCAGCATCTGGCTGGACGGCCGGTGCACCGACTCCTACGGCGAGGCCCGCTGGGCCGAGGAACGCCGCAACGGCATCGGGATCGTGTTCCAGTTCTTCAACCTTGTCTCCAACCTGTCCGTCGCCGACAACGTCGAACTGCCCGCGCTGCTCGCCGGCCGCTCGCCGCGGCAGGCGCGTGCCGAGCGGGAGGAACTGCTGGCCGAGCTGGGCCTGGAGGGCAAGGAGCGCAGCATGCCGGGCGAGCTGTCCGGCGGTGAGCAGCAGCGGGTCGCGCTGGCCCGCGCGCTGGTCAACCACCCTCCGCTGCTGCTCGCCGACGAGCCCGCCGGCAGCCTCGACAGCAAGGGCACCCGCGAGGTGATGCGGCTGCTGTCCCGCTTCCACGGGCGCGGCCAGACGATCGTGCTGGTCACTCATGACGCCCGGCTGGCGAGCGCCGCGGACCGGGTGATCAGTTTCTTCGACGGCCGGATCGCCGACGACGCGGAACTGGACGGGACGACGCCGTCGCGGAGCACGGGGATCTCGGGCGTGCTGGAACTGAGGGACTGAGTGCGGTGTACGACCACCTGATGTGCCCGGGACGCGATTACCCGGCGTGCCCGGGGTACGGCCGCCCGGCGTGCCCGGGTCCGCGTTCCGGACCGAGGGACTGAGGCCGGTGCGAGCCACGTTGCGCTGGGCGCACTCCGATCTGCGCGCCCACCGGGGAGAGGCGCTGTTCATCGTGCTGGCCACGGCCGGCATCGTCGCCTCGCTACTGCTGGCCACCGCGCTGTTCGGCTACGCGACCAATCCCTGGCAGCGGGTCTTCACCCAGTCCCACGGGGCCCATGTGTGGCTGCACACGGCGCGGTCCGCCGAGACGGGGCGGCTCGCCGCGCTGGACGGCGTCGAGTCGGTCACCGACGCCTACCTCGTCGAGTCCGCCACCGTCGTCTCCCGCGGCACCCGCGCCACCGTGGAACTGCGCGGTACGCCCTCGCTGCCCGCCGTGGGACGCCCGCTGCTCACCGCCGGGCACTGGCTGGACGCCGGGGAGCCGGACGGCGTGGTCCTGGAGAGCCGCCTCGCCACGGCCCTGCTGGCCGAACCCGGGGACACGCTCACCCTGCCCGGTACCGGGCGCGCGCTGAACGTGGTGGGCATCGCCGACAGCGCCGAGCCCCGCTACGGCCCCGGCGAGCAGCCGGGGCTGGTGTGGGCGCAGCCGTCCGCGGTGCGCGAGCCCGGCGGACGGGTGGTCGGACTGCGGCTGACCGATCCCGACGACACGGACTACGCCGTGCAGCGCGCCGTCACCGTGCTGGGCGCCGGCGTGGTCGGCGAGGTGTCCACCTGGCAGCAGGCGCGGGCCGAGGCGCAGAGCGACAACCGGCTGCTCGGGCAGGTGCTGGGCCTGTTCGGGCTGGGCGCGCTGATCGCGGCCGGGCTGGCGGTGCACGGCGCGATCGGCACCCGCATACGGGGGCACCTGCGGGACATCTCGGTGCTGAAGGCGATCGGTTTCACGCCCGCCCAGGTGGTCCGGATCTTCCTGCTCCAGCATGTGGCGTACGCCGTGCTGGGCGCCGTCGCCGCGGTGGTGCTGACCGAGGGGCTGGGCGCGCGGATCCCGGGCCGGCTGGGCGACGCGGTCGGGGTGTGGCAGGGCCTGCCGGGCCACACGGTGACGATGGGCGCGGTCCCGGTGGGCGCGGTGCTGTTCATCGGCGCGGTGACCGGGCTCGCGGCGTGGCGGGCGGGACGGGTGCCGCCGGTCCCGGTGCCGCACCCGGCGGCGGTGCCGGGCGGCGGCCTGCCCGGGGTCGCCCGCAGGGCGCTGGGCCTGCGCCTGCCGCCCGCGCTGGTCCTGGGGTGGCACCGGGCCTTCACCCGCCGCCCGCGCACCTTCGCCACGGTGGGGCGGCTGGCGCTTCCGCTGCTGCTGATCGTGGTGGCGATGAGTGCCTGGACCACGATCGACCGCTTCCACAACCGGCCGGAGGAGCTGGGGCTGCCGGCCGCGCTGACCGTCCGTCCCGACAGCACCCTGAACGACGGCGGCACGCGGGGGCTGCTGGATCGGGAACCCGGGGTCGCCGCCGTCTACCCCGGTGTGGAGGTGGCCGCCCTGGTCCCCGGCCAGACGGCCACGATCGCCCTGCGGGGCCTGGGCACCCGCGAGGCTCCCTACCCGTTCGCCCTGGCCGAGGGCCGCCGCGCCGACGGGCCCGACGAGGCGGTCGCCGGGCAGGGCCTGCTGGACCTGCTCGACGTCCGGGTCGGCGACTGGGTGCGCATGACGGTGGGCGACCAGCCGCAGATCCTGCACATCGTCGGCCGCAGCATCGAACCGGAGAACGCCGGCCGGGTCATCTCCACGTCCCTGGACACCCTGCACGAGAACGACCCGAACCTCAGCCCCACCTTCTACCAGCTCCGCCTCGATCCGGGCACCGATCCGCGCCACGTCGCCACCGCCCTGTCCGCCGCAGCCCACGGCCACCTCGACGTCCATCCGGTGACCAACCCGGCCGACGGCCTGTCGTCGATGCGCGCGGTCATCGTGGGCCTGACCTGTGTCCTGGCCCTGATCGGCCTGATCGAGCTCCTCTCCGCGATCGGCGGCACGATCCGCGAGGGCGAACGAGACCTCCTGGCCCTGAAGGCCATCGGTCTCTCTCCCCGCCAGATCACCGCGATCACGGTGACCGCGACCGGTTGCACGGCCCTGGCCGCCGCAGCCGCCGCCACGGCCCTGGCGCTCCCCCTGTCCAACTGGTTGATCAACGCCCAGGGCCACTCCAGCGGCATAGGCGCCGGCATCGCCAGAACGCCCTCCCCGCTCCTGCTGCTCCTCTTCGTCGCCTCGGCGGCCCTGGGCGCCGCGGCCCTCTCCGCCCTCCCCGCCACCAGAGCCTCCCACCGCCGCCTGGCGGACACGTTGTCAGCGGTGGCCTGAACGCCCACGGGTCCGGGCGGGGGCTGGGGCGGAGCCCCGGGTTCGATCCGGATAGCCCGGGGGGCCTGGGGTCCGGGGGTCCCGGGGGGCCTGGTCCGGGGGTCCCGGGAGGTCCGGGGGTCCCGGGGGGCCTGGGGGCTCCGCTCCAGCGAGACGGGTGAGGGAAGAGGGATCAGCGGGAGCGAAGGGCGCGGTACTTGGCGACCAGGGTCGTCGTGGAGGGGTCCAGCCCCTCCACCTCCGCGCCCTCCGTCAGAGCCGGCTCCACGCGCTTCGCGAGGACCTTGCCCAGCTCGACTCCCCACTGGTCGAAGGAGTCGATGTTCCAGACGGCACCCTGTACGAACACCTTGTGTTCGTACAGCGCGATCAGCTGCCCCAGCACCGACGGAGTCAACTCGCGCGCGAGGATCGTGGTCGTGGGGTGGTTCCCGCGGAAGGTCTTGTGCGGCACCAGCTCCTCCGGCACCCCCTCCGCCCGTACCTCCTCCGGCGTCTTGCCGAAGGCCAGCGCCTGGGTCTGCGCGAAGAAGTTGGCCATCAGCAGATCGTGCTGCGCCCGTAGTTCACCGCTCAGCTCGGCCACCGGCTCGGCGAAGCCGATGAAGTCCGCCGGGATCAGCTTCGTACCCTGGTGGATCAACTGGTAGTACGCGTGCTGCCCGTTCGTGCCCGGCGTCCCCCACACCACCGGACCGGTCTGCCACTCCACGGGTTCTCCGTCCCGCTGCACCGACTTCCCGTTGGACTCCATGTCCAGCTGCTGAAGATACGCGGTGAACTTCGACAGATAGTGCGAGTACGGCAGCACCGCATGCGACTGGGCGTCGTGGAAGTTGCCGTACCAGATCCCCAACAGGCCCATCAGCAAGGGCACGTTGGACTCGGCCGGCGCGGTCCTGAAGTGTTCGTCGACGAGCCGGAAGCCGTCCAGCATCTCCCGGAACCGGTCCGGCCCGATCGCGATCATCAGGGACAGGCCGATCGCGGAGTCGTACGAGTACCGGCCCCCGACCCAGTCCCAGAACTCGAACATGTTCTCGACGTCGATGCCGAACTCGGACACCTTCTCCGTGTTCGTGGACAGCGCCACGAAGTGCCGGGCGACCGCCTCCGGGCCGGCCTTCAGCTCTCCCAGCAGCCAGTTGCGCGCCGACGTCGCGTTGGTGATCGTCTCGATCGTGGTGAACGTCTTGGACGCGATGACGAACAGCGTCTCCGCCGCGTCCAGATCCCGCACGGCCTCGTGCAGGTCCGCGCCGTCGACGTTCGACACGAACCGCACCGTCAGACCACGGTCGGTGTAGGCCCGCAGCGCCTCGTACGCCATCGCGGGGCCCAGGTCGGAGCCGCCGATGCCGACGTTGACCACATTGCGGATCCGCTTGCCGGTGTGCCCCGTCCACTCCCCCGACCGCACCCGGTGCGTGAAGTCGCTCATCTTGTCGAGGACCGCGTGCACCCCCGGCACGACGTTCTCCCCGTCGACCTCGATCACCGCGTCCCGCCGCGAGCGCAGCGCCGTGTGCAGCACGGCCCGGTCCTCGGTGACGTTGATCTTCGCACCGCGGAACATGGCGTCCCGCAGCCCGAACACGTCCGTCGCGGCGGCCAGCTCCCGCAGCAGCCGCAGGGTCTCGTCGGTGACGAGGTGCTTGGAGTAGTCGACGTACAGATCACCGACCTGGAGGGCGTACGCCTCGCCGCGCTCCGGGTGGGCCGCGAACAGATCCCGTAGACCGGTGCCGGCGAGCTCCTCACGGTGCCTGGCCAGAGCGGTCCACTCGGGCCTCTGGTTGAGCCTGGTACGGGCGTCTGCGTTCATTCGGACCTCAGCCTTCTTTCCTAGCTGTCCTGCGTCCTTGCCCCGCTGCCGGTCCAACCTAGTTGATCAGCGGGAGACATGAGTCGTCGTCACGCCGTCGTCCGGCGTAACAACGAGTACGTCGGCACGGCGCGCGGGTATCAGCGCGGCCACGGAAAGCACGAAGAACGCGGCCGTGAGCAGCGCCGGCCAGTTCGGGCCCCACACGGCCGCGACGGCCCCGCCGAGCACCGCGCCCAGCGGCGCCCCGGCCACCGCGAGGGTGCGGAAGGCCGCGCTGACCCGGCCCAGCATCCCGGCGGGGCTGCGCTGCTGCATCAGAGTCGTCGTGTTGACGTTCCACACCATGCCCATCAGCCCGAACACGGCCAGCGCGGCCACCGCGAAGGCCAGGCTGGGCACCAGTCCCAGGACCACCAGGGCGGCGATCTGCACCCCGCCGGCCAGCACCACGGCCCGCATCCGCCCGAGCCGGGCCACGATCCGCCGGTTGACCGCTCCCCCGGCCAGGCTGCCGAGCGTGTACGCCGTCAGCGCCGCCGCGTATCCCTTGGTGCCCGCGCCCAGCCAGCCGGTCACGACGACCACCAGGGTGGCGATGAGCGCGCCCATCCCGACGTTGCACAGGGCCGTGGCGGCGCACAGCCCGCGCAGGGCCCTGTCCCGCCCGAGGGCGCGCAGTCCCTCGGTTATCTCCCGCCGCAGCGTGCTGCCCGCCGGTCTCGGCCGGCGCTCGGGCGCCGGGACCCGCACGGAGGCCACGAGAGCGGCGGCCACCAGGAAGGTGGCGGCGTCGGCCGCGAAGGGCGCGGCGGCCCCCGCGGCGAACAGCAGGGGCACGACCGGGCCGCCCAGCAGCCCGCCCGCGAGGCGCTGCCCGGTCATCAGACGGGCGTTGGCGCTGCCCAGCGCCTCGGACTCCACCAGGGCGGGCAACAGGGCCGTGGCCGCGTTGTCGAAGAGTGTCTGGAGCGTGGTCAGCGCGAAGGCCAGGGCGATCAGCAGGCCGATCGAGGCGTGCCCCAGGGCCACCGCCAGGGCGAAGCCGCCGACCAGGAGGCCCCGTACCGTGTCCGCCGCCCACATCGCGCGCCGCTGGTCCACACGGTCCGCGACGGCGCCGCCGAGCAGCCCGAAGACGATCCAGGGGAGATAGCCGCAGGCCGTGACGGAGGCGATGAGCAGCGGGTCGTCGGTCAGGGACAGGGCGAGCAGCGGCAGCGCGGCCGTACGCAGCGCGTCGCCGAAGCTGGACAGCACGGCGGCGCTCCACAGCCGTCCGAATCCGCCACGCCACGCCGGCGCACCCGTGTCGACGGCTTCGCGCCCGGCCTCGACCCCCGTCATGGTTTCCCCTCCGCCTCACGATTCACCGATACGCAAACCGTAGAGGGCACCACTGACAACCGGTCCGCGGCGGCCGGTCCGCCCGGATACGCAACAGGTCCGGTACGCAGCAAGTCCGGTACGCAACAGGTCCGGCCCCGCGCCCGAAGGCGGCCGACCGGACCTCAAGTCCTAGATCTCGCCCCGCAGTTTGGCGAGCGCCTCGGCGAGGATCGCCTCACCGTCCGCGTCGCTGCGGCGCTCCCGCACATAGGCCAGGTGCGTCTTGTAGGGCTCGGTCCGCGGCGGGGCCGGCGGGTTGTCCTGGTCCTGACCGGCCGGGAAGCCGCAGCGCGGGCAGTCCCAGGTGTCGGGAACCTGCGCGTCGCTGGCGAAGCTCGGCTGGGTCTCGTGTCCGTTGGAGCACCAGAAGGAGATGCGCAGACGCGGCGCGGACTCGCCGCGCTCGGCCTCGCCCATCGGCCCCGCCCCGACCCGGCTTCCTCGGATCGCGTTGCCACTTGCCACGGTCGTAACTCCCTGCGTGATGGTGCCGCGAAACGGGTCGGCCTCCGCTCCGCCGCGAGCGCCTCAGTCTACGTAAGGCCCAACGCGCGTCCAGTGATGGGAGTTACCGCTCCCACACAGACGCAAGCCCCATGATAGGCCGCGCTCAGGAGCGCGTACCGACCATGGGGCCTTACGTACGGAATGTGCGGTCCCGACCGAAGGGCAGCCGCTCGTCAGCTGCTCGTCTTCATCAGGATGCCGAGCACGATGATGCAGGCGAGCCACAGCAGGCCGATGACCACGGTGATGCGGTCGAGGTTGCGCTCGGCGACCGAGGAGCCGCCGACGGAGGACTGCATACCGCCACCGAACATGTCGGAGAGGCCGCCGCCCTTCCCCTTGTGCATCAGCACCAGCAGCATCAGCAGCAGGCTGAAGACGATCAGGGCGATCGAGAACCCCAAAACCACGGCTGGACCAACTTCCTCGGATTCGGATGGACGACGGGGTGTGGCAGGTCATGCCTACCATGCCCCCGCAAGGGTACGACGGATCGCCGCCCGCGCATACTCACAGCCCGGCCCGCCACTCACGGCGGGCCCGGCCCAGTGCCCGCGATGGGCCCCGGCTCACTGCTCGCCGAAGCGCACGATCTTGACGAACTCGTCCGTGTCCAGCGAGGCACCGCCGACCAGGGCGCCGTCGATGTCCTTCTGCGCCATGATCTCGGCGACGTTGCCCGACTTCACCGAGCCGCCGTACTGGATGCGCACCTGGTCGGCGACCTCCTGCGAGTACAGCTCGGCGAGCTTGCCGCGGATGGCGCCGCAGACCTCCTGGGCCTCCGCCGCGCCGCAGACCTTGCCGGTGCCGATGGCCCAGACGGGCTCGTAGGCGATCACGATCGACTCGGCCTGCTCGGCCGGGAGGTCCTTCAGACCTCCCTCGACCTGGGTGAGCGTGTGCGTGACGTGGTTGCCCGCGTCGCGGACCTCCAGTTCCTCGCCGACACACAGGATCGGCGTCAGGCCGTGCTTGTAGGCGGCCTTGACCTTGGCGTTCACCAGCTCGTCGGTCTCGTTGTGGTACTGCCGGCGCTCGGAGTGGCCGATCACCACATAGGTGCACTTCAGCTTGGCCAGCATCGCACCGGAGATCTCGCCGGTGTACGCGCCGGAGTCGTGCGCCGAGACGTCCTGGGCGCCGTACTTGATCTTAAGCTTGTCGCCGTCGACCAGCGTCTGCACGGAGCGCAGGTCGGTGAAGGGCGGCAGGACGGCGACCTCGACGGCCTCGTAGTCCTTGTCGGCGAGGGCGAAGGCGAGCTTCTGGACGTGCGCGATGGCCTCGAGGTGGTTGAGGTTCATCTTCCAGTTGCCCGCCATCAGCGGCGTGCGCGTGCTCATACGGTTTCAGTCCTCCAGTGCGGCGAGGCCGGGGAGCGTCTTGCCCTCGAGGTATTCGAGAGAGGCGCCGCCGCCGGTCGAGATGTGGCCGAATGCCGACTCGTCGAAGCCCAGCGTACGGACCGCCGCGGCGGAGTCGCCGCCGCCCACGACGGTGAAGCCGTCCGAGTCGACCAGGGCCTGGGCGACCGCCCTGGTGCCCTCGGCGAAGTCGGGGTGCTCGAAGACGCCCATCGGACCGTTCCAGAAGACGGTGGCGGCGTCGGCGAGCTTCGCGGCGTACAGCTTGCGGGACTCCGGGCCGATGTCCAGGCCCTGCTGGCCGGCCGGCATGGCGTCCGCGGCGACGGCGGTGGGGTGGACCGGGGCCTTGGCCTTCAGGTCCGGGAACTCGGGCGCGACCAGCGTGTCCACGGGCAGGACCAGCTCGACGCCGGTCTTCTCGGCCCGCTCGATGTACTCCTTGACGGCGGAGAGCTGGTCCTCCTGAAGGAGGGAGGTGCCGATCTCATGGCCCTGGGCCTTGAGGAAGGTGTACGCCATGCCGCCGCCGATGAGCAGCCGGTCGGCCTTGCCGAGCAGCTCGTCGATGACGGCGAGCTTGTCGGAGACCTTGGCGCCGCCGAGCGCGACGACGTAGGGCCGCCGGACGTCCTCGGTGAGCTTCTTCAGGACACCGACCTCGGTGGCGATGAGGTAGCCGGCGTAGTGCGGAAGGCGGGCCGGCAGGTCGTAGACGGAGGCGTGCTTGCGGTGCACGGCGCCGAATCCGTCGCCGACGTAGACGTCCGCGAGGGCGGCGAGCCGGTCGGCGAACTCGCCGCGCTCGGCGTCGTCCTTGGACGTCTCGCCGGGGTTGAACCGCAGGTTCTCGATGACCGCGACCTGGCCGGGCTGAAGGCCGTCCACGGCGGCGTGGGCGGCCGGGCCGACGGTGTCCTGGGCGAACGCCACGGAGGCGCCCAGGAGTTCACCGAGCCGCTCGGCGGCGGGCAGCAGCGAGAAGGCCGGATCCGGGGCGCCCTTGGGGCGGCCCAGATGGGAGGCGACGACCACCTTGGCGCCGGCCTCGGCGAGGGCCTTGACGGTGGGCAGGACGGCGCGGATGCGGCCGTCGTCGGTGATGACACCGTCGGCCAGCGGCACGTTGAGGTCGGCGCGGACGAAGACCCGCTTGCCGTCCACGCCTTCGGAGAGAAGTTCGTCGATCGTCTTCATTGGGTGGGACTCCTGAGGAGGGGGCTCTTGATCGTACGAGGGCTGATCGATCCGCACGTGGGCGGGTTGTGGTCGTTCGGCCCGCTGTACGTGCGTCAGGGCCCGGACGGCGCGTCGGCGCGCCGCCCGGGCCCTGCTCTCACATCGAGGTGCCTGCCCTGCCGGTCAGAGCTGGTTGCCGACGAAGACCGTGAGGTCGACGAGGCGGTTGGAGTAGCCCCACTCGTTGTCGTACCAGCCGATGATCTTCACGTTCTTGCCGTCCTGAACCATGGTCAGGGAGGAGTCGAACGTGCAGGACGCCGGGGCGTTGACGATGTCCGAGGAGACGATCGGGTCCTCGGTGTAGTCCAGGAGGCCCTTCAGCTCGCCCTCGGCGGCCTTCTGGAAGGCGGCGTTGACCTCTTCCTTGGTGACCTCGCGGGAGAGTTCGACGACGAGGTCGGTGACCGAGCCGGTGGGAACCGGCACGCGCATGGCGATGCCGTCCAGCTTGCCCTTGAGCTGCGGCAGCACCAGGGCGGTGGCCTTGGCGGCGCCGGTGGTGGTCGGGATGATGTTCTCGGCGGCGGCACGGGCGCGGCGCAGGTCCTTGTGCGGGAAGTCCAGGATGCGCTGGTCGTTCGTGTACGCGTGCACGGTGGTCATCAGACCCTTGACGATGCCGAAGTTCTCGTCGAGGACCTTCGCCATCGGCGCCACGCAGTTGGTGGTGCAGGAGGCGTTGGAGATGACGTGGTGGTTGGCCGGGTCGTACTTGTCCTGGTTGACGCCCATCACGATGGTGACGTCTTCGTTCTTCGCCGGGGCGGAGATGATGACCTTCTTGGCGCCGCCGGCGATGTGCTTCTCGGCGTCTTCCTTCTTGGTGAAGATGCCGGTGGACTCGATGACGATGTCGACGCCGAGTTCACCCCAGGGGATGTCGGCGGGGTTGCGCTCCGACAGCACCTTGATGGTGTGGCCGTCGACGGTGATGGTGTCGGCGGTGTGGGAGACCTCCTGCTTGAGGCGGCCCAGGATGGTGTCGTACTTCAGCAGGTGAGCGGTGGTCGCGGTGTCACCCAGGTCATTGACAGCCACGATCTCGATGTCTGCACCCTGCTCCAGCAGCGCGCGGAAGTAGTTACGACCGATGCGGCCAAAGCCGTTGATGCCTACGCGGATCGTCACGAACCGATCTCCTCGTTGGTACGCCGGTTTCGACGCCGGCGAGCTGTATTGGGATGTCCCCGACCACCCACGACCCTACCCCTCCAAGGCCTCCGAAGTGACATCCGGACGCGTCCTGGACAGCACGGCTTCGACAAAGACCCGAACCCCTCGCGCAGGCTGCCTGGATCACCCGATTTCGCTATGGATTGCCCATACCAATTGACCGTGTTGGTCACTCGTTCGTGAGCACCTCAGCTCACTTGTGAAATGCCACGATCTCCGACCAATCCGGACTTCCGGCAAACCCGTCAATTCCCCCACGGGGGTGCCGCGGCGGCGGACCGTCCCCACCGCCCCGGCCACACCCCGGCCACCTCCCCGCGGTGGCCGAAGCAGCCTGTCAAGCACCGTCACCGGCCCGCGGCCGCCCGGCCCGGGCCGGTCACTGTCGGTAGTTGCATACCAACCGACCGGCCGCCATCGGCCAACCAGCCGGTGCTGGTTGGCGCAGATGCGGAACGCGTGGGGTGGGGTAACAGTGTTCAGATGCGCGTGTAGATATA